>CACBFE010000004.1 GCA_902538445.1 uncultured Pelagibacteraceae bacterium | reverse complement strand
TTTTTCCATTTAATTTAATCTTTGTAATAGGTTTAAACCCTCTTCCCGGTTGATGGTATCTTGCATCTTTTCTTGAGTAAATTTCTATTGAAAATAAAATAAGTATAAATAGTAACAATATAAAAGAAATCTGATTTGCAGTATTTAAATCATCAAAAGAAAGCCAGGAGTTATAAATACCAGTAGTTAAAGTGTTAACACTAAAAAAAGATACAGTTCCAAAATCTGATAAACATTCCATAGACACAAGCGCCAATCCAGCAATAATTGCTGGTCTTGCAGATGGTAAGATTATTCTAAAAAAAGTCTCTTTAGCAGAAAGACCTAAATTTTTACCAACCTCTATATAATTATTAGATTGATAATGAAATGAAGCTCTTGTTAAAACGTAGACATAAGGAAATAATGAAAATGAAATCGCTAATATAGCCCCTGTAATTCCATCAATTTTAGGAATAATTGGGTTATAATTATTCTCTCCAAATAAATAAGTAAGTATTGAAAATGCGGTGCCGTAATTTTCAAAAAATGCGATTATAGAAAAAGCATATATATAGCCTGGAATAGCAAAGAGGGCTAGAATTGTTTACTTTGCTCCAGAAAGAGTGAGTGGCTCAGAGTTATCTGGCTTGACGTATGAAAGTTTAGCTGATCCAAAATGGAAAGGCAGATTGGTTATACGAGCTTCAAATAATATTTATAATCAATCACTTGTAGCGTCATTGATTAAAAATAATGGAAAAGGAAAAGTAGCTGAGTGGTCAAAGGGTATGGTTTCTAACATGGCAAGATCGCCTAAAGGAAATGATAGAGCTCAAATACTTGCTGTTGCTGCAGGAGAAGCAGACATTGCAGTAGCTAATACTTATTACTTGGCGCTAATGTTATCTGGAAAAAAAGGTCCGGAACAACAAGCAGCTGCAAAAAAAGTAAAACCTTTCTTTCCTAATCAAGATGGAAGAGGAACTCACATGAACATTAGTGGCGCCGGACTTGTAAAAGGTGCACCTAATAAAGCTAATGCGATAAAATTAGTTGAGTTTTTACTAAGTGAAGAAGCTCAAAATCATATCGTAAATAATACATTTGAGTATCCAATGATAAAAGGTGTATCTCCACATCCACTTGTTGTAAATATGGGGTTAGATTTTAAACAAGATCTAAAAACTAAAGTTGTTAATTACGGAAAAAGGCAAGCAGATGCTTTAGAAGTAATGACAGCAGCGGGTTGGAAGTAGTTGTTAATTAATTAATAATATGAGGCGAACAAGCAAAAATCGTATTAACTTAAATAGGTTAAAGACCGGTTGTTCGCCTTGTATGTCTGAGGCTAAAAAAATGGAAAGAAAAATTTCAAATAGAAAAATCTCTGAGATAAAAATTGAAGAAGTAAAAATGATTGTTTCTTCTATATTTAAAAAAAATTAAAAGTTTGACGTCAATTTCTCTGGCTCTATGCAAGCTATATTCTACACTCTAGCCGCTTTAGCCAGAGAGCTTAATGTGATATCAGTCCTAAGATGAAAAAATATAATATTTGGTTTTTTAGTTCTTTATTTATTGCTTTCGTTGTTTCTTTACCGATAATCACTGTATTTTTTAGTTTCTTTAATGAAACAAGTAATTATTTTACCTTATTGAGAAATACCTTCCTTTTTGATTATATTTTTAATTCCATGGTAATTTTATTCTTTGTAATTATAATTACTTTCGTTTTAGGAGTTTTATCAGCATACTTTGTTTCTTTTTATGAATTTCCATTTTCTAATTTTTTTAGCTGGACATTAATTTTGGCATTTGCTATTCCAGTCCATTTTGAAGTTCTGAAGTTGCTAGGTACAGCATCTTTAATAGCTGAACTTGTTAGCCCTCCTTGAAGATTTGCCTCAAAAGCTCCAAGTCTTCCAGCGTCTGCTGTTATATAAAGATCAGCTTGGCTATCAGCTCCCTCTTCTATTATCCTTTTTTCTAAAGCACCTGACTTTCCAGATACAACGTTTACTTTAATTCCTGTTTTAGCAGTGAACTTTTCATAAAGTTGAACATCAGAGTCATAATGTCTAGCGCTAAATATATTTACTTCATTTGCAAATAAACTGCCTGCAAATCCAAGTAAAAATAAATAGCTAAATATCAAAGTTTTTTTCATACTTCCCTCGTTTTAATTGATAATGATAATCATTTACAGTATATTGAGAATGATTATCATTTGCATAAATGACGCACCCTCATCGGAGCAATTTCACGCCTTCAGGTTGATTACCCAAAAAAAATAGAGTTTAATAAGTAATGCTTCAGATTAATCCTAAAAAATTTAGACCAATAAAAAACAAAACAATTCCAAATCCTCTTAGGCCTAAATTTAGAAAAAAAGCTCAAGCAAATATATATTTTCTGTCACAAAGAAAATACAATGGTGAAAAAAAAATTAAATTTTTAAATAATATTAAACTAATTGGATTAATATCATTTGTAATTTTAGGTGGTTATTTTTTATCTAACTAATTTTAGCAGAAACACTTCCAATTTTATTTATAACACCTTTATAAATGCCCTTGCCTAAAATTGGCACAACTCCTACTGAAGATCCAGTAAAAACATAAAAATCTTGATTATGTTTAATTTTATCTTTTTGTAATTTTTTTAGTACAAATAATAACGAATTCATTGGATTTATATACACTGTATTTGTATTACCATTAATATATTGATCAATTTTTTTATTAAAAATTTTTGTTTTAAGATTTTTAACATTTTGATTTCTAAATTTTTTTTTAGAACCAATCACAAATTTTACATTTGCTCCAAAATCAGAACATAAATCACCAAGACTTTTAATTCCTTTCTTTTTTTGTCTGTAACCAACTACCTCAATACATGGAGCGATATAAGTGATAAATTTTTTTATGTTTTTTTTCGTAGCTTTATGTTTTAGATCGAAAAAGCTTCTTTTTACAATATAACAAACTTCTAATTCTATTCCCATTGTAAATTTATTTGTTTTTACAGTTTTTTTATTTTTAAGAACATTATGTTTGTATACAGTCGCATAAAATGGTTCTTTTTCTTTTAATTTTTTTAAAACAGGAAAACCTGTACCTGCTGCTTTAAAACCGCTAATAGGTTTTTTTATTTTACTTTCGCATAATCTTCTTAATTTTTGAGCTTCAGATATTTTTTTAGTATATTTTGATGGTAAAGGTGAAATAATTTTATTATTTAAAAATGCATTTACAAGTCTATTTGCATACCTATTTAAATTTTTATTAATCATCAAATATCATCTCCTATATAAATTCCTAATGAGAGAGCTGTTTCAACTAAAGAATCTTTTCTCTCAACATTTTTATATGTTTTTATACCTTCATCAATAGGAACATCTACGACTCTTCTATCTTTCCATGCAACCATTCGATCAAATTTTTTTTGATTTAATAAATCTACAGCATAAACTCCAAAAGCACTAGCTAGTATTCTATCACTCGCCGTCGGAGGAGCTCCTCTTTGAACGTGCCCAAGTGAAGTAACCCTGCATTCAACATCTGTTTTTTTCATTAATTCTTGAGCTATATAATCTCCAATACCACCAAGTCTTTGTTCCCCATCCATATATTTATGGACAACTCTTGAACCATCTTCCTTTTTTACCGCCTCTGCAACTATAATTAATGAATGTTGAATATCATTTTTTTTCATAGAATTTAGCTTATTAATTATTCCATCTATTGAATATTTAATCTCCGGTATCAAAATAATATCAGCACCGCCTGCAATTCCAGCGTTTAAAGCTATGTGTCCGGCATCTCGACCCATAACCTCAAGTATCATAGATCTTCTATGGCTAGCTGCCGTAGATTGTAAATTATCTAATGCTTGAGTTGCAACATCTACTGCAGTATGAAAGCCGATCGAACTTTCTGTAGCTCCTACATCGTTATCTATTGTTTTTGGAATAGCTACAATTTTCATATCACCGTCTTTGGCTAATTTTTTTAAAATTTGCATACTTCCGTCTCCACCGATGATTATTAAGCCGTCAAGTTTCATTGAATGATATCCTTGAATTATTTCTTTTGATTTATCAACGTATTTTCCATCATTGGTTGGAATTTTAAAGGGATTCCCTTTATTAGTAGATCCTAAAAAAGTTCCACCTTGTCTTAATAAGTATCCTCCAAAAGTTTTATGAGTTAATTGGATAACATCTACTGGACGTTTAATTAAGCCAGCTGTGCCGTCTCTAATTCCGTATACATCCATTTTATATTTATTTTTTGCTCTAAAAAAAATTGATCTGATCGCTGCGTTTAGACCTCCGCAATCCCCTCCACTCGTTAAAATTCCTATTCTTTTATTGCTCATTTAAATTAATTTTCTTTAATATTCTTTTTTAAGAGAAGTGGTGTTATAACATAAAAACCTCTTAATGGAAAAAAAAGCAAAAATTATAGCTACTTTAGGCCCGGCAATTTACAGTGAAAATAAGTTAAAAAAGCTTGTAGATCTCGGTGTTGATGCATTTAGAATAAATTTTAGCCATAACACAAATGGGATTAATAAAATAATTACACGGATAAGAAAAGTAGAGAAAAAAAATGGAAAAAAATTATCTCTGATAGCTGACTTACAAGGTGTAAAGCTGAGAATAGGTAAAGTTAAAAATGAAAATCAAAAAATTATTTTTAATCAAAAATTTGTATTCGATGATAAAAAAATACCTGGTAACTCTCAAAGAGTAACTTTTCCTTATCCAAAAATTATAAAAAAATTAAAAAAAGGAAATAAAATTTTAATTGATGATGGAAAATATCTGTTCTCTGTAATTGGAAAAAAAGGAAATTCCGTTATAACAAAATGTCGAAGTCAAAATTGTATAATTAAAAGTAATAAAAGTTTTCATATTCCAAATTTAGACATAACTTTCAACAAACTTACTGTAAAAGATAAAAAGGATATTAAAACAGCAGTTAAACTTGGATGTAATTGGATTGCCCTTTCTTATTTACAAAATGAAAAGTTAATTCTTGAGACAAGAAAATTGATTAAAAAAGATATGGGTATAATTTCTAAAATAGAAAATAAACATGCCTTAAAAAATATTAAAAAAATTATTCAAGCTACTGACTCAATAATGATTGCTCGAGGAGATTTGGCAATTGATATTGGTCATAGTGAAGTACCAAAAGTTCAATTAAGTCTAATAAAAAAATGTTCCAAATTTTCTAAATCCGTAATTGTTGCTACTCAAATGTTAGAAAGCATGATTGAAAATAACACTGCAACTAGAGCAGAAATAAACGATATTGCAACAGCAATATTCCAAGGTGCAGATACTGTAATGCTGTCTGCTGAAGCTGCTATTGGTAAGTTTCCAACTCAAGCAGTTTCAACTATGACACAAACAATTCTATCTACAGAAAAATATAAAAGAGAACATATTGAAGATTTTAAAAATTCTGTCATTGCCAACAAAGATCCAGTTAAATCTATTCTTCTCTCTGTCAAAGATATGGCTTATAACCCGGACGTTAAAGCTATAATTGTTTTCTCTAATTCTGGAAAATCTGCGAAACTTGTTTCTGCTATGCGTCCAGCAGCTGAAATAGTAACTATTTCTCCAAATATAAACATAAGTAGACAAGTATCATTACTTTGGGGCGTTAAGTCTATAAATAGTAGAGATGCAAATGGATGGAAAGATATGATGTCTATTTCTAAAGAAATTATAAAAAAATTAAAATTTATAAAAAAGAATGACTTTGTAGTCATAACTGCTGGTTTGCCTTTTGGAAAAGCAGGTATGACTAACATGGTGAGACTTTATAAAGTTGGTTCCTAATGGAAGACAATTATAGCATTGATGAGATTCTCCTAGCAGTTGATGATCTTCAAAATATAAATAGAAATAAAATTAAAAAAGTTTCTAACGTTTCAAACTCTAAATCAGATAATTCAAATATTCCAAAAAATACCCTTAAATTGATTGAGGAAGCTGAAAAATCAAATAATTAAATTAAACCGGCTATTTGTATTGAAGTATCACACATTCTATTAGAGAAACCCCATTCATTATCGTACCATGAAAGCACTCGACTAAATTTTCCTTTTATAACTTGAGTTTGTGTTAAATCAAAAATCGAACTATGGGGGTTATGATTAAAATCTTTTGAAACTAACGGAGCTGAATTAGTTGCTAATATTCCTTTTAAAGGTCCATTAGCTGCTTTACTCATAGCATCATTTATACTTTCAGATGTAACGTCTTTATTAGGTACGAATGTAAGATCAATTAAGGAAACGTTAGGTGTTGGCACTCTTATAGCAGTGCCATCAAGTTTTCCCTTTAAACTTGGTAATACTAAACTCATAGCTTTAGCTGCTCCAGTTGAAGTTGGTATCATGGCATCGCCAGACGCCCTTGCTCTTCTCAAGTCTTTATGAAGTGTATCTAAAAGTTTTTGATCTCCTGTGTAACTATGAATAGTAGTCATATATCCATATTCAATACCAAAAGAATTTTCTAAAACCATTGCAACTGGTGCTAAACAGTTTGTGGTGCAAGAGCCATTAGAAATTACATTATGATCTTTTTTCAAATCTTTACTGTTTACTCCTTGAACAACAGTAAAATCTACTTCCTTTGCTGGGGCAGAAATTATAACTTTTTTCGCGCCAGCCTCTATATGTTTGCCAGCTGATTTTTTATCTAAAAAAAAGCCAGTGCATTCCAAAACAACATCAGCTCCAATTTTTCCCCAAGGTAATTTAGACGGATCTCTCTCAGCAAAAACTTTGATATTTTGATCTCCTATTTGAAAACCTTCTTTAGTTGTCTTTACATCATGATTTAATGTACCATGTGTACTATCAAATTTGATTAGGTGAGCGTTGGCTTCTATAGAACCAAGATCATTAATACCTACTACTTGAATTTTACCTTTATAGTTTTCTAATAAAGCTCTTAAAATAAGCCGCCCTATTCTACCAAAACCATTAATTCCTACTTTGACCATTTGTTATACGTATTTAAATACAACAATAAAATAAGCAACACAAATAATTGATGCTATCCACAAGAGACTACCAACAAGACCTAACCATGCTAAATGAATAAACGCACTACCCAATAAAGAAACAAATAATCTATCACCTCTAGTTGTATCTAAACCTAAAATGCCTTTTCTTGGAGAACCTCCTGGTACTTTCTTTTCCCAAATAAGCATTACCATTATGCATAAAGCTATAAAAATAAAAAAAGCAGCCGTTTGCCATGTCCAAGCCATCCATGAAAATAAATCAAAATCAAAAAAACCTTTTTCTTTTGCTTTGCCAACGTCACCCCATGTGGCTGCATACAATTTCGTAAACATTAAACCCTTCCCATCGCAAATCCTTTAGCAATATAATTCTTAACAAAGTAAATTACAATTGCTCCTGGAATTATTGTTAAAGTTCCTGCTGCAGCTAATAAACCGAGTTCGTATCCCGAGGTACTTGCGGTTCTAGTCATAGTAGCTGCTATTGGTTTTGCAGCAGTGGCTGTTAGTGTTTTCGCTAATAAAAGCTCAACCCATGAGAACATAAAGCAGAAAAACATAGTAATACCTATTCCAGCTGCAATAGTTGGCACAAAAATTTTAAAGAAAAATCTACCAAAAGAGTACCCGTCCACATAAGCTGTTTCGTCTAATTCTTTTGGAACGGCAGACATAAATCCTTCTAAAATCCATACTGCTAAAGGGATATTGAATAAACAATGCGATAAAGCAACAGCAATATGAGTATCAAATAAGTTTACAGATGAATAAAATTGGAAAAATGGCAAAGCAAAAACTGCCGGCGGAGCCATTCTATTTGTTAACAACCAAAAAAATAAATGCTTATCACCTAAAAATTTATATCTAGAAAACGCATAAGCTGCAGGCAAAGCGGCTGCTACTGAAATAACAGTATTAAATACTGTGTACGTAATTGAATTTATGTAACCCATATACCAAGTACTGTCTGTAAATATTTTTACATAATTCTCTGTTGTAAATTTTTGTGGCCATAAAGAATATGTATTTATAATTTCAGTAGTTGTCTTAAATGACATATTAATTAACCAATAGATCGGTAACATTAAAAAAATTATATATAATGTAGGTACTAACCATTTATATTTTTTCATGACTGTGCCTCATTTTTCATCATTAAATTGTAAAATACCCAACAGACTAAAAGTACAATAAAGAAATATATTAATGACATCGCAGCCGCTGGTCCTAAATCAAATTGACCCAAAGCCATTTTAACTAAGTCAATAGATAAAAATGCTGTAGTATTTCCTGGCCCACCTCCTGTTAGTACAAATGGCTCAGTGTAAATCATAAAACTATCCATAAATCGTAACAAAATCGCTAAAGTTAAAACCTTTTTCATTTTTGGTAATTCAATATATCTAAAAGTTGCCCACCTACTAGCGCCATCAATTTCTGCAGCTTGATAGTACGCAGGCTGAATTGAGTTAAGACCTGCGTAAGATAAAAGAACAACTAAAGATGTCCAGTGCCAAACATCCATTAAAATAGTTGTGAACCATGCATCACCAGGTTGCTGAGTAAAGTTATAATCAAAACCCATAGCGTTTAATGAATGACCAAGAAAACCAATATCTGGGAGTGCAAAGATATTCCACATAGCGCCAACAACGTTCCAAGGAATTAGAAGCGGCATAGACATTAAAATCAAACAAACTGGTACACCCCATCCTTTTTTTGGCATTGTAAGTGCAATAGCAATTCCTAGAGGTATTTGGATTAGAAGTATTATAAAAGTAAAAGCAAATTGTCTTCCTAATGAAGCATGAAATCTTTCAGATAACAGGATTTGTTTAAACCATCTTGTTCCTTCCCAAGCGAATACGTTGTTTCCAAAAGTTTCTTGAAATGAATAATTTACTACTGTCATTAAAGGAATAGCTGCATTAAATGCAACAAGAACAAATACGGGAATAACAAAATACCAAGCTTTTTGATTAATAGTTTTATTCATTATTCAATAATCCAGTTGTCTCCATAAACATAAGTATATTTTTGATTGAAAGTTATATGGGCGCTTTCACTTGGAATTTCGGTAGAAGCGTTAGATAATATTTTGATGTTTCCTCCATTACATTCTGTATCAACAATTTTATGTCTTCCAGTATTACTTACTCTTTTAATTTTGACTGGAATTCCATCTTTTGAAAAATTTATAAATTCAGGTCTTATGCCTATTTGAGTTTTACTAAAATTTGATTTTTTAATAGCTTTATGACTTTGTATTTTTTGACCGCTGAAATTTATTTCACCATTTTTAATCTCACAAGGGAGTATATTCATTCCAGGCGAACCAATAAAATGTCCAACAAAAGTATGTTTGGGTTTCTCAAATAATTCAACGGGTGTTCCAGTTTGAACGATTTGACCTTCATGCATGACTACAACTTGATCTGCAAAAGTTAAAGCTTCTGTTTGATCATGTGTCACATAGATCATTGTACGATTAATTTTTTGATGTAGTTCTTTTAATTTAGATCTTAAAACCCATTTTAAATGTGGATCTATAACAGTTAATGGTTCATCAAACATAATTACATTTACATCTGATCTAACGAGTCCCCTACCTAATGAGATTTTTTGCTTCCCATCAGCCGTTAAACCTGATGCTCTGTTATTCAATGTAGTTGTCAATTCAAGCATCTCAGCAATTTCTTTAACTTTAGATGCAACTTCTGAGTCTGAAAGACCTCTATTTTTTAATGGAAAAGCTAAGTTTTCATATACAGTCATGGTGTCATAAATAACTGGGAACTGAAATATTTGAGCAATATCTCTTTCAACAGGGTTGAGTGATGTCATATCTTTATCATCAAATAAAACACTGCCCTTTGTTGGTTTTAATAATCCTGAAACAATATTTAATAAAGTTGTTTTACCGCAACCAGATGGTCCTAAAAGAGCATAAGCTCCGCCATCTTTCCAATCAATATTTACATTTCTTAAAGCCCAGTCAGAATTATTATTCTGTTGCTCTAAATAGCTGTGACTTAAATCTTTTAAAGTTATTTTAGCCATTGTTTACCAATCTGTTATTTTGATCAAAATATAAAAACTCATCCGTGTTCATATACAGTTTAGTATTTTCTCCAACATTTTTTTGTTGAGTTCCATTAGATAATGAAACCCAGTTTAAACTTCCATTAGTAAAGTGTATTAAACTTTCTGACCCACTAAGTTCAGAAATTTGAACCTTGCCATTAATTTCAACTGGATTATTTCCCTCTTTATAAGTTGTAATATTATGAGGTCTTATACCTATTTTATAAGTACCATCCTTAATTTTTGCTGATGATTTCCATTGAATATCATTATTAGTAAATTTACAATTATCACCACTTTTTGTAATCTCAGCTATATTCATAGGTGGATCGCTAAAAACTTTAGCTGAAATTAAATTTTCAGGCCTATTATAAACCTCTAACGTTTTGCCGTATTGAATAACTTTGCCTTCTAATAATGTTGCTGTATTCCCCCCAATCATTAGAGCATCAGATGGCTCTGTTGTCGCATAAACAACTATACAGTCTCTGTCTTCAAATAATTTTGGTAATTCCTCTCTCAATTCTTCTCTAAGTTTAAAATCTAGGTTTGCTAAGGGTTCATCTAATAAGATTAAATCAGAATCTTTAACCAAGGCTCTTGCTAAAGCTGTTCTTTGTTGCTGTCCTCCAGACAATTCGTCAGGTTTTTTGTTTAACATTGCCGATAATTTTAAAAGTTCAGCTACTTTGCCTACTCGTTCCTTAATCTCATCTGTTTTAACTCCGGTTATCGCTAAAGGTGACGCGATATTTTCATAAACTGTGTAATTTGGATAATTTATAAATTGCTGATAAACCATTGAGCAATTTCTTTTTTGAACCTTCATACCTGTAACATTTTCTCCATTAAACCATATCTCGCCTGTTGTAGGCTTATCTAAACCTGCCATTATTTGCATTAAAGTCGTCTTTCCTGCTAATGTTGAGCCAAGAAGAACGTTTATAGTATTTTTCTCTAATTTAAGACTTGTAGGATAAATATGAGTATCAATTCCAACTTTTTTTTCTACATTTTTTAATTCTAGACTCATAATTTAAAATTTAGTTTTAAAAAAAGGGGGCAGCTAGTGCCCCCTTTTTAATTTAGATTAACCGCTTACTATTTCCAAGCTTTCGCGTATGGAACAGTTTTTCCTTGAGGTTTCTCATCACGTTTAGCTTTCGGTGAACCTTTTTGATTTAACCAATAAGAAGCTTCTCTTGGTTTATTAAGTCTTGGTCCACATCCACCATATGCATTGCTACCTTTATCAGCAGCTTCCATACGAGACATAACTAGGTCCATCTCTTCTGCAAGACGATCCATAGCTTGTTGTGGAGTAAACGCACCTGAGTTTACATCTCCAATTTGTTGCCACCAAATTTGAGCAAGTTTCGGATAATCCGGAACGTTTATACCCGTTGGTGACCAAATATTTCTGTTGTTTGATCTGTAGAACTCAACAAGTCCACCAAGTGCTGGTGCTCTTTCTGTGAAAGATTTGTGGTCTATTGAACTATCTCTGATGATAGTTAAACCTACGTGACTTTTCTTAAGGTCTACTGTTTTTGATACAACGAATTGAGCGTACAACCATGCAGCTTTTCTATTTTTAACTGGTGTAGACTTAAATAAAGTCCATGATCCAGCATCTTGATATCCAAGCTTCATGCCTTCTTCCCAATAAGGTCCTTTTGGTGATGGACCCATTCTCCATAACGGCATTCCTTTATCATCAACAACTTTGTTGTTAGGATTTTTTCCTACTAAAGAAGCTGTGAACGCTGTGTACCAGAAAATTTGCTGAGCAACATTTCCAGAAGATAGTGACGGTAGAGACTGATAGAAGTCCATGGCCGCAGCACCTGGAGGAGCGTAATTTCTTAACCACTCATCCCATTTTCTGATTGCGTATACAGCAGCAGGACCGTTTGCAGCTCCACCTCTTGTTACTGAAGCTCCTACAGGGTTACAAGAACCTTTTTCCATTCTTATTCCCCACTCGTCCACTGGTACTCCATTAGGTTTTCCTACATCACCTGCTCCAGCCATTGATAGCCACGCGTCAGTCATTCTCCAACCTAAGTCAGGAGCTCTTTTACCGTAGTCCATATGACCGTATATTCTTACACCGTCAATATTCTTCACATCTTCTGAGAAATATTTAGCGATGTCCTCATAAGCAGACCAGTTTAAAGGAACACCTAAGTCGTATCCGTATTTAGCTTTAAAACCTTTTTTAATTTCAGGTCTGTCAAACCAATCTTTTCTAAACCAATAAAGGTTAGCAAATTGTTGGTCTGGTAGCTGATATAAATCTCCATCTGGTCCAGTTGTAAACTGTTTACCGATGAAATCATTAATATCCAAAGTTGGTAAAGTTACATCTTTACCTTCTCCAGCCATCCATTTTGTTAAATTAACTGCTTGTTGCATTCTAGCGTGAGTACCAATCAAATCTGAGTCATTGATATACGCGTCGTAAATACTTACGTTAGTTTGCATTTGTGTTTGCACAGCCATTACAACATCACCTTCACCAAGTAACTGGTGATTTACTTTAATCCCAGTAATTTCCTCAAAAGCTTTAGTTAAAACTTTTGATTCATACTCGTGCGTTGGAATAGTTTCTGACAATACTTTAATAGACATTCCTTTGAATGGCTTTGCAGCATTGTGGAACCACTCTAGTTCTTTCTCCCTTTCTTTTGCAGACAAAGTTGAAAGACTAAATTCTCCATTAGACCATTTCTTGATTGCAGCCATATGACCGTCTGCAAATGCACTAGAAATAGTTACGATTGAAAATGATACAGCAATAGCTAAGAAAGTTTTTAATGTTTTAAACATTGTTATTTCCCCCATTGTTGTTTTTAATGATGTATTATTGAACCAAAATTAACCCAAAGTGTACAGCGGTTAATTCAATTAAATTTGCAACTTAAAAGTGTATTAATTGCTTAAAGTTTTTTTAATTGCTGCTGACCAGCCTTTTAGAACTTTATTTCTTAGCAAATTTTTCATTTTTGGAGAAAATTTTTTATCTAAATGCCAATTTTTAGATATATCTTTTAAGGATTTGTAAACGCCAATCTGCAAACCTGCCATGAAGGCCGCTCCTAACGCTGTTGTCTCTTGAACTTTTGGTCTTAATACTTTCACATTCACTATGTCTGATAAAAATTGTGAAAACCAGTTATTCATAACCATTCCGCCATCAACTTTTACAATTTTAGGCCTTAAACCATCATGTTTCATAGCTTCGAATAAATCATATGTTTGATAGGCAACGGCTTCAATTGTGGCTCTCACTATTTCTTTTGGACTTGTATCTCTAGTAATTCCACTTAAAACTCCTCTAGCGTTTGCATCCCAGTAAGGAGCTCCTAGTCCTGTAAAAGCTGGTACTAGATAAATATTATTATTATCTTTTAAAGACTTCACAATTTTTTCTGTCTCCGGGGCTTTTTTAAAAAATTTCATTCTGTCTCGTAGCCATTGAACCCCTGCACCTGCAATAAAAATTGATCCTTCCATAGCGTATGTTGTCTTACCATCTATTCTATATGCAATTGTAGTTAACAATCTATTTTTTGAATAAATCTTTTTAGTTCCTGTATTAAGTAAGACAAATGCTCCTGTACCATACGTGCTTTTAAGAGATCCTGGTTCAAAACAACATTGACCAATTGTAGCTGATTGCTGATCCCCTACTACACCATTTATCGGTATTGATTTGCCTGTAATTGATGAGTGTGTTTGACCATAGTCATCTGCACAATCTTTCACCTCTGGTAAGATATGTTTTTTAATTTTTAAAAGATTTAGTATCGTATCATCCCATTTGTTAGATGATATATTGTAAATCATCGTTCTGCTTGCATTAGTTGCGTCAGTCGCATGAACTTTTCCTCGAGTTAAGCGCCAAATTAAAAAACTATCAATTGTACCAAACAATAATTGTTTTTTGTTCATAAGTTGTTTTGCTTTTGAAACGTTATCTAATATCCACTTTATTTTTGTACCTGAAAAATAAGAGTCTATTAAAAGACCGGTTTTGTTGAAGATCATAGTATCTTTATTTTGCTTTCTAAGTTTTTTACAAAACTCCTCTTGTCTTCGATCTTGCCAAACGATTGCATTATAAACGGGCTTTCCTGTTTTTTTGTCCCATAAAACCGTTGTTTCTCTTTGGTTAGTAATACCAATGCTTAAAATTTTGCCTCTTAATCTTTTGGCTTTTTGAATTACATCTTTTAAAGTTTTTAAAGTTGTTCTCCAAATCTCTTCTGGATTATGTTCTACCCATCCGCTTTTTGGAAAGTACTGGGTAAATTCTTTTTGAGAAGAGAAGACTGGCTTACCTTTTAAATCAAAAAGTATGGATCTATTTGAAGTAGTTCCAGCATCAATTGAAATTATATATTTTTTCATGAAATTCTACCTTCTATATACTTTAATATTTCGGGATTATAATATTGAAAACATAAACCTTGATTCATTTCGTGACCCGGATTTTTTCTAGCTGAAATATTTTCTTGCCAATTATCTCCTTTAACGACACAAGTCTTCCCATTAATTTTATAATCTTCAGAAATGACAATTCTTTTAACTCCTGGAACTTCTTCCAACCAATCAGACAATAATCCTTCCCATTTATCTTTAGGATGAGTGAAAGCTAAAACGGGAACATTATTTGATTTTTTAATTGTATTAATTTGTCTCTCTCTTAGTTCAGCAGGACCAGGGTTTTTCTTAGCAAATTTAGCTAAAGCTGCTTCAGGGCCAACTTTTTTTACTTTGTATTTAGAAGAAAGTTTACCAAAACATGCTTGCATGTATGATATACCTCCACCTACTTTGTCAGGGTGAGCAGATAATAACATTAAGGTTAATAAACCCCCACAGGAATGACCTGAGATAATGATTTGTTTCCTTGGTACACCCATAGTTACAAATTTTTCAACTAATTCCAAATTTTTTTCAACTCTTTTATCTAATTTATGCTTACCTACATAAGGAGTTTTTGATTTCCACCAACTTTTTTTCAGCGACATGTCTCCAGCAAAATCATTAGAACAGAAATTATAAACCATAATTTTTTTACCATTTATTTCCTCATCTACTAATGAGGCTTGATTATTTATTTGATTTACCCAGATACATTCATTCTTTTTTGCTCTATCGTTAGTATTTTGTCCATGATTATAAATAATTATAATTTTATTTTTAGGATCTTTAATTTCAGTACCACTTTTTACTTGTGATTGTTTATTGATGAACCCACTGATAAGTATTTTACCATTAGCATAAGAAAAATTCGATATTAGATTACTTAATATTAAAACTATAATAATTTTTTTCATCTGAATAACTCCCAATTAAGTTCGAGTTTTTTATCATCAACAATAGCATTGATCATACTTAGCATTAAAGGTAATTTTTTTTGATCAAAATCTTCGTTTACTTTTTTCGCAATTTCTTTTGCTAAATCTGCTCCTTCAACCGTAACTTTTTCCATCTTTGTTTTTTTAGCTTCTGAAAAAGTAAATCCTTCACCAATATAAGATCCCATTTTTGCATTTCTTCCGCCGCCTGAGCTTACATAAAGATCCCCTAAACCTGCAAGACCTTTAACAGTTTCTTTTTTACCTTTTAGATGTTCAACAAAAATCTCCATTTCGTGAATGGATTGTTTGATTAAAGCTGACGCTGTATTTAAGTAATTTTTTTCTCTAACCTCATCAGAAATATTTTTACTACATAAGCCTTTTGCTGCGCCAACTGCCATTGAAAAAATATTTTTTATCGCGGCAGAAACTTCGACGCCATTTAGATCATCTGAATGCGATGTATGGTAATAATTTGTATTAAGCATATCTGCTATTTTTTTTGCAGTTTGAATATCTTTGTTTGCTATCACAACACTGCTATGCACTCTATTTGCCAAACCCGCAGCTAAACAAGGTCCGCCTACTGCTGAAATGTCTACTTTATTAATTCCTCTATTCTTTAATAATCTTTCAAGTTTATCTACTAATAATTCATATTGATTATTATGAATGCTTAGACCTTTTGTAAGCATCAATAATTTTGGAATTTTACCCTCTTTATACAGTCTGCTTAATTGATCAGCCACCCACTCAATACCTTTCGAGCTTATTCCTAGGACAATCAAGTCTACATTTGATTTTAAAAGTTCATCAAATTTTTCAAATTTGAAAATTTTTACCTCATTCGGTATTTTAGTTTTTAATCCTGGATGTAAATTTTCATTTTTTTTTAATTGGTCTATAAAGTTATTTTCTAGGTGAGTCCCAACAATATTTATATCGTGGTTATTATCTAAACAGGGTAATGAAAAAGCAGAACCCATAGCACCTGCGCCAATGATTACAATTTTTGACATTAATCTTTAAAAAAAATTTTTTTGAAAATTAAAAAAACTGATATTAACTCAATTTTTCCAATTATCATAAATAAAATTAAACTTATTTTCGATGATGTTAATAGATTAGAGAAATTTAAATTTTGCATATTAAACATTTCAGAATTAACAGTATTAGTTAAAGTGAGTATTGATAATTTAAAAGATTTTTCAAAACCAATGTTGTCAAATACTAGTAAGCTAGATAAAATAAAAAGGCTTACAAAAAAAGATATGAATATTAAAAAAGATATTCTTATATTATCCTCCGATATCTTTTTTTCTGATTTAAAAATCGTTTTATTTATAATACTATTAGGACTTATTAATTTAATTATTTCTAATGAGGTTATTTTTAACAATATATAAAATCTTGTTAATTTAATTCCTGAAGAATTTGATATTAATGATCCTCCAACTATAGTAATCAACAAGAAATATAAACTCAGATTATTATCCTTTTCCATTAGAGTTAAACCAGAGTTGGCTAAACTACTTACTACGCTTATAATTATATTTAAGCCTTCATAATTGTTAAAATAAATTAATATACAAAAAATAATACATGAAACTGTTAAATAAAAATCTTCTTTATGCTCTCTAATTAAAGCGTTTTTATTGAATAAATTAAAAAGTAAATAAAAATTTAGCATAGATATTAATAGTGAAAAAATGATAGATAATTTTTGTAAGTTTGTTGTAACAATCTGACTTAAATTATTTGTCGGTAAGAAACCACCGTTGGAAACTAATGTCATGGTCATATTAAGTGAGTTATATAATCTAACTCCGGAAAAACTTAATGAAGTTAAAATAAGAATACTTAGTAAAGAATAAATAATAAATATCTTTAATAAATTCTCTTTTATGATTGTCTCAGAATTAAAATTATTTTCTCCAGAGTAAGTAAGATTTGTCAATTTGTAATTAAAGGATTTGTTAGAAAAAATTATTATTAAAAAGAATAAAAAAAATAAACCTCCTATCCATTGAGATGAAGATCGCCAAAGAATTAGTGTTGGATCGAGATATTTTATATCTTTAAAAATAGAGAAGCCTGTTCCTGTTAATCCTGATATTGACTCGAAAATAGAGTTCAAAAATGTAACTTGATAATCACTAAGATAAAAAGGTATAGCTATCAATATAGCGGTTAACAAGTATGAGATAATAATTAGAATTAATTGATCAATAAAATTAATATTTTTTTTTGAATTTCTTCCATAGTAAAATAATCCAAATCCAATTAATAAAGAAATAATTAATGTTGAAAAATAGGTATCAATACTTAAAAAATAATCAAAATAAGATGCATATAAAATATTAATAAAAGATAGAAGACCAATAGGAAAACAAAATAAACTTAGATAAAAACTTATACTTTTGAGATTCATTAATCTTAAATAGCGCTTACGCTAAAAATACTTTCTACAGCTTTCAATTCTTCTCTTTTAGCTAAAAATACTACTAAATCATTTTTTTCAAAAATAAAGCTTGATCTTGGGATAATTACTTTTTCTTTTCTTATAACAGCACCTATTCTTATATCTTCAGGTAAATTTGCATCACGAATTTTTTTGTTTATTAAGTCTGATTTTTCGGAGATTTTTGCTTCAATACATTCGTATTCACCATCAAGTAAAGAATAAACAGTTCCGATTGTTCCTCTGTGAACGTGCTCCATAATTCTTGATACTGTTGTCATTCTTGGATCAACTAAATCATCTATATTAAGCGAGTCTTGTAATAAACTATAGTTTGTCTTATTTACAATTGCTATTGTTCTTTTTTTTAATCCAGTTTTTTCAGCAAGAACACATGCCATCATATTATTTTCGTCATCATTTGTTAAAGCTAAAACTGTTTCTGATCCCTCAAGATTTGCCTCTTTGAGTATTTCCTCATCTAAAGCATCGCCATTAATTACTATAGAGGATGATAGTTCATTTGCAATTTCCTCTGCTCTTTGTTTATTTATTTCAATTATTTTAACTCTAACATCTTCAAAATTTTCCTCTAACATTTTGGCTAAATGTAAACCAATATTTCCTCCTCCGATTATTAGAACATTTTTTGCAATTTTCTCTTCATGTCCAAAAGCTTTCAATATTGGATTAAGTTGATCACTGCTTACAACTACATAAACGTTGTCATCTTCTAACATCTGGTCATCTTTTTTTAGGTATATAAATTTATCTTTTCTAAGTGCCCCTAATATATTTGCTTTAAAATCAGGAAATTTTTCTGTTAATTTTTTTAAAGGAATATTTTTTATGGGACAGTTTTTTTCAATAGAGATTTCTAACATTTTAACTTTATTTTTTCCAAATGGTACATTATCTAAAGCTCCGGGAGCCTCTAATCTTCTATATAAAGATTTAGCTACTTCAAGTTCTGGGGATATTATTACATCAATTGGAATATTAGACTTATTATATAATTTTCCCCATTTTCCCTCTAAGAAATCTTTGGTTCTAATTCGAGCAATTTTTTTTGATACATTAAATAAAGAGCTAGCTAACTGGCAAACAATCATATTCGTTTCATCATTTCTTGTTACTGCAATAATCATATCTGCTTTTTCAGCTCCTGCGTTTTCCAATACGGTTGGTAAAGTTGCTCTACCAACTATCCCTTTGACATCCTGAGTATCATTAATCTTTTTTATATCCTCAGAAGATTGATCAATAACAGTTACTGAGTGTCCTTGAGCAGATAATTGTTTGCTAATTGAAAAGCCTACTTTACCGGCTCCACATATAATTATATTCATTTTTAATTAATGCCCTTAATTCCTAAAGACTTTAGTTTTCTATGAAGTGCAGATCTTTCCATTCCAATAAAATCTGCAGTTTTAGAGATGTTTCCATGATGTTTTTTTAATTGTGTAGTTAAGTATTCTTTTTCAAAGTATTCTCTAGCCTCTTTTAATGGAGACTGGAATGATTGCTCTAAAATATTTTTATTTTCTTGAATGTTTGAGGAAGGATTTAAAATATCGTCAATTATTTTATTAATTTTTTGCTTACTTTCATTAGAAGATAAAATAGTAAGTCTCTCTACTAAATTTCTAAGTTCTCTAACATTACCAGGCCAACTATAAGTATATAAATTATCATTTTTTATATCTATATCAGGTTTTTGAACACCATTGATATCTGATAGTTTTGATTTAAAATACTCAATTAACAAAGGAATATCCTCGGTTCGAGAAGTTAAAGAAGTAAGCTCGACTGGCATTACATTTAATCGGTGGTAAAGATCTTCTCTAAATTTTCCCTCTTTTACTAAAATACTTAAATCTTTTGAGGTTGAGGAAATAAGTCTAATATTAACATTAACATCTTTTGAGCCATTAACTCTTTTGAATTTTTGATCAATTAATACTCTTAAAACATTTGCTTGAGTTTCGAAAGGTATCTCTGAGACTTCATCAATCAGTAAAGTTCCTCTATTAGCTCGCTCTAATGATCCAAAAGATATATTTCCATCTTCAAATTCTTCACCAAATAATTCTTTTTCATAAGTTTTTTCTTTAAGTAATGCAGCATTGATTATAACGAAAGGCTCTTTAGTTCTTGAAGAATTTTTATGAATTTTTCTAGCAACTAACTCCTTCCCAGAACCTGTAGGTCCAGATATTAAAACTCTACTTTCAGAGGTTGAGAGTTTATCTATAATTTTTTTGACTTTAAGAATAGTGGCGCTTTTTCCAATTAGTTCAAACGAATGAAATAATTTGTCTTCAATAAGATCCTTTTCTTTTTTAAGAGTAGCAGACTCCAAACCTCTATTAACGTAGTTTATTATTTTTTCTTTTGAAAATGGCTTTTCTATAAATTCATAAGCACCTAATCTTATTGCTTCAACTGCAACTTTCACTGTCGCATGACCCGAAATCATTATTACGGGTAAAAGTTTATTCTTTTTAATAACTAATTTTAACAAATCAATACCGTCTTTGTCTGGTTTGTCTAACTTAATGTCTATTATAGCCAGATCTGGTAAACGCTTATTAATTTCAAGAACAGCTTGATCATAATTAGCAGCAGAGCGAACTTTGAAATTTTGATCTTCTAAGATATTGCAAATCAAAAATCTTATATCTGGATTGTCATCAATTACTAAAATTTCTTTATTCATATTTTGGTAGTGAAATTGTAATTAAAGTACCACTTTTATCAGTTTTATTCTTAATTGAAAATTTGCCTGAGTGTTCATTAATAATTTTTGTTACAATTGGTAAGCCTAAACCTGTTCCAGTTTTTTTTGTGGTGAAGTATGGAGTCATTGCTTTTTTAGCGTCAGTAATACCTGTGCCATTATCTTTTATTCTTATGACTATATAGTCCTTATTGTCATCTATTTCTATGTCAATATTTCCTTTAAAATTAGGCTCTTTTCGCATTTGCTCCAAAAAAGACTCTTCTGAATTTTTAATTAAATTAATAAAAACTCTATTTAATTGATCATCATCGCCTTTAATAAATTTATTGTTTGTTTTATTGACTATATTTATAGGATTTTTTGATGTGAGTTTTAAAAAATCTAATGTTTTTTTTATTAATTTAATAATATCAATTTTTTTCAAAATTGGTCTTGGCATTCTAGCAAAATTCGAAAACTCATTTGCTAACTTTTCAATATCTTTAATCTGTCTGTTTATTGTTTCTAAATACTTTTCAAAGTCCTTACTTTCTTGAGTAAGTTTGTCCTTATATTTTTCTCTTAAACTGTCAATCGATAATTGTATTGGTGTAAGTGGATTTTTAATTTCATGAGCCAGTTTTCTAGCTACACTTTCCCATGCTTCGTATCTTTCATTGATTAAAAGTTTATCTTGTTGTTCTTTTAATCTCTCAATCATTTGATTAAAATTTTTATTTAATTGTTTGAGTTCTTCATCTGTTTCTACCTCTGGAACTTTTACATCCAAGGCCCCTTTACTAATAGAATCTGATGCTCCTATTAAATTAATAATAGGCTTTGTTAATCTTGAGGCAAAAGTAATAGCTATAGAGGTAGACAAAAATAGTAATAATGTAACGACAATTATATAAATTATAGCGAAAGTAACTTTAATTCCAGTTTGACTATTTTCCACAGAATAATAAAAACTTACTGCTTCTTCAGTTTCATTTAAATATCTTAAAATTTCTGGGTCAATATTTCTCGAAATATACAAATAAGTATCAACCAGTGATGTTAGTTTTGTCATCACCGATGT
The DNA here is from genome assembly GCA_902538445.1 of uncultured Pelagibacteraceae bacterium. Lineage (GTDB taxonomy): Bacteria > Pseudomonadota > Alphaproteobacteria > Pelagibacterales > Pelagibacteraceae > Pelagilacustribacter. Next base: position 57,460 of record CACBFE010000004.1, on the reverse strand, counting down.
TTTATTATCCAAACTACCAGTAATGAAAACTGGTTTTCCCTCTAAAGCTTGATCATAATCCTCATCGTTAGGGACAATTAATTCCTCTGTAATATCTCTTACATCAGAAAGTAAAATATTTCCTAGACTATCAATTAAGTAAACATCATCAATTCTTCTTAAGATTTTCTCTGATCTCATAATCTGTTTAAACCTGTTAGGATTAGAATAGTAAAAACCTGACGCACGATTTAAACCAACGCTCATCATTAATACATCGGAAAGTACATTTTCTTTATTTTCCTCTAAATAATTTTTTGCAACATCAAATGAGTTATTTACAGCCTTTGTAATCTGCTTATCAAAATAATTTTGAATGCCAAAATTGAAAATAAATAGTGAAAAAATTGCGACTACTAAAGAGGGCATCACAGTAAAAAGAGAGAAAACAGAGATATATTTTAAATTTGTTTGAGCCCCTTTTTTATTTTTTTTTCCTGTGTAGTAAAATCTGTAAAAATTCTTAAATATTAGCGAAAAAAAAATAAGCAAAAGTGAAATATCGATAATTAATAGTGTCTGTAAATTTCGGTCTGTTAATGGAACAAAACCTTCATTGATAAATGTTAAAAAAGTAACGATCCCCATAAAAATACACAAAAATGAGGATAAAATAATCCAATTAAAATTTTTAATTATCTTGAACATCTTAAATTACCATTAAATATCTATATAAATATAATATAAGTTAATATCATGAGTTTTTGTTTAATTATTCTTGCAGGAGGTAATAGCCATAGATTTAGGTCTAATATTGGCAAACCATATCAAAAAATAGCGGGCAAATCATTAATTGAAATAAACGTTATTAAAGCTCGTAAATTTAAACAAATTAAAAAGATTATTCTTGTTTATAACAAAAAAGACTTAAAACGAGTCAAATCACTTAAGCTAAAAAATGTTAAGCTTTTAACTGGTGGAGATAGTAGGCAACTATCTACTTATAATGCTTTGAGACATTTGAGAAATCAAAAAGGAATTTCTAAGGTTTTAATTCATGATGTAGCAAGACCTAATTTTTCAACAAAATTATTTGGTTCAATTATAAAAAATATGAAAAATGCAAGGGCTGTGGTTCCAAAAATCAGGATTCATGATGCTATTAAACAAATCATCGACTCCAGTAAAGAGGAATATATCGTTGGAAAAAGAAGAGATAATTTATTTTTAACTCAAACACCTCAAGCATTCATTTTAAAGGAAATTTATCATTTACATAAAACCAATTCTGATAAATACAAAGATGACGATATCTCGTTATATATCGATCTAAATAAAGTTAAGTTTATTGAGGGTGAAAAAAGCAATTTTAAAATAACAGACTATTCAGATTTTCAAAATTTAAAGAATATTTATAAATTTAAACAAAATGTTGGAATTGGATTTGACGTTCACCGATTAGTGCCCAAAAAAAAACTTTATTTAGCTGGTCTAAAAATTAAATCAAAACTAGGTACACTAGGTCATTCAGATGGGGACCCCGTTCTCCATGCAGTGACTGACGCTATTTTAGGTGCTTGTAAAATGGGCGATATCGGTCAAATGTTTTCAGATAAAAGTAAAAAATTTAAAAACATACGATCTACAATTATACTTCGAAAAGTAATAGAGCAAATTAAATTTGAAGGCTATTTCATAAATAATATTGATATTAATATTATTGCTCAAACTCCTAAAATTAAAAACTATAAAAATAAAATGATAAATAATATTGCTAAGCTTTGTGAAATTTCCAATGACCAAATAAACATTAAAGGTAAGACTACTGAAAAACTTGGTGTAGTTGGAAAAGAAAAAGCAATAGCATGCGAAGTTATATGCTCAGTAATAAAATATGATTAAAACTTTCAATTATTTACTTGTTACTTGTTTTGGTATTGGATCAATTAGATTTGCTCCGGGAACAATAACGTCTCTTATAACAACTGTTTTTCTATACAGCTTATTTCATATAATTAATTTACCAAACAACACTATTTTAATAATTTTATTAATATTTTTTATTTATTCTTTTTATGCAGTGTCTGAATATATAAAATATAATGAAAACAAAGATCCTAAAGAAGTTGTTATAGATGAATTCATTGGGCAATCTATTCCAATTTATTTATATGAAATTGCTCATGGAAGTGCGAAAGACTCAAATGAAGCGGTTTTATTTTATTTATATATTTTCATTTTATTTAGATATTTTGATATTAAAAAACCTTTTCCGGTCAGCTTTTTCGATAAAAAATTTAAAAATAGTTTTGGAGTAATAATGGATGATGTAGTTGCTGGCTTATATGTGGTCCTTACGTTGATAATTTTTATGGTAATTAAATCAAAATTTTTCTAATGAGTTTAAATAAAAAGATAATTTCATTAATCAAAAGAAAAAAGATGAAGCTTTCGATTGCGGAGTCCTGTACTGGAGGAATGCTATCTAGTGCTATTACGTCTGTAAGCGGGTCATCAAAAGTATTTGTGATGGGATTAGTTACCTACTCAAATCAAGCCAAAACAGGTATTTTAAAAGTACCTCAAAAAATAATTAAAAAGTATGGTGCTGTTAGTGTTCAATGTTGTTTAGCTATGGTTAATAACCTAAGTAAAATTAGTAAGTCTAGAGTCTGTGTTTCAATAACAGGAATAGCTGGTCCTAAGGGCGGATCTAAACAAAAACCAGTTGGTTTAGTTTATATCGGCATAAGGGTTGGAAAAAAGGTTATTGTTAATAAATGTAATTTTAAAAATAAAGGTAGGACTAATATTCAAAAACAAACGGTAAAAAAATCCCTACATTTATTATTAAATTTAATTAGTTCTAAATAAAAACTTACAACCTGGAGTATATCTAAAAATTGAAAAAAGTTTAGATCGGGTCTATAAGTTTTTACATCAAAAACATTATGAAAAAAAAAATTAAAAATTTTTTAAAGAAGTTAATTATTATCTTTAAAATTAATATACTAATTTTTGCTTCTTACACATCATCAGTAAACGCAGCTGTTCCAGTTTTCGTTGATACTTTTGATATATCTGATGAGACTACAACTCCTGGTCAGTTAGTTTTTAATAATGATGGAACAAAAATGTTTCTTACTGGCTATAATGATAAGAAAGTTTTTGAATACGCATTGTCAACAGCATATGATGTTTCAACGGCTTCGATTACAGCTAATTACAGCGTATCTGCAAAAGAAACTGCACTTAATGCTGTAGCTTTTAATCCTGACGGGACTAAAATGTTTATTACAGGTTCTGCCTCTGATAAAATACATCAGTACAGTCTCAGTACGGGTTTTGATTTAACTTCAACAGTAACTTTTGTTAAATCTAGTGCAAGCATTACATCTCAAGAGGGAAATCCTGAGGTCATTTTATTTAATGATGATGGAACAAAAATTTATATAACAGGAAGAGTTTCTGATGCTGTTCATGAATACAACTTAGGGTCTGCTTATGATGTTGGTTCATTAACATTAGTCACGAGTTTTTCAATGAGTAGTGAAACTGACATTACTGAAGGAATGTCTTTTAACGATGACGGTACAAAATTATTTATGAATGATTTACAATTTGATAAAGTTTTTCAATATTCTTTATCTACCGCATATTCAGTGGCAACAGCCTCACTGGAAGGAAGTTTTAGTATAGCGGCTCAAGAAAGTCATTCACAGTACGTAGCGTTCAACAATGATGGAACTAAGATGTATATTGTTGGTAACAATGGAGATGATATTACTGAATATTCGCTAAGTTGTGCTTTTCATATATTAACTACGGCATGTAGTTCTTCTAGTTCTTCCTCATCAAGTTCATCAACTTCTGATCCTACATCTGATAGTAATGTAGTCGGAACTATAAAAACTAGCGCTAAATTATCAAAGAATGTCATTACTCATTCTATTAATTCAATTTCTAATCGACTTAATTTTATTAAAAATAATAGATCTAATAAAAATTTGTCTAATCAAAATATTAATTTAGATTTTGGAAATCCTATATTTACATCTATGTATAATGCATCATCCATCTCAAAAAAATTAAATCAATCTCCTTTAAAAAATAAGTTACCAGAAGGTTGGTCAATGTGGAATGAAGGAACAATTAGTCTAAGTAAAATATTAGATGATAGTACAAAAAAAGATATTTTATCAAATAACCTTACTATTGGGTTTGATAAAAAGATAAACGAGAACGAGATAAAAGGATTTGCTTTTCAAGTGGGTTATAGCGATATAGAAGTTGGAAAAAGCGGCACTGGATCTGACAGTTTAAATTACAACTTTTCAATTTATAGAACTAGGCCATTAGAGAACAATAACTATATTGAGAGTCTTTTTGGTATTGGATTAATTAAAAATGATCTAACAAGAGTAGATGGAAGCAATGTTCTTTCGGGAAATAGAAATGATAAGCAATTATTTGGATCATTTAATTTAAATAAACCAATTAAAAAAAATAAGTTTACTATCACACCTTCAGCTAAAATAGACTTTGGTTATACATTTTTAGAAAGCTTTACTGAGCAAGGCACTGATGCTTTAAAGTATTCTAGCCAAGAAATAGAAACTGGTATAGCTTCATTAGGCTTAAAATTTGATGGGTTGACTAATTTCAATAATAGCAAAATCAAACCTTTTGGATCTTTAGCGTATGGATATGATTTTACAGATATATCATCAGCAAGATTAAGTTACATTAACGATACAGGTACTACTTATTCCTATAATCAAAATGATAATAAAAATCATGTATTAACATCCAAATTAGGTTTTGACTTTACTTTTAAAGATAACCTAAATATTTTTAGTAATTATAATAGAACACAAAGAAGTTCTTCAAATCATACAGACTCCATTGATCTTTCGCTTAACTTTAAGTCAAAACGAGAGACAGAATACGCAATGTCACTTGGTGGATCTGAAGACCTGTCTGCTGGATTTAATCTTGTAAAAAATTTATACGGATTTGATCTCAAATTTGATGTAAATCGATCTTTTCAAGATACTTCTGATAAAAACGCCCACGTTTCTTTATCTACTAAATTTTAAACCGGGTAACTAAATTCCGGATTTACTATAAAATTCAACAAATGAGCGGTAAAACTATTTAATAATAAGAATATACCAAACGCATTAAGGTAAAGGATAAAGACTAAGAAATTTCTTGCTCTTTTTTTAGCTAAAAGATTTTTATTTTCGGGCACCCAATCCTTATTTGGAGATTTAAAATCATAAGAAAACATCCAATAAGTTATATCGCTTTCATTAGGGTCACCGGTTCTAATTTTTTTAATATATGAAGCCAGACTTTTAAATGTAAAAATAAAAACTACTAATAAGACTGTAATAACTAACATTATTTATATAATTTTATTGCTCTTTCTTCAAAAGCTTTAGCAATTTTATTTAAACCAAGCTCAAAAGATTTTTTCATTATTCCATTTAAAATTGGATTTTTCAATTCAAAATCAATAAAAAACTCTAGTTGCGTATTATTATTTATTTCTTTGAAATGCCATTCATTTTTTAAGTGCTTCAAGGGACCATCTAAATTCGAAACAATAATTTTATCAGTTTCCTTATGGTAAGAAACATGGCTTGAAAAAGTTTCATTTAAGATACTTTTGCCAACTTTTAAATCTCCATTGAATGTAATTAGGTCTGAACTTTCATTCTTGTCAAAAATCTTACCTTCAATACACCAAGGAACAAATTCAGGATATTTTTCAATATCAAGAACCATTTCGACAAGTTGATCTTTTTTACAAGGAATAATTTTTTTTAGTGTTGCGGATGACATTCAAGCTTTTTATTTCTTGCGTCCTGTAATCTTCTAAAATCTTCATCGGCATGATATGATGATCTAGTTAATGGTGACGAAGAAACAAGTAAGAAGCCTTTTGTTTTTGCAATATTTTCAAATTCTTTGAATTCATCCGGGTGATAATATCGATCCAAAGGATGATGTTTTGCTGAAGGTTGGAGATATTGACCTATTGTAATGAAATCAACTTCTGCTGATCTCAAATCATCCATCACTTGTATTACTTCCTCTTTTGTTTCACCTAAGCCAACCATGATACCTGACTTAGTAAAAACTTTTTTATTAAATGCCTTTGCATTTTTAAGTAATTCCAATGAAGCAAAGTAACGAGCTCCAGGTCTTACTTTTGTATAAAGTCTAGGAACTGTTTCTATATTGTGATTGAAGACGTCTAAGTCAGCTTCTAAAACTTTTTTATAGGCATCACCTTTTCTTAAAAAATCAGGTGTTAAAACTTCAATAGAAGTTTCAGGATTTTTTTCTCTTGTAGCTTTAACGACTTTATAAAAATGTTCTGATCCTCCATCTTCAAGATCGTCTCTATCAACAGAGGTAATCACAACATGTTTTAAATTTAAATCTTTTACTGCTTTAGAAATTTTTAATGGCTCAAAGATATCTAGATCAGTTGGTTTGCCTGTTTTGACATCACAAAATGCACAAGCTCTTGTACACGTATCTCCCATAATCATAAACGTTGCATGTTTTTTACTCCAACATTCAGTAATATTTGGACAATTTGCTTCCTGGCAAACTGTCACAAGATTGTTCTGGTTTACAACTTTTTTGGTTTGAAAAAATACCTGAGTGTCTACAATTTTAGATCTTATCCAATCAGGTTTTTTCTTAATTGGATTTATGGGTTTGTTTACTTTTTCTGGGTGTCTTGGTTTTTCACTCATTTTAATTTAATTATAATTTCGTTATCGGTCACGTAGTTAAACTTTTCTCTATATAACATATCTAAATAATCTGGATCGTTTTTGTTAATTAATGAAATCTTATGATCCAAATCTTTTAATTTTGCAGTCAAAACTTTTTCCTCTTCAATCAATTTTTTATAAGTATTTTTTTTATCAAAATAAGAGATCAATCCTCTTTCACCCCCAATTAAATTTATACCTATATAAAGAGTAAAAAAAATATTAAATAAAAGAAATTTCTTTTTTTTTAAACTTTCAATTAATTTCATTTACTAGATTCTAGCCATTTTGGCTTGATTGCCAAGTTCTTCTTCGACGCGTAATAATCTATTATATTTAGCTACTCTTTCAGATCTTGCTAATGAACCTGTTTTAATTTGAGAAGACATAGTAGCCACTGCCAAATCAGCTATAAACGTGTCTTCTGTGTCTCCAGATCGGTGTGAAATGATAGTGCTGAAATTTGCTTTTTTTGCCATTGAAATAACTTCTAAAGTTTCAGTCAAAGTTCCAATTTGATTAGGTTTTACTAAAATGCTATTAGCAGTTTTTTCTTTTATACCTTTTTCTAATCTTTTAGAATTCGTTACAAATAAATCATCTCCAACAATTTGAACATTGTTTCCTATTGCAGAACTAATCTTTTTCCATGATTGCCAATCTTCTTCTGCAAATGGATCTTCAATGGATTTGATCGGGTAGTTGGATGTTAATTTTTTGTAATAGCTTACAACATCATCTACAGGCAAAAAGCTAGATGATTGAACTGAATATTCTCCTTTTTCATTTATTAGCTCGTTTGCAGCTACATCCAAACAAATTACAACGTCATTACCCGGTTTTAATTTTGATTCTTCAATAGCTTGAACTATTAAGTCTAAAGCTTCTTCATTAGAATTAATTGATGGAGCAAAACCGCCTTCATCTCCAACATTAGTTAACATTTTTTTTGATTGTAAAAGTTTTTTTAAGTTTTGTATTACAAGAAAACATTTTTCTATGGCATCTGTAAAATTTTTTGCAGAATCAGGTCTAATCATAAATTCTTGAATGTTTAAATCGTTATCAGCATGTGCACCCCCATTTATAATATTCATTAATGGAATTGGTAGAGAGTAAGATGTGCCTAAACTTTTATAAAGTGATTGTTTATTTGCGATTGCTGTACACTTTGCATAAGCTAACGAAACTGCCAATGTTGCGTTTGCACCTAAGTTAGTCTTATTTTCACTGCCATCTAGTTCTATCAAAATTTTATCTAATTTTTCTTGCTCGTTGAAATCTAGTTTTTTTAGTTTATTTGAAATTTTATTATTAATATTTTGAACTGCAATATTAACACTTTTGCCTAAAAATTTATTTTGTTCTTTGTCTCTTAATTCGTGAGCTTCGAATGCACCAGTAGATGCGCCAGATGGCGATATTGCGGTAGCTGATGAACCATCATCTAAAAAAATTTCAGCTTCAACCGTGGGGTTGCCTCTACTATCAAAAACCTGTCGCCCTTTAACACTTTTAATTTTTGCCATTCTTTTGTTTAACTAAATTATCTATTTCAGTTAATTTTTTTAATAATGTTTTCACTTCATTTAATGGCACCATATTTGGACCATCTGATGGCGCGTTATCTGGATCTTCATGTGTTTCCATAAAAATTGCTCCAACCCCAACCGCAATTGCTGCTCTAGCTAAATATGGAACAAACTCTCTTTGTCCCCCACTTTTTTCACCCATACCGCCTGGTTGTTGAACTGAATGTGTAGCGTCGAAGACTATTGGAAAACCAAATTTAGACATTATTGGTAAAGCTCTCATATCTGATACAAGAGTGTTGTAACCAAAACTTGCTCCTCTCTCTGTAATAAGAATATTTTTATTTCCCGAGTCTTCAATTTTTTTAACAACATTTGCCATATCCCACGGTGCCAAGAATTGTCCTTTTTTTACATTAATTATTTTTCCAGTTTTAGCTGCAGCGATCAATAAATCTGTTTGACGACAAAGAAATGCTGGGATTTGTAAAACATCGACGTGTTTAGCAACTATAGAACATTGTTCTGTTGTATGAACATCTGTTAATACAGGTAACCCAACTTCTTTTTTAATTTTATCGAAAATAGGTAGAGATTTATCCAGACCCATACCTCTTTTTCCCTTTAGACTTGTTCTATTAGCTTTATCAAATGAAGTTTTGTAAATTAAATTTATTCCAAGATCGCTAGTAATTTTTTTAAGCTCAGAAGAAATTTTTAAAGCATGAGCTTCATTTTCCAACTGACATGGCCCGGCAATTAACGTGAATGGCTTGTCGTTAGCTATTTCAAAGTTGGAACATTTTACTTTATGATTTGCCATTATTTTTCCGATTTGATTTTTGCGGCTTTTATAAACGATGAGAATAAAGGATGTGGCGCTAAAGGTCTAGATTTAAATTCTGGATGAAACTGAACACCAATAAACCAAGGGTGATTATTAAGTTCTATTATCTCGGGTAATTTTGAGTCTGGAGATAAACCAGAAAATATCATACCTTGCTTTTCAAATTCATCTTTATAATTTATGTTAACCTCATATCTATGTCGATGTCTTTCATCAATTTTAGCAGTGTTGTAAATGTTGCTTATTAAAGACCCTTTTTTAAGTTTAGCTTCATAACTGCCCAATCTCATTGTGCCTCCTAAGTCTTTATCGGTTCCTTTAAACTTTTTACCATCTTTTATCCATTCACTCATCAAGCCTACCACTGAAGCTTTAGAAGGACCAAACTCACTGGATGTTGCTTTCTTAATATTCAATTTATTTCTGGCAAATTCTATTACGGCCATCTGCATACCAAAACAAATACCTAAAAAAGGTATTTTATTTTTCCTTGCATAAGTAATTGCAGCGATCTTTCCTTCTGTTCCTCTTTTACCAAATCCACCTGGAATTAAAATTCCTGAAACTCCTTTTAATTTATCTTTTATGTCTTTTGGTTTTAGAAAGTCAGACTCAATTCTAATTAAATTTACTTTAAGCTTATTGGCTATTCCACCATGTGTTAACGCCTCATCTAGAGATTTATATGCATCTTTTAATTCAACATATTTTCCTATAATTGCGATATTAACTTTTCTTTTATTATTTAAAACTAAATGAGTAATTTTTTTCCAAGGTAATAAATTAACTTTTTTTCTTGCTTTAATATTAAAAAATTTTAACACTCTTTCATCTAATCTTTCTTTATTAAAACTTATTGGGGCCTCATAAATTGTTTTTACATCAACCGTTTCAATAACATCCTTTATTGAAACGTTACAAAATAATGAAATTTTCTTTCTCTGATCTAACGGTATTGATCTTTCAGACCTACAAATAATGATATCAGGTTGAATACCAATACTTCTAAGTTCCTTAACAGAATGCTGTGTTGGTTTTGTTTTAATCTCATCTGAAGCTTTCATATACGGAACTAAAGTCAGATGTATGAATAATGTATTTTTTCTCCCTGTTTCATTTGAAAATTGTCTTATTGCTTCTAAAAAAGGAAGGCTTTCAATATCACCGACTGTTCCCCCTATTTCACAAATTACAAAATCCTCTTTTTTAACATCATTTTTTATAAATTCTTTAATTCTATTCGTTATGTGTGGAATAACTTGAACTGTTTTACCTAAATATTTCCCCTTACGCTCTTTTTTCAAAACATCGCTATAAATCTTACCGGTAGTAATGTTATCTGATTTTTTTGCTGAAATCCCTGAAAATCTCTCATAGTGTCCTAAATCCAAATCAGTCTCTGCTCCATCATCTGTTACGAAAACTTCACCGTGTTGAAATGGACTCATTGTTCCAGGGTCAACGTTAAGATACGGATCTAATTTTCTAATTCTTACTTTGTAACCTCTTGATTGTAACAGGTAAGCTAAAGAAGCTGATGATAGTCCTTTTCCCAAAGATGAGACCACGCCGCCAGTTACGAAAATATATCGCGCCATGGAAGTATGTTATACTTTATTATTTATAAAATACAAAGTCTTAATTATTTTGATTGAGGAATTTGTGGAAGGTTTGAATTTTCCTCTTCTTCTTTTTCAAGAACGGATTGTGTTTCACGAAGTTCATCACGGGAAATAGCAACAATTGCTATACTGCATATTATAAATAAAGTAGCTACTATAGATGTGAATTTAGTAAGAAAAGTTCCAACTGATCTTGTTGACGTGAAATTATCTTGTGAAACACCTAAACCCAATGCTCCTCCCTCTGACCTTTGTAATAAAATTACTATAACTAAAATTACTGCTAAAGCGATGTTCACAAAAATAAGTAAGCTTTCCATAATGTTTATCTATAGTAATTCTTTATTATATCAATAAATTTTTTTGAGGATTTTGATGCTCCGCCAATCAAAAATCCATCTATTTCTCTAATATCTTTAAACATTTCTACATTGCTACCGTCTACTGAACCACCATAAAGAACAGCAGGACTATTTTTTTTAAATATTCTTTTTAAAACTGTTTTAATGTAAATAGTAGTTTTTTTTAATTCAATAGCAGTTGGAATTTTTCCTGTTCCAATTGACCAGATAGGTTCGTAAGCAACAATAATATTGTTTTTATTAAATTTTTTTTCAAGCACTTTAGTCAATTGTCTTTTTAAAACACTTAGTGTTTTTTTATTCTTTTTCTCTGTTTTGTTTTCTCCGATACAAAAAACTACTTTTAAATTTTTTTTAATAGCATATCTTACTTTATCCTTTAGCATCATATCAGAATCTCCCTCTTTTCTATTATCTGAATGTCCAATTAAAGTATATTTAGCGCCTACGCTTTTTAACATGTAAGGGCTTATAGCAGCTGTGTTTGAAGAAAATTGCTCTTTCTGATAACAATTTTGAGACCCAATTAAAATTTTCTTTTTATTGAAATATTTAGAATAGCTTTCAATTAAAGTGTAAGGAGGGGTAATTATTACTCTGTATTTATTTCTATTTTTATCTTTTTCGTAATATGAATTAATTTTACTGAGAATACCTATTGATTTTGGCACTCCGAACATTTTCCAATTACCAATAAAATATCTCATAATTTGCCTTAGTTAAAATTTTAATCTATAGGTGTATAAAATTGAATTTAATAAATTAATATAATGGCAACATCAATAGGAAAATTATCAAAATCTTTTTTTATTAAGCTTCTGGTGGGCATAATTATTCTACCATTTGTATTCTGGGGGATGGGTGACGTTTTTAGAGGTGGAAATCAAAATGTGATTGCGACGGTTGACTCTAATAAAATTAGTACACAAGAATTTATTAACTATATTAATCGACTTAATCTAAATAACGAGCAGATAAAAAATTTATCAAAAACAGATCTTGTTGAACAAATTTTATCTGATTATATCGGAAAAAAAGTAATGTCATTAGAAATTGAAAAACTTGGTATTGAGATAACAGATAGTGCCCTAAGAAATATAATTAAAAATGATAAATCATTTTTTAAAGATAATGAATTTTCAAGAACTGAGTATGAAAAATTTTTAATAAAGAGTGCAATAACAGCTCCTCAATTTGAAAATAATATTGTTGAACAAGAAAAAAGAAGACAGTTTTTAAGTTCTTTGGCGGGAGGGATAGTTATACCTGAAATTTTAGTAGAAAAAGAATTTAGAAAAGAAAATCAAACAAAAACAATTCAATACATAGATTTAGATAAATATCACTCAAAAAATAAACCATCGAAAGAGAGTATTAAAGAATTGTATGAAAGAAATAAAAATGTATTTTTTACTGAGCTTAAATCAATTAGATACGCGGAAATTAAACCTGAATTAATTAGTGGTGGTAAAGGGTATAATGAGAGTTTTTTTAAACAATTAGATATTATTGAAAATAATGTCTTAGACGGACAGTCTTTTGAAGAAGCCGCAAAAACAAATAATTTAAGAATTATAGAGTTCAACAAAATAAATGCAAAAAAAGAAAACGAGAAAAAAATTAAAATAGAAAATTTACCAGATAACCTTTTTAAAAAGATTTATAATATTAAGATACCTCAATCTCCTGAAGTAATTAATATTGAAGGTAAATATTATTTAGCAGAGATAAAAGATGAAGAAAAAAAGAATAGACCGATGAATGATCCTGAGGTTTTAGAAGCACTCAATGCTCAATTAAACTTTAAGGAAAAAATTGAGACAAATACATCATTAGCTAAAGATATAAGCTTAGGTTCTTTTGATGGTAACAATTATAAAAAATTTGCTGATGATAATGGATTAGAAATTAAAGATTATAAAATAAATAATTTAAAACAAAATGATGTTTTTAACGAAGGCTTGATTAAAAGAATTTTTTTAACACAAGATGGAGATATTAATTTAATTACAAATAGTACACTCACAAAAAGTTTTTTAATATCGACCAAAAAAACTGAATATAAAAAACTAAATAAAAATGGTAACGAATTTGAACAATATGAAGCTAAAGCACGTTTAAACTTAATTAATAAAATATACCAATCATACGATGAGAATGCTAATCAAAAGTACAAGGTTGAGATTAATCAAAGAACTATTGATCGAGTTAAAAATTCATTTCAATGAAGTTAAATTTAAGTTTAAAAGAATTTAAAAATAATCATTCTAAAAAAAAACATCAAATTTTATTTAGAACGAGATCTCTTAATCAATATTATAAAGTTGAAAACTTGTTTAGATTTCTTTTAGCTGAAAAAAACAGCTTTATTTTTGAGTCAGTCGAAAAAGGGATAATTAAAGGTCGTTACACTATCATTGGATTAAATCCTGATAAAACATGGGATATTAATAAAAATATAATTACAATTAATAGATCAGGTAAAAAAACTAAAATTAAATCTGACCCGTTAAAATATATTAATAAGTTAATTCAGGAATTTAAAATTAAAATACCAAAACAATTACCTTCAATGTCTTCCATGCTTGTTGGTTATTTTTCTTATGATGTTATTCGTTACATAGAAAAGATACCAAACAATTGTTTTGATGATCTCAAAATACCTGATGTTAGGCTATCTAGGCCTAAAAATTTAATTATTTATGACAACATTAAAAAAAAAATTTTTTACATAGAAAATGTTTATTCAGATATAAAAATTAAAAATTATGAGAAAGAATATCGTGCGATTAATAAGCGATTTAATTCATATGAGGATTTCGAAAATATAAAGCTTCCTGAACAGTTCACATTTAGACCAAACAAAAGTCTAATTAAATCAAATACTCCTAAAGAAAAATTTAAATCACTTGTAAAAAAGGCAAAAGCTTACATTGAAAAAGGAGATGTTTTTCAAGTTGTTTTAAGTCAAAGATTTGAGAGAAAAATAAATAAAACACCCATAGAAATTTATAACCATTTAAGGAAATCAAATCCCTCACCATTTATGTTTTATTTTAATTATAAAGATTTTAACATACTAGGTAGCAGCCCAGAGATATTAGTCAGACTTAGAGATGGAAATGTAACAATTAGACCTATCGCTGGAACAAGGCCAAGAGGAAAAAATAGTAAAGAGGATAAAAAATATGAGTTAGATCTCCTTAAAGATAAAAAAGAATTAGCTGAACATTTAATGTTATTAGATCTTGGAAGAAATGACGTGGGTAAAGTTTCTAAAGTAAATACTGTCAAAGTAACTGAAAAGTTTAAAGTCGAAAAATACTCTCATGTAATGCATATTGTTTCCAATGTTTTAGGAAGATTTAATAATAAATTCTCATTATTTGAGACTTTATTATCTGGCTTTCCTGCTGGTACAGTAAGTGGCGCCCCTAAAATAAGAGCTATGGAAATAATTGATGAATTAGAAAAAAATAAAAGAAAATTATACGCAGGTGGCATTGGTTATTTCACCCCTAATGGAGAATTTGATACATGTATAGCTTTAAGGACGGCCTTAATAAAAAATAAGAAATTTTATGTACAGGCTGGTGCTGGTGTGGTTGCGGATAGCAAACCTGAAAGAGAGTATACTGAAACAGTAAATAAAGCTAAAGCATTAATGAGAGCTGTAGATTAAATGAAAATTTTACTAATAGATAACTACGATAGTTTTACTTACAATTTGTATCATTATATATCAAATTTTAAAAAAAATATTGATGTTGTAAGAAATGATAAAATTGATGGAAAAACAATTTTAAGAAAAAAATACCATAAAATTGTTATTTCACCTGGCCCAGGTAATCCAAGCCAAGCTGGTAATTGTTTAAAAATTGTTAAAGAGGTTTATAAAAAAGTACCTATTCTTGGAGTCTGTTTAGGTCACCAAATTATTGGCCAAGTATTTGGTGGAAAAATCGTTAGAGCTAAGAATTTAATGCATGGAAAAACAAGTAAAATAAAACATCAAAGAATAGGTTTATTTAAAAATATCCAAAAAAATTTTGAAGCTACGAGATATCACAGCCTTGTGGTAGACCGCAAAAAATTCCCAAAAGACTTGATAATTACTGCAGAAACTAAAAATAAGACAATTATGGGGTTGATGCATAAAGATTATGATATTCACGGGTTTCAGTTTCATCCTGAGAGTATAAGTACTAAAATGGGTATGAAATTAATTAAAAATTTTATCACTAATTAATATGTCTGATATAGCAGCTAAATTAAAACAAGGTCAAAACCTTTCATTTGAGGAGAGCAAATTACTATTTTCAAACTTAATGGAAGGCAAACATGAGGAAAGTCAAATTATTGAAATTTTAGAGGCCTTAATAAAAAAAGGTGAAACAAAAGATGAATTAGCCGGTGGTATTTTTGTTTTGAGAGATAAAGCAACAAAAGTTTCTTGTGACCCACTCACCATTGATACTTGTGGAACTGGCGGAGACGGTCAAAATTCCTTAAATATTTCAACAGCTGCTGCAATTGTTTTAGCTAGTATGGGAGTTAAAATAGCAAAACATGGCAATAAAGCTGTTTCATCTAACTGTGGTTCTGCAGATGTTTTGGAAGCTTTAAAAATTAATATAAATTTAAAACCAAATGAAGCTGAAGAAAGTATCAAAAATTTTAATTTTGCTTTTATGTTTGCTCCAAATTATCACTCAGCCATGAAACATGTTGGTCCTGCTAGAAAAAAAATGGGTAAGAAAACAATTTTTAATTTAATTGGCCCTTTAAGTAGCCCAGCCCAAGTTAAAAGGCAAGTTATAGGTGTTTTTGATAAAAAATGGATGAAACCTTTTGCTGAGGCTTTGAAAGAAAATAATGTTGTGCACGCTTATATTGTTCATAGTGAAGATGGAATGGATGAAATTTCGCCTTTTGCAAAAACTAATATTGTTGAATTAAAAAATGGTAAAATTAACGAATTTTCAATCAAGCCGAAAGATCTTGGTATTAATGGGGGTTATAAAGAAAATTTAAAAGGAAAAAATGCAGAATACAACGCTGAGAAAATTATAGATATTTATAAAGGGACCTCTAATGAATTCTCGCAATCCGTAGCTTTAAATGCTGCTGCAGGATTAATTGTTTCAGGAAAAGAAAATAATTTTAAAAATGCTTTCGATAACGCTACTAAACATCTAAGTTCTGGTAAAGTTTTTGAGCATTTGACAAAATTACAATCGAAATAATGACCAATATTCTAGACAAAATCATTGAAGATAAAAGAGATTCCTTGAAAAGTATTAAGAAGACAAATTCTTTAGATTCAATTGAAAATACAATTAAATCTTTAAATAACTTCTTAGATTTTAAAGAAGTTATAGCTAATAATAAAAGAGCATCGCTAATAACAGAGATAAAAAAAGCAAGCCCTTCTGCAGGAGAATTAGTGAAAGATTTTAATCATTTAAATATTGCAAAAATGTACGTAGATAATGGAGCTACTTGTCTTTCAGTTTTAACTGAAGAAAAACACTTTCTTGGAAAACTTGATTATATAAGAGATATTAAAAATAAGTTTAAAATTCCGGTTTTAGCTAAAGATTTTTTTATTGATCCTTACCAAATCGCTTTATCTAAAAGTTATGGTAGTGATTGTATTTTGATCATAGTTGCCGCTTTAGATACTAAACTAGCAGATGAAATTTATGCTGAAGCAATAAGACATAAACTTTCAGTGATAGTTGAAGTGCACGATAACAAAGAAGCTGAAAATGCCTTAAAATACGAAAATGCTTTAATTGGGATTAATAATAGAAATTTAAAAACATTAAACATTTCTATTAATAATACGATTTCTATTTTTGAAACTTTAAAAGAACATAAAGGCCCTATCATTTCAGAAAGTGGAATTAAGAATGAAACCGATGCCAAATATATTTATCAAAAGACAGGTATAAAAAATTTTCTAATAGGTGAATCACTTTTAAAATCCGACAATCCTGCTGATTTATTGAAAAAATTTACTCAAATAATTCAATAAAATAAGGGCTTATTTAAAGTTGTAATTTAAATAGAACTTTTATAGAACATAGATGTACGAGGTTTGTTCTATGCTTACAAAAAAACAAAAAAACTTACTAATATTCATTAATAAGAAGATTAGATCTTCTGGTATTTCTCCTTCATATGAAGAGATGAAAAATTCACTCAACCTTAAGTCGAAATCAGGAATTCATAGATTAATTTCAGCTTTAGAAGAGCGAGGATTTGTAAAAAGATTAGCTCATAAAGCAAGAGCTTTAGAGGTTGTTAAATTGCCAGAAAATGCAAGTGCTAATGATATTTTTAATACTTTCACACCAAGCGTTATTAAAGGTGGATTAGATAAAGAAAAAACAAAATCAACTGATGTATCAGTTTTGGGAAGTATTGCAGCAGGAACTCCCATAGAAGCAATTCAACAAGAAGTTGATAGAGTGGCTTTACCTGAAGATTTACAAAATAATGGTGAGCATTACGGACTAAAAGTAAAAGGTGACTCAATGATTGAAGCTGGCATCAATGATGGTGATACAGTAATTGTTAAGAAAACTTCAAATGTAGATAATGGTCAGATTGCAGTCGTTTTAATTGATGACCAGGAAGCAACTTTAAAAAGAGTTAGAAAAAAAGGAAACACTATTGCTCTAGAAGCTGCAAATAGAAACTACGGTACAAAAATCTACGCTGCTAATAGAATAAAAATTCAAGGTAAACTTGTTTCTTTGTATAGAAACTTTCACTAAAATAGTCTAATTAATAGAAATGTCTTTTAATTGTAGGTTTGCGCCCTCTCCTACTGGGCCTCTTCATATTGGTGGTGTTCGAACAGCTTTATTTAATTGGCTTTTGGCTAAAAAAAATAAAGGCAAATATTTTTTAAGAATTGAAGATACAGACAAAGAACGATCAAAAGATGAATTTAAAAAACAAATTATTTCTTCATTATCTTGGCTTGGTATTGAACATGATGGTGAAGAATACATTCAATCAAAAAACATTAATAAACATGTTGCGGTTGCTGAAGAGCTTATTAAAAAAGGTTTTGCTTATGAATGTTACTGTTCTGAAGAAGAAATAAATGAACAAAAAGAGAAGTGTAAAAAACAAGGTATACCTTATGTTTATAATAGAAAATGGAGAGATCCTAAAGACCTTAAAATCCCAGATGGTGTTAAACCGGTAATTAGATTTAAGAGTAAAATTTCAGGAAATACGATTATAAATGATTTAGTTCAAGGACAAAGAAATATATCAAATTCTACAATTGAAGATTTTGTAATAATAAGAAAAGATAAATCACCAACATATCAATTATCAGCGACAGTTGATGATCACGAGATGAAAATAACCCATGTAATTAGAGGAGATGATCATATGATTAATTCTTTTAAACAAAAACAAATCTATGACGCAATGGGTTGGGATGTGCCAAACTTTGCTCATATTCCATTAATTCATAGTGAACAAGGAAAAAAATTATCTAAAAGAGATAATGCATCTACTCTTGAAGATTATGTTAAAATTGGAATTATTTCAGATGCCTTAAGGAATTATTTATTAAGATTAGGATGGTCTTACAAAGATAAAGAGATTTTTACTAAGCAAGAAAGCATTGATTTATTTGATTTAAGTGGCGTCGGTAAATCACCTTCAAAACTTGATATAAATAGGATTTATTCAATAAATGAAACATACATAAAGACAATAGATGAAAAAGATCTTTTTTATTTCTTCAAAGAATATGTTTCTAAATACAAAAAATCTATTGATCAAACAAAAGAGCATGTTCTTTTAAAATCAATGAGTTTTTTAAAGAATAAAGCAAAAACTCTAGAGGATATTTGGAATAACGCTCAATATATAATTAATGATAAAATTGAGATTGGTGCAGATGATAAAAAATTAATTGATGATTTATCAAAAAAGGTAATTAATGACTTTATTAGTGAATATGGAAAACTATCCTCTTTATCTAGAGAAGTTTTAGAACCTATAATTAAATCCTTAATAAATAAACATAAGACAAATTTTAAAGGTGTGGGTCAGCCTCTAAGAATAGCGCTAGTGGGCTCAAGATTTGGGCCAGGTCTATATGATGTTATTTTATCTTTAGATAAAACCGAAGTACTTAAAAGGCTTAAACAAATTTAAATGAAAGACGCTGTATCTTTCAGAACGAGAAAAACATCCATTTACGATAAAAAATCAAACTCCCCTTTTAAAATAAGTAGGTCTAAATTTTTCAATTTTCTTAATTGTAAACGTTGTTTTTATCTAGATCGAGTTAAGGGCCTAAAAGAACCTTCTATGCCTGGATGGGCTCTAAATGTTGCTGTAGATGAGTTATTAAAAAAAGAGTTTGATCAATATAGAAAAGAGCAAAAACCTCATCCGATTATGATTAAACATAATCTAAATTTTGTTCCTTATCAGCATAAAGATTTAGATACATGGAGAAATTCTTTAAAAGGTGGAATTTCATATTTAGATGAAAAAACTAATCTAATCATTCACGGAGGAATTGATGATCTTTGGTTTGATTTAAATGAAAAGAAGATAGTTGTTGTAGATTATAAAGCTCAATCCTCTACTTATCCTGTAACAGTATCCTCCTATCTCGATGCTGAATGGCATCTAAGTTATAAATTACAAATGGATATATATGTACATATTTTAAGAAAAATGAATTTTGATGTTTCGGATCAAACATTTTTTTATGTTTGTAATGGAGAAAAATCAAATGATAAATTTGATAATAAAATAGATTTCAAAACAACATTAATACCATACCGTGTAGACACTTCGTGGATTGAAGAAAGGTTAATTGAAATGAAAAATGTTTTAAATCTTGATGAGCCTCCTAAAATTGAAAAAACTTGTGAGAAGTGTGCTTATCTAGAAGGTGGAAAAAAATTTTAGTTAATTATCTATTGTTATTCTCATCATCTTTATTGGATGATTGGTCATTATTTTCTGATTGAGACTCTTCCTCATTAGCTTCTGTCGGTGTTTCTTCTTGAGCTGGTTGTTCAGGTTCTGGTTGAGACTGAGGCTCTGAATATGTTTCTTCTTGGGCTGGTTCCTCTTGAGGTTCAGGAGTAGGCTCTTGTTGTGACTGAGCTCTAGCTATGTCAGCAGCACTTTTTGGCGTAGGGTCTCTTCTCATGAAGAAATATATTCCAGCTGCGATTACTGCAATTGCTCCTAATATATATAGAAGTATGTTCACCATACTTAAACCTTTTTCCTCTGAGGCTTCAGTAGTTTCTTCTGTTACTGGTTGAACCTCTTCCTCTTCAGGTTTTGCGTCTTGTTCCTGAGTTGGTTCAGCGTTTACTTCTTCTTTTGGTTCTTCTTTTTGAGGCTCCGGTTCTGGTTCTGGCTCAGGTTCTGGCTCTTTTGCTGGCTCCGGTTCTGGTTCTGGTTCTGGTTCTGGCTCAGGTTCTGGCTCCGGTTCTGGTTCTTTAACTTCTGGAGTTATAACCTGTGTTTCAGGGGCTTTAGCTACTTCTTCTGGATCTTTAGCTTGTGGATTAATTACACCCGTAGCTGCAACTACCACACCTATTATTATTACTGTAATAAGATCCATAACTGAGTTTTAAACCTTAATTTACAAAATTCACTTACAAACATGGACGATTTGGGTGTTGTCTGTGAACAAAAAAGCTTAAATAATAAGAGTTTTTAAAATATGAAGTTACTTTTTATTCTGGTTTGAAAATTAAACAAAGTCCATTGTTACAAAATCTTTTACCCGATTCTTTTGGACCATCGTTAAAAACATGTCCGTGATGTGCTCCACACTTTGCGCAATGGTATTCTACTCTTTCCATGCCAAAACTATAATCTATTTTTGTTTTAAAAGCCCCTGGTAAAGCCTCAGAAAAAGAAGGCCAACCAGTTCCGCTATCAAATTTAGCAGTTGATGCAAATAGTTTATTTCCACAATTAGCACAATGATAAAAACCCTTTCTTTTTTCCTTTAATAAATCACTAGTAAAAGGTCTCTCTGTTCCTTCATTAAACATGATATTTTTTTGCTCTTTAGATAAGTTTGGATTAATAATTTTTTTTGAAGCGGCTAAAAGAGTTTTGATTGGAAATAGCAGCACTAAAGTCGAAAAACTAAGGATTTTAATAAATTTTCTTTTACTAGATTTCATAAAGTTAGTTTAATATATCAAAGAAATGAAGACAATTTTTTTATTTTTTCTGACAATATATATTGCTTACTATCTATTTAGACCAGTAACTGAAAAAGAAATAAAAAAATTTAATGATCCAGATAACTGGTCAAATATGGGGTTTTAAACCATTTAAGTGTTCTATAATACTTTCAGACAAAGCTTGTAAATCATAACCACCCTCAAGGAAAGATATAACTCTGCCTTTAGAGTGAGTATTAGCAATGTCGACAATATTTTTTGTAATTTTAAAAAAATCATCTGACTCTAAACTAATATTAGCTAAAGGATCTCTTTTGTGAGCATCAAAACCTGCAGAAATTAAAATTACCTCAGGTTTAAATTTATCTATGAATTTAAGAACTTTTTGATCAAATATTGCTATAAACTCTTTGCTTGTAGTGCCAGCTTTTAAAGTTGCATTAAAAATATTTCCAGCTCCAGTCTCATTTTCAGCTCCTGTTCCAGGAAATAAAGGAAATTCATGTGAGGATCCGTAAGCAACTGTATGATCTTTGTAAAATATTTCTTGTGTTCCATTGCCGTGATGAACATCAAAATCAATTATTGCAACTTTATTTATTTTGTATTGTTTTTGTAAATATTTCGCTGCTACTGCAACGTTATTGATAAAGCAAAAACCATTAGCTCTTACAGTTTCAGCATGATGTCCTGGTGGTCTTACAGCACAAAACACTCTCTCATTTTTAACCATAAGATCCTTAACTGCGGCGATGCCAGCTCCACATGATCTCAGAATTGCGTTTTTACTGTTAGGGCAAAGCATAGTATCGGCATAAGGTTCTTTCTCCACACCTACTATTCCTTCTTTAGGAATATTAGAAAAAATTTGTTCTATATGATGTTTTGGATGAACTAATGAAACAGTTTCTAAATCTGCTAAAGGTGCTTCTTTAAACTCTACTTTTAAATTGGATGATTTTATTGAATTTAAAATACTCTCTAATCTTTCTTTTTTTTCAGGGTGATTACGGCCATTAAATTTTTTTAAACAATCAT
Source organism: uncultured Pelagibacteraceae bacterium (assembly GCA_902538445.1). Lineage (GTDB taxonomy): Bacteria > Pseudomonadota > Alphaproteobacteria > Pelagibacterales > Pelagibacteraceae > Pelagilacustribacter. The sequence goes on along the minus strand of CACBFE010000004.1, from coordinate 35,072 downwards.
TATGTGTGTAAATGATCATAAATACTTATTTAAAGCATTGGCAGCTAATGCTGATGATAAAGTATTGGTTTTAAAATTTTTTAAAATTGTCTGTGTTTTTGATATTTGTTCGTCAATTTTTTTTGGATTATCTAAATAATTAGAAACAGTTTCAAATATTTTTTGCGGTTTACAATTGGATTGGAGTAATTCTGGTATAATTTCTTTTTTAGCAGCTATATTAATAATATTTGCAAATTTAGTTTTTACTAACATTTTTATAATAAAAAAATTTATTAAACCCATCTTATATAATATTACTGACGGTATTTTAGCTTTACATATTTCAAGGGAAATTGTTCCTGATTTGGAAACAGCAAATATTGATTTTTTTAAAATATGATTTTTAATTTTACTATCATATATAACTTCGCAATTATTTAAATTATTCTTTTTTATATAAGATAGAATTAAATCTGAAAATTCTTTTGTAGCATGAAAAACGTATGTTAAATCATTATACTTTTTATTCATAAGTTTTATAAAATTTAAAAGTATCGGTGTTAAAACATCTATTTCAGACCTTCTGCTACCTGCAAAAATAGAAATTAATGCTTTATTCTTTCCTAAAATTTGATTGATATCAATTGCGCTTTCAGTTGTTGTATCAAGTAAAGGGTGGCCGACAAACTCATGACTCATATTTTCTTTTTCAAAATAGCTTTTTTCAAAATTAAATAACAAAAGAATATGGTCAATGAATTTTTTAATTTTTTTTACTCTACCTTCTCTCCAAACCCATACTTGAGGAGCCACATAGTGTATAGTTTTAATTTCAGGAATTTTTATTTTAATTCTTTCAGCTACTCTTAAAGTAAAATCGGGGCTATCGACAGTGAACAATATATCAGGTTTAAAATTTTCTATAGCTCTAACTGTTTCATTGATTTTTTTCTTAATCTTAAAAATATTTAATAATACATTGGTAAATCCCAAGTATGTTATTTCTTTAAGATCATAAATAGATCTTATACCCAACTTCTCCAAATTTTCACCTCCGACTGATAAGTATTCTATATTTGAATTCAGTTTATTTAATTCACTTATAACTTTTGATGCTAGTTTATCGCCTGAAGCTTCGCCTGTTAAAATAAATATTTTTTTCACTTTTGAAGACTCCAAATAGAACCACTATCTGTTAGAAGAAAAATTTTGCCAGTTCTCTCTTGAATTTCGATATCTCTAATCCTTCCAATCTTGTTTTGAAATATAATTTTTTCATCAATAAATTTACTATCTTTAAATCTTATTTTTCTAAGGGATTGGTCTTTAAGTGAAGTTATCAAAGCATCGCCGTTCCACTCTTTAAATTCATTACCTTTATAAATTACCATGGAACTTACTGCAATCGATGGAACCCAATATTTTATAGCTTTGGTAAAACCCGGCTTCCATTTTGGACCTATTCGGGTCCCGGTATAATTGGTTCCTCCCCACCCTAAAATTTTCCATCCGTAGTTTTCACCATATTTAGCCTCTCCAAACCAGTCTCCACCCTTTGCGCCATGATTTGTTAGATAAATTTTATTATCAAATGGAGACAGGTCCATACCTTGGGGGTTTCTGACCCCTATTTGAAAAATCTCTGGCAACCATTCTTTCTTGTCTTTAAACTTTGGATTGTCTTTGGGAATTTTTCCATCCAAATGAATTCTAATAATGCTTCCGGGATGTTTTGTTGGATCTTGAGCAATCATTCCTTCGCCTCTTTCTCCAGCCGTAATATATAGATAATTATCTTTAATTACTAATCGTGATCCAAAATGATAACCTGAGTTAATTGGAGGTTCAGCTCTAAAAATATTTTTAAAATTTAATATTTTTTCATTAAATTTCGCTGAGGCAACAGACGTAGCAGAATATCCATTTTTAAGATCTTCTGAATATGAAACAAAAACTTTTTTATCAAAATACAGAACCTCAAGTAAACCACCTTGTCCGTCCTCTAAAATTTTTAAATTATGATTTATTTTTTTTATTTTTTGATTATTTAAATCTATTAATATTAAATTTCCTGATTTTTCTGTTACTAATATTTTGCTGTCTTTGATAAAAGATAGACTCCACGGACTATTAAGATTGCTTATAACTTCTTTCAACTTTGGCTCATAAGATAGGACCTGAAAATTTTGGATTAAGATTAAAAAAAAAATTAATATTAATTTATTCATTTTATCAAAATAAACATTTTGTTTTTATTTGCAAAATCAATTGACCTTTTTTTATCTAAAAAAATGTTTCTTTTATGTTTTAATACAATCCCTTTTAGCCCTGCAGCTTTAGATTGTCTTAAAGTATTTAAACCAACAGTTGGTAAATCAATTCTTGGATCTTGCTCTTTTTTTGGAAATTTAACAAGAACACCTTTAGAGACATTTTTTATTTTCTTAAATTTATTTAACAATTTTTGTGTTCCTTCCTCTTTCTCAAGGAAAATAATATTTTCTCTACTTATTGCACCCTGAACGTGGTTATATTGATCGGACTTATTTAGAGCTTTTAAAGCATTTTTTATGTCTTTTTTATCTTCTTTATCTGGCTTGTGTTTAGAATAGTTTCCTCTTGATAAATTTAATTCTGGAGTAAACTGTGTAGAAGATACAGTTTTTATTCCCTCTTTTTTTAAAATATAAATTATCTCTTTTAACAGGGCAACATCACCAAGTTTTGATTTTTCAATAACCTTAGGGATATAATAAAGACCTTTGAGATCTAATTTAATTTTTAAAAAATTAGGTTTTTGAACTTTTCCGGCAAACAATACTTTATTGCAATTATTTTCTTTTAAAATAGATATTATCTTTCCAAATTGACCGATTGAGACTTTGTGTGAGTTTTTATCTTTTTTAAAAAAATTTTTATTAGTTAAGTCAATTATTGTATATTTTTTTTTATTTCTTATTTTTTTATATATGTATTTTGGAAAATCAGTTTCTCCAAAAATTAGGCCAATCATAATTCTATTTCTGGGGAGAACAAATAGGTCTTTTTTTATCTTTTTCTATAAACTTTATTACCTCTGTAACTAACTCATTGTCTTTATACTCTCCATTAATTCTACTTAAATTATCATGTAAATTTTCTGAGGCAAAAATTTCTTTATAAGCTTTATCTAGTCCCATTATTTTTTTATTGTCATATTTTTTTCTTCTTAGACCTATTAAATTTATTCCTTGCAGGTAATTTCTATTACCGATAGATAATCCAAAGGGAGTAACATCTTTTAAAACTCCTGTCATCCCGCCAATCATCGCAAGTCTACCAATCCTTGTAAATTGCTGAACCGCAGAGTTTCCTCCGATAACTACGTTATCCTCAATAGTTACATGGCCACCTAAAGGCACATTGTTAGCGATAATTACATTATTACCAATATTACAATCATGCGCGATGTGGGAAGAAATCATGAATAAACAATTATCTCCTATCACTGTTTTAGAACCACCACCCTCTGTTCCAGGATTAATAGTAACATACTCCCGAATAATATTTTGCTCGCCTATTGTTAAACTATTTTTTTCATTTTTGAATTTAAGATCTTGAGGTTGAGTGCCAATGCTCGCGAATGGAAATATTTTTGTTCCTTTTCCTATTTTTGTATTACCTTCAATATGTACATTTGAAACTAATTCAACATTATCAGATAACTCTACTTCGGGTCCAACATAACAAAATGGACCAATTTTAGCTGTCTTAGGCACTTTAGCTTTTTTATCAATTACACTTGAGTTATGTATCATTCTTTCCTATCTACAATTGTTGCTGACCACTCAGCGTCTGCCATTCTTTTTCCATCAACTTTTGCAGTTCCTTTGTATTTCCAGACTCTTCCATGAGATCTAATAGCTTCTATTTCTAAACAAAGTTCACAATCAGGGAGCACAGGATTTCTAAATCTAGCTTTATCTACACTCATTAAATAAACTAATTTATTAGCGTATTCTTTCGGATCAATACCATGTGCGGTAAGCGCTGCTGCTGCTTGGCCAAATGCCTCTACGATAAGCACTCCTGGCATAACAGGTTGACCTGGAAAATGACCTTGAACATAAAATCCCTCCTTCTTTACATACATAATAGCTGTAGCTGATTTTAAATGAACAATGTTTATTAGTTTATCAATTAATAACATTGGTTCTCTATGCGGAAGCAATGCCTCAATTTCTTTTTTACTTAATTCTGTTTTACTCATTAATTTTTATTTTTCTTTATAAAATCTTTTAATGGAACTGCAGGATAGCCCATTACAATTTGATTATCTTCAATGTCTTTTACAACACCACTACCACCACCGATTTTAACATTATTACCAATTTTTAAATGTCCAGATATCCCAGCTTGGCCTCCAATTGAAACTTTGTCTCCTATAATCGCGCTTCCAGCAAAACCAACTTGACCTGCAATCATACAATTAGCTCCTATTTTTACGTTATGAGCGATGTGGACCTGATTGTCTAAGTAAGTATTAGAACCAATGATGGTATCGTCGATAGAACCTCTGTCAATTGTGCAACCTGAGCCTATTTCTGCATCATCATAAATTAGAACTCTACCAATATGTGGAAATTTTATATTTTTATTCTTTTGAGGGATAAAACCAAACCCTTTTAAGCCTATTTTACAATTATCTTGTACCACTACTCTATCTCCAAAAATAGAATTTTTAATGATAACACCAGAACCAATAACACAGTTGTCTCCAATTTTTACATCATGTTCAATAATTGAATTTGAACCGATAATTGAATTTTTACCAATTTGAACGTTTTTACCAATTAAAACATTATTACCAAATTTAACAGTTTTATATTTTTTTTTGATAGGTTTTTTTAAAGTTAAGTCAGGATAATCGATATCAGCGGACATATATATCTTGCCTAAAACTTTAGCCAGCTCATATAAAACGTTTTTAACAATTACAACATAAGTTTTATTATTTAAATATTTTTTTAAATTTTCAGTGGTGATACAAGCCCCTGCTTTTGTAATTTGTGCTTCAGATGAATAATTAGATTTATCAAAAAATGTTATATCATTTTTTTGAGCTTGAGCAAGCGGTCTTACATTATCAATATTAAGATCTTTTAGTATTTTATTTTCAGGGAAAAGTTTTTTTAATGTAACTTTTTTTTTTTTAAAAAAAAAAATTGACTTCATCTAGTATTAATCTAGTTTTACGGATTTAATTTTTTCATTTAGTAAAACCATTATATCTTTAGTAATATCTAACTTATTGTCTGCTTGAATTAAATCCTTTTTATTCAAAACCATTCTAATTTGTTTTTCTTGCATATATTCTTGGATTATAGGTTCTAAATTTTTTAAAAGCTCATTTTTAGCTTTAGCTCTTTGTTTGCTAATTTTTCCTAAAGCATTACTTCTATTTTTTTGAAGTTCTGTAACTTTTTTTCTTAACTCATCAACTTTTTTTTTATATTCCTCAGCCGAAATAAGTTTTTTTTGTTGAATAATTTGTTTTTCTTGATTCTGTAAATCTTTTTGAGTTTTATCTAATTTCTTTATAGTTTGACTTAATCTGTTTTTTAATTCATTTTGCGCTTTTTTTCCTGCTGTACTTTCATTTAAAATTTTCTGGAAATCTATATAATGTGGTGTCTGAGCGCTTAGATTTGTTGCAATAAAAAAGATTGTTGCAATCATAAATATTATTTTTGATAAGTTGATCATTTTAAAAAGTAGTTCCTAAATTAAAATTAAAACTTTCTGTCTTATCGGTATCTGCCTTAGACAAATTTGTAGACAAAATAAATGTCATTGGGCCAAGTGGAGATAGCCAACTTGCAGCCAAACCGGTAGAAGACCTAATTTTGTTACTCTCGTCTAATGTGCTATCATAATCCACGCCCCAGACATTTCCAAAATCAATAAATGCTGTAACATCGGTTTTTGAATTTTCTGGTAATAAATTTGGTAAATTTGCTTCAAGGTTCAATGCAGCAGTGTAATTACCACCTACATGATCTCCTCCATCTACCGGGCCAACTTTATTTTTTTCAAAACCTCTTAAACGTCTAGAACTCAAGGACTTTCTTTTACTCAATCTTACGTCATCTTCATTAAGTCCATTTATAGATGAGAGATATAGTTTACTCGCACTAATTATATTTTCAGAAATTGTAGCATATTTACTAAATGTTAAAGTGTTAGATAAATAACTTTTATCTGCATAAAATGGTAGTGTTTGTTCAAATCCAAAGACTGATCCTTTTGTTGGCATAAAAGATCTATCTCTTCCATCATATCTAAATCCATAAGTACCAGCTAACTCTGAAAACTCTCCACTTTGTTTACTAAGACTGCTGCTTGCTGTACCGTCAGTTCTTAAATCATCGTAACTTGCGTTTAGGCCTAGTGTAGTGAAAATTTTTTTATATTGCTCAAATGTGGTGCTTACACCGGTTGATATGATTGTATTCTCATAACCTTGGTCTGGTTTATCGTTATCCTCACTTGATATATAATAGCTAATTGAGTTTCCTAGAAAATTATAATTTGGATCACTATATCTAAGAATTCCACCTAAAGACTCTGCATCAACCTCTAAAGAAAAATCAACTTTTTTTCCTTCACCCAACCAGTTATTTTCACTTATACCTATTGCAAAACTTCCTCCATCTGTTCCTATACCTGCTCCAGCACTGATTTCTCCAGTTGGCTTTTCCACAACTTCAATATTTATAATTTTAAGATTATTGGCGGAACCATCCACAATTTTATAATTTACTTCGTTGAATAAATTTCTAGATTTAATCTCAGAAATTGATTTCTCAAGATTTAATTTAGTAAATGGATCGCCTTCGTCTAAAATAAGTTCACCTCTTATAACTGACTCACTAGTAACGTTGTTTCCAGTTATATTAATTCTTTCCACAAGAATTTTATCTCCCTCAAAAATGTTAAATTTAATAGAAATAGATTCATCATCGATAATTTCCTCAACGTTATGTTCTACAAACTGTAAATTGTTTTTTTCAATTAAAATATCAATTTCATCTAGAAGTTCTTTCACCTTAAATGGTGAGTAATATTCTCCTATAAATTCTTTATATTTTTGATTTAAAGACAAAAATAGTTCTTTATCAAAAGTTTTATCTACATTTGTAGATATTTTATTTATTCTATATCTTTTCCCAGCATCTATAGAATATATTAAATCTATATTTTTATCTTCATTCAGCTCAGCTGAATTAGAGCTTATCTCTACGTCGTAATATCCTAAAGATTTGTAATAATTTTTGAGTAATCTTATATCTAAATTAATTAAGTTTTCGCTAAACTTGGTATTTCTAGAAATAATTTTGTAGAAACGATCTCTTTCGCTTGCTATTACATTTCTTAAACGGTTATCTCTTACTTTTTTATCTCCAATAAAACTAATTGATGCAATTTTTGTAATTTGACCTCGATCAATATCAATTAAAATATCAACATTGGATGTGTCTAATTCTTTTGTCTTAATATCGATATTAGCGAAGTTGTATCCAATAGATGAGTAAAGTTTCTTAATTAAGTTAACGTCATTAGAAAGAGAAGATTTATTAAAAGATCTTTTTGCTTTTGTAGAAATTTGTTTTTTTATTTGTTCTTTTATTCGATTACTAGGTTCTCCTTGAATAATTAATTGGTTTACTAATGGATACTCTTTAACAAAAATATTTAAAATACCATTTGCTTCATTAACCTTAATATCTTCAAAAAAACCAGTTGAGTATAAATTTTTTAATATCTCGTTTATTTTATTTTCATCTACATTCTCATTAAGTTTAATCTCGCCATAAACTCTAATGGTCTCATCGCTTACTCTCTCATTTCCTTCAATTTTAATTTCATTAATTATAGCGGCGTTTAAATGTGAAAAGATTAAGAAAATCAATCCTGACTTAGTAATAAATTTAAATAAACTTTTCATAATTTCTTTTTTATTGTTGATTTAGCCCAATTATCAATTTCCAAGATTTGTTTTATACTTTTTGGATTTTTTATAGCATATTTTTTAAAATTTCTATCCTTCATTATGCCTAAGATATGTTTGTATATGCTCAAATAGGGCAGTTTTTTTTTTAAAAACTCACCAACTAGCACCTCATTAACAGCATTAACAATTATTGGGGTAGATGGAAATTTGTTTATTTCATCTTTTATTTTAATTATAGGAAAAGTTTTTTTATTTACCTTTTCAAAGTAAAGATTATCTAAAATTTTGTTATTTTTTTGTTTTGTTTTTTTGTAAAAATCTTTGATATTTATTTTTCCATCAAAAATAGCATTAGCTAATGGTATAATCATTGAGGTCTCATGATAAAGTAATTTAGTAAGGCCATTTTTAAAATTAATAATCGCGTGAACAAGAGAATTTGGATGTATTAATATATCTATTTTTGAATTTGGAATTGAAAATAATTTTTGAGCTTCAATTAATTCCAAAATCTTATTCATTAAAGTTGCAGAGTCTATAGATATTTTTTTTCCCATTTTCCATTTTGGGTGTTTAAGAGCAGCTGAAGGTGTAATATTTTTTAACTCACTTAACTTATAATTTAAGAATGGGCCACCTGAAGCTGTTAAAAAGATCTTTTCGATATCATTTATTTTGTGATTTTCTAATAATTTCATTATTGAATAATGCTCGGAGTCTATCGGAATTATTTTTGTAGAATTTTTTTTTGCATTTCTTTTAATTAACTCCCAACCACAAATAATAGACTCTTTATTAGCTATTAAGATTTTTTTACTTTTTTTAATTAAATTAATTGTAGGTTCAAGCCCAGCAATGCCAGGAATTGCAGAAATTGTAATATCATTTTTTTTTATTAATTTGTTTTCACCCAATTTATTAATAATTTTAACTTTATTATTTTTAAATTTTTTTTTAATTTTTTTGAAAACTTTATAGTCGAAAACTAAAAAAATTTTTGGTTTGTATTTCTTTATTTGATAACAAATTTTATGGTAATTTCTATTTGAGCTAAGTAAATTTATCTTAAAAATATTTTTTTTTTTTTCAATTATCTTAATTGTTGAAATTCCTACCGAGCCTGTAGAACCTAATATAGAAATAAGCTTTTGCATTTAGAAAAAAAAATTAATTGAGATAAACCCAGTTGGTATACCTAAAAGAATCCCATCTACTCTATCTAAAATTCCTCCATGCCCTGGCAAAATATTTCCTGTATCTTTTATTTTTGCTTTTCTTTTCAGAAAAGAAAAGAAAAGGTCACCTATTTGGCACCCAAGGGAAGTAAATAAAGAAAGGCCTAAAATATTCAAATTAAACATCCGATAAAAATAAAAAAATAACACACTCATAATTATAGCTGAAAATAAAAATGAACCAAAGGATCCTGATACAGTTTTATTTGGACTGATGCTTGTTAATTTAGGTCCTTTAAAAATTTTACCAAAAATTAGTCCTCCAATGTCTGAGGCAATACAACCAAAAAGTAAAATAAATAAAATTATTTTGAGGGAAAGTATACTTGTAAAAGAGAAAAATAAAGAACAAAAAATAAATATGAATATAATAAAGGCTATATTCTGGATTAATTGAATTTGTTTATTTCTAGTTATTTTTTTAATAATATTGAAAAATTCAACTATAGATAAAACTCCGAATGTAATTAAAAAAAATAACAATAAAAAATTAAATTTAAAAATTAAGATTACTATTAATAATAAAGCAAAAGTTGTGTATATTCTATTTTTTAAATTTTTAAAGATCATATTGCTCCAAAATTTCTTTTTGTTTTTTTAAATTTTTTGATTATTTTTTCTAAATCGTTAAGATTAAAATCAGGCCATAATTTATTTATAAAAAAAAGCTCAGCGTAAGCTAGCTGCCATAACATAAAGTTACTCAATCTATAATGACCTCCGGTTCTTATAAGAATATCTGGGTTGGGAAGATTTTTTAAATAAAGATTTTTCTCAAAATTTTTCAAAGTTATTTTTTTTTTAATTTTTTTGAGAGTACTAATTATTTCATTTTTTGATCCATAATTTATAGCCAGATTAACTGTTATTCCTTTGTTTTTTTTTGTTAGTTTTATAGATCTTTTTAACGTATTCCTCACACCCTTAGGAAGTTTATTAATTTCTCCTAGTATATTAATCTTTATACCTTCCTTCATAACGTTGTTTATCTCTTGTAAAAAATATTTATTAATCAATTTAAATAAAAAGTTGATTTCTTTTTTTGGTCTTTTCCAATTTTCGGATGAAAAAACAAAAAAAGTTATTATTGGGATTTTAAGTTTTATTGAGTTTTTTACTACTTTTTTTACTGTCTCAAGACCTTTAAGGTGACCATAATTTCTACCCTTATTTTTTTTTTCACCCCAACGACCATTGCCATCCATAATAAAGGCAATATGGTTGAGTTTATTCATATCTGTATAATCTCTTTTTCTTTTTCAATTAAAATTTTTTCAATGTTTTCTATATTTTGATCAGTGAGTTTTTGTATATTTTTTTCAAAGTTTTTGCTTTCATCTTCAGATATATTTTTATCCTTTAGTTTTTTCTTTAAATCTTCATTTGCTTCTCTTCTTATATTTCTAATTGCTACTTTACTTTTTTCACCCATATTTTTTAAAATTTTAATAAGATCTTTTCTTCTTTCTTCAGTCAAATCTGGAATTCTTAATCTTATTATTTGACCGTCTATTTGAGGATTAATTCCTAACTCGGATTTTTGAATAGCGCTTTCTATTAAAGTTGTGTTAGCTTTATCCCATACTTGTATAGATATTAGTCTTGCCTCAGGAACACTAATTGTTCCTACTTGATCAATTGGCATAAGTTGACCATAAACATCTACTTTTATTGTATCAAGCATATTTGTATTAGCGCGACCAGTTCTAAGTGTTGAAATATCTTTTTTAAAAGATTGAATACTTTTTTCCATCTTATGGGAGAACCCTTTTTCATTAAATTCACTACTCACTATTAAACTCCCTCTCCAACTTTATATCTAACAAATTCTAATACTTTAATTTTGTTATCAGAAGAATTTTCTTCGAGTATATCTGAAACTTTTTTTTTAGGATCCATTATCCAAACCTGATTTAATAATGAGTTATCATTTAAAAATTTTGAAATTTTCCCTTTTGAAATTTTTTCTGCCATTTCTAAAGGTTTTCCTGAATTTGTAATTTCAGCTTTTATAATTTCAAGTTCTTTATCAACTAAAGTTTTATCGATACCATCTACGTTTATTGCTAAAGGGTTTGAGGCAGCAATATGCATTGCTACTTTGGTCCCGATATCGTCATTTTTACCTTTTGAAAGTCCCTCTATTTTAACCACAGAGATTATTTTCCCAATCCCTTTTTCAATCGCAGAATGAACGTATGAAAAATTCATTCCTTTTGAGTTATCAAAAAATTTTGCTCTTCTAATAAATATTTTTTCACCGATTTTTGCAATCAAATTTACAAGATTATCTTTAACATTTGCTCCATTATCCATTTTAGTGACATTAAGTTTATCTAAATCACCTTTTATTTTGAAATTTATTTTTGATAACTCTCTACAGAAATTTATAAAATCTTGATTCTTAGCAACAAAATCAGTTTCACTATTTATCTCGATCAATGAAATCTGACCCTCGCTCTCATTTACTAAAGCTAAACCTTCAGATGCAGTTCTGCTCATTTTTTTTGAGGCTTTAGCTATTCCTTTTTTTCTCAAAAATTCAATTGATTTTTCAATATTTCCTTTGGTTTCATCAAGTGCTAATTTACAATCTTTAAATCCAACTCCAGTCATTTCTCTTAATTTTTTGATATTATCTAATAGATCTTTATTTGACATGAGATGATAACTTAAGATTATTTTTTTTTAGTTTTATTAGATTTTTCTTCTTTTTTTTCTTCAGGTCCTTTAATAAATTTTTCAGCATCTTTAATTGTATTTTTTAAAAGATCGCAATATAAATTGATTGACCTCCTAGCATCATCATTTCCAGGTATTGGAAAATCAATTCCTGTAGGATCGGAGTTAGTGTCAAGAACTGCTATTATGGGTATATTTAATTTTTTTGCTTCTGCTACAGCAAGCGACTCTATATTTGTATCTATAATAAATATTAAATCAGGAATTTTTTTCATTTCAGAAATTCCACCTAACGATCGTTGTAATTTTTCTTTTTCCTTTGCAAACTTTAGTAATTCTTTCTTAGTGAAGCCTAAATTTTCTTTTGATAGTTGATCGTCTAATTTTTTTAATCGTTTAATAGAATTTTGTATAGTGTTCCAATTCGTGAGCATACCACCTAGCCATCGATAATTAACAAAATATTGGCCTGTTTCTTTTGCTAAATCACTAATTTGTTCTGATGCTTGTTTTTTTGTTGAAACGACAAGCAATTTGCCACCACCCGCGATAACTTTATGAACCTGAACTAAAGCAGTTTTAAGAAAGTCAACAGTTTGGGTTAAATCTATTATGTGAATTGAGTTTTTTTCTCCAAAAATATATTTTTTCATTTTTGGATTCCACCTAAGTGTTTTGTGACCCAGGTGCACTCCTGCTTCTAGCAATTGTTTTATATCAACTTTTGGTACGTTCATATATTTTCCGGTTAATCCACCACAGTGTTTCCAATTATATGGACCGGTAGGGCAATGCCCTTAAAACTGTGTGCGAAATAAGCCACAGATATATACAATCAATACAAAAAATCAACAGTCTAAACTGTTATTTTTTCAACATATTCCTTGGCTTTTAGAGTTTTAAGGTTATTAAAGTCAAATTTTCTATTTTCTTGAAGTAAAAAATAAGCTTGCCTGTTTTTGTCTTTTATAACTAAATTAATAACTGTATCCCCTTTTTTTGACAACAATTTTGTTATCTCATCCAATTTAAAATTGTCCTTCAGTTCTATTGTGACTTTTGAATAAGGTTTATTTATTACTTCTTCAAGACTTAGGATTTTTTTCAAATTTATTCTTTTTTTCACCGTTTCTCCTGGAATTTTATCTTTTTGAAGAGTTAAAATAAATGACTCTGACTCTTTTAATTTTTCTCTATTTGCTATAAGAATTTCAGCAAATAAAAAAAGTTCAAATTCGGTTTTTTTATCACTAAACTTTATAATTGCATAAGGGGTTCCCTTTGAACTTTTTTTTTCTTGAATCGACATGATTGTTCCTGCTACTAAACCTTCTTTTGCGTCCTCATTATAAAATTTATTATAAGAACTAATATTTAATTGATCGAATACTTCTTGATACTCATTGAGGGGATGATTAGATAGGTAAAACCCTATTGATTTAAACTCTTCTGACAAAAGTTCTTTTAGACTCCAAGGTGTAGAAGATGCAAATTCAAATTTTTTAATTTCATTCTCTTGTTCATCAAAAAGATTTGATTGATGATTTTCCTTATCATCATTAATATTTTTAATTTTTTGAATAATTTTTGGTATTGAATTTAAAATTTTACTTCTATCATTAACAAACTCATCAAATGCTCCAGCCTTTACTAAGCCTTCTAATTGAAGCTTATTCACATCTCTTGTATTAACTCGATTTATAAAATCAAAAAATGATTTAAATTTTCCTTTTTTTTCTCTCTCATTTACAATGTTAGATATAGCCTCAAATCCAACGTTCTTTATGGCTCCAAGACCATAATAAAGTTTATTATTAATAGCTCTAAAATCCGAATAACATTCATTTATTGAGGGCTTAATTATCTCAATATTTAATTTTTTAAGCTCTTCAACAAATTCTCTTAATTTAGAAGTATTTGTCAGCTCAGTTGACATCGTGGCTGCTATAAAATCTTCTTTATGATAGGTTTTTAAATAAGCTGTTTGGTAAGCAATTAAAGCATATGCAGCTGCATGACTTTTGTTAAAACCATATTGAGCAAAAGGCTCTATTTTTGTGAAAACAAAATTAGCAACATCTTTTGTTATTCCATTTTTTAAAGCTCCACTTATAAATCTCTCTTTTTGTTTATCTAATTCTGCTTTCTTTTTTTTACCCATAGCTCTTCTTAGGATATCCGCTTCACCTGCAGTGAAACCTGCTAATGTTTGAGCAATTTGCATAACTTGTTCTTGGTAAATTATAATTCCATAAGTTGGTGTTAATATTTTTTTTAAGGTTGGGTGAATATAATCAGGTTCCCTTGTGCCATTCTTGCAATCATTATATATTGGGATGTTGCTCATTGGACCCGGTCTATATAAAGCTACAAGTGCAATAATATCATCAAATTTATTTGGTTTCATTTGTCTAATTGCTTCTCTCATTCCAGCGCTTTCCAATTGAAATAGCCCTGTCGTTTCACCCGTTGAAAGCATAGAAAAAACTTTTTCATCGTTATGATCGATTTTAGTTATGTCTAAATTAATTTTTTTTAATTTTAATCTTTTAATAGTATTGTCTATAACAGTAAGGGTTTTTAAACCAAGTAAATCAAATTTTACTAACCCTGCATTCTCTGATGAATACATGTCATATTGTGTTGAAGGTAAAGTTAAATTTGAACCGTGATCAATATATAATGGAAATTGTTCGGCTAATTTTTCTCCAGCAATCACGACTCCTGCTGCATGAGTAGCCATATTACGATTAAGTCCTTCTAATTTTAAAGATAATTCTAGAAGTTTTTTTACCTTAGAATTATTTTTTACCTCTTCTCTAAATCTTGGTTCACGATCGATTGACTCCTGTAGAGATAGTGGCCTCGAGGGATCAAATGGTACCATCTTACATATTCTGTCTACATGACCATATGATAGTCCCAATACGCGACCAACGTCTCGCAAAACCATTCTAGCTTTGAGTTTTCCAAAAGTAATTATATGGGCAACTCCGTTACTGTATTTTTTTTTTAAATATTCAAATACCTTATCTCTCTTATCTTCACAAAAATCTATATCAAAGTCAGGCATAGAAATTCTATCTGGATTTAAAAATCTTTCAAAAATTAGATCAAATTCAATTGGATCTAAATCTGTAATATCTAAAGAGTAAGCTACTAATGAACCTGCGCCAGATCCTCTTCCTGGTCCTACAGGTATTGAGTTAAGTTTCGCCCATTTAATATAATCAGAAACTATTAAAAAGTAACTGGCATAATCCATCGAATTTATTATATCAATTTCATGATTCAGCCTTTCCTTATAAACTTTTAAAACTTGATCTTTAGATTTTTTTTTATTTTTTTTCAAAATAAAATTTTCAATTCTATTTTCTAGACCTTTTTTAGCTAGTAAAGACAATTGTTCTTCTGGCGAATTGTTTTGTTTATTTGCAATGGAAGGTAATATAGGTTTTGATCTTTTTAGTTTAAAATTAAATCTTAAATGAAAATTGTAATTATTTTCTAAAGCTTCTGGAATATCTAAATAAAGCTTCTTCAAGTCATTATGTGATTTAAGATAATGTTGATTATTATATTTGAGTCTATTTTTATCATCAATAAAGTTTTTTTGTCCGATACAGATTAAAGCATCGTGGGCCTCGTACATATCTTCCCTAAGATAGAAAACTTCTTGTGACGCTATTAAAGGTATTTGAACCTTTTTTGAAATATTCAGTAAATAGTTTTCAAAATTTTTTTCTTGTTTTTCATTATGTCTTTGGATTTCAATATAAATTCTGTCTTTAAATATTTTTTTGAACGAATTAAGTAATTTTTCCATTTCTTTGAGTTTATTTTTAAAAAAGAGTTTACCAAAAAAGTTTGTGTAATTTCCTGTAAGCAAAATTAGATCATCACAATTATTTATTAGGTCATCAAAATTACAAGAGGGTTCTTTATTTTCAGTATTTTTTAAATAACTTAATGAAGAAAGTTTTGTAAGATTTTTATAACCAATTTCAGACGTCGCGTACAAACTTATTTTTCCAATAACATTTTGATCAATTATATTTATCTGAGTCCCAATAATTGGTTGAGTGCCTACTTTAGAAATCTTTTCAGAAAATTCTAATGCACCACACAAATTAAAACTATCTGCTAAACCTATAGACTTTATTTTATTAATTTTACAATAGTCGGCGAGATCATCAATTTTAATAGCTCCCTCACATATTGAGTACTGAGAGTGAATTTTAAAATTATTAAAATTATTTTCATAGTTTGGCATTAACTCGTTTTATAATACCCTCTGAAATAAACAACTTGTAATCTGCCTTGTTAGCAAGTTCTCTATTATGAGTTGCAAAAATAATTGTTTTTTTTAATTTTTTTAATTTTAAAAAGTATGAAAATATTTCTTTAGAAGTTTTATAATCAAGATTTCCAGTAGGTTCATCTGCTAAAATCAAATTTGTTTCAGCAATCAGAGCTCTTGCAATTGCTACTCTTTGTTGCTCTCCTCCTGAAAGTTCGTTTGGGAAGTGATTAGATCTGTCTAAAATTTTTACTGACGCTAAAATTTTTTTTGCTTTTACCTTAGCATTTTCAATATTATTTCCTTTTATAAGTAATGGCATCATGACATTTTCAATAGCAGTAAAATCAGTTAATAAATTATTGTCTTGAAAAATGATAGAGATATTGTTTCTTCTTAACTCATCCTTTTTTTCTTCTTCAAATTTTTCAATTGATATGTCATTTATTTTTATCTCCCCTTTCGTTGGTTCATCTAATAAAGCAAATAAATGCAATAAAGATGATTTTCCTGAACCTGACGGACCGACTAGAGCTACTAAATCACCATGTTTAATTTTTAAATTTAAATCTTTAAAAAGAGTAATATTCCCATTTAAATGTTTGTAAGTTTTTTTTAAATTAACAGTTTCAATTAATGTCTTATTCATATTTTAAAGCTCTGAATGTTTTCATTTTAGAAATATTTTTCGCTGGTATATATGAGGCTATAGCAGAAATTAATAAAGAAAATACGAAAATTATCATTATTGAGTAAAAATTTATTTCACTAGGAAGTTTTTCTAAAAAATAAATGTCAGCGGGAAATATGTTTAAATTGAAAGTTGATGACAAAAACATTCTTATTTTCTCAACATTTAAAGAGAAAATAATCCCAACAATAATTCCAGTAATCGTGGCAAAAAAACCGATTGTAAAACCAGTTAAAAAAAAAGTTTTTTTAATAGAAGAATTATTCAAACCTAAGGTTTTTAAAATTGCGATCTCTTTTGTCTTATTCTTTATAAGTATTGTTAAACCTGAGATTATATTAAATGCTGCCACAATAATTATTAATGCAAGGATAATAAACATTACATTTCTTTCTACTTTAAGAGCACTGAAGAGAGATTTATTTAAATCAGACCAAGAATAAACAAAGAAGTTGGGATTTATGTCTTGAATTTTATCTTTTAGATTATCAGCTTCAAGTGGGTCATTTAAATAAATTTCAATATTTTGATCTCCAAAATTTTTATCAAAAATTGATAAAGCATCTTCTATATTTAAAAAGATAATATTCTTGTCAAATTCTAAAAAACCAGTATTAAATGTACCTGCTATTTTGAAACTTTCTTGTTTTGGTAAAGTTCCAAAGGGTGTGGTAACAAAAGTTGAGGACATGAGATTTATGGTGTCACCTACATCTAATTCTAAGTCAAAAGCGAGTTCTGTTCCAATAAATATATGATTTTTTTTGAAATTTTGCACTTTTCCGCTGGTTAAATTTCTTTCTAAAAACTCAATTATTTTTTTTTCTTTTTTATCTACTCCTTTTAGAATTAATCCTTTTGCTTTCTCGTTGCTAATAACAATTCCTTCACCAAAATAAGTTTTGCTTATATTTATATCACTATACTTTTTCTTTAATTTATTAACGAATTCCTGGTCTATAACAAAACTATTTGGTTGAATAACAATATGTGGGTTTAAGCCTAATAACTTCTCTGTTAAATCATTTTTAAAACCATTCATTACTGACATTACAATTATAAGAATTGCAACACCTAACATTATCCCTAAAAAAGAAAAGATTGAAATTATCTTTAAAAAACCCTCTTTTTTCTTTGGCCTTAAATTTCTTGCTGAAATAAGTCTTTCTACTTTTGTGAACAAAATATTATCTTTTAAGTTTAGATTTAATATCCTCTAGACTTAACAGCTCACTTTCAGAATTTAGCTCTTTAAACTCAAATTTATTTTCTTCCGATTTTGATCCAATAATAACTTGAAACGGGATACCTATTAAGTCATGTTTTTTAAATTTATTTGACATATTCTCATCAACATCATCCAACAATACGTCAATATTTTGTTTTTTTAATTCTTGATAAATTTTTTCAGCTTTTTGTAAGTTTTCTTTATTATTTTTGCTTATACTTGGAATGATAACAGCTTCAAATGGTGAAATTGGCTTTGGCCATTTCATGATACCATTATTATAGTTTGCCTCAATTGCGGCACCCACAAGTCTAGAAACTCCAATACCATAAGATCCCATTTTTACAGAAACTTTTTTCCCATTTTTATCATCAATTAAACAATTCATCGGTTTAGAATATTTATCTCCAAAGTAAAAGATATGTCCTACCTCAATACCTTTTGTTTTAATCTGATTTTTTTTATCTACTTCTGAATTGAATTGTTTTTCATCAAATTTTTCATCTGTTGCTGCGTAAATATCTGTGAAATCTTTTCTCATTTTGGAAAGGGAGTCATCTGTAAAATCATATTTATCTAAGTTTATCTCAAATATTCTTTTATCAGCAAATATCTTACTCTCGCCGGTTTCTGCCAAAATTATAAACTCGTGAGAAAGATCTCCACCAATTGGACCAGTATCTGCAGCCATTGGAATAGCTTTTAAACCTAATCTATCAAAAGTTTTTAAATAAGAAAAAAACATTTTGTTATAGGATTTTTTAGCAGCATCGTCTGTTAAATCAAATGAGTACGCATCTTTCATAAAGAATTCTTTGCATCTCATTACGCCAAATCTTGGTCTAATCTCATCTCTAAATTTCCATTGTATATGATAAAGAATTTGTGGAAGTGATTTATATGATTTAACACTTGATCTAAAAACGTCTGTAATTAATTCTTCATTGGTAGGTCCGTAAAGCATTTCCCTTCCTTGCCTATCTTTAATTCTTAACATCTCCTCACCATAATCATCATACCTGCCGCTCTCTTTCCAGATTTCAGCTGATTGAATGGTTGGCATTAACATCTCTTGAGCTCCGATAGAATTTTGTTCCTCTCTTACTATTTGCTCAATTTTTTTCATGACTTTAAATCCTAATGGTAACCAAGAGTAAATGCCTGCAGAAGATTGTCTAATCATTCCAGTTTGTAACATTAATTGGTGAGACTTTATTTTAGCCTCTGCAGGTAAATCTTTGATTATTGGAATAAATAATTGTGATAGATACATTTTATTGTAAATATTTTCTTAAGTTTAATAAATCAAATTCAACTAGATAATATATTACAATAAATATTATTGAAGTAATTATCGTAGTAATTAAAAATTTTTTAGCTATTTTTGGATTATTAGGGGCTCCTGGATCAATTCCCTCTATTCTTTCTCTAAATTTTTCTTTATTTGATTGAATTCCTAAAGGCAAAACTGAAAAGAAAATTATCCACCAAATTAATACGTAAACTATAATTGAGCCAGTTATACCCACTAAATTCTCGCTATATTTATATTTGTAAAAGGTTTTTTTCCAGTTTTTTCTCTGATGATTCTTCTACAATTTTGTTTAATGGTTTCTATTAAATTTTTTTGTTGGTTTTTATTATCTAAAGAAAAAGTTCTACATATATTAAAAATTTCATCTTCCATATCAAAGATAAAATGATCAGAATTTTCTTTTTCAGGAATGCCTTTAAATGAAATTATTGGTTTTTTGATTTTCCCATTATTAGACACTAAAAGTGTAATTTCTAAGTATCCATTAATTGATAGATTTTTTCTATCTTTAATTGATTGAGAGTCAGTTTCAACATTAATGGTTCCGTCTAAATAAATTTTACCAGATGGTGCTTTATCTATAATTTCAGGCTTATCTCCAGGTAATAACTTTATAATATCTCCATTTTCTATTAATAAAGTTTTTGGAACTTGCATTTCTTTTGCAAATAAAACATGCTCAGCCATATGTCGATGTTCGCCATGGACTGGAATAACACATTGAGGTTTAACCCAATTATACATATCCTTTAAATCATCTCGATTGGGGTGACCAGATACATGAACAAAAGCGTTTTCTTCACTTATTATCTCCATTTTATTTTTTACAATTAAATTTTGTATAGAATATAATTTTTTTTCGTTACCAGGTATAATTTTAGATGAAAAAATTACACAATCGCCACCTTCCATAAAAACATCAGGGTGCACACCATTAATTATTCTGTTCATCGCTCCCATGGGTTCCCCTTGACTTCCAGTTGCTAAATATAAAATTTTATTTTTTGGAACTTTTTTTGCATCTCTCGGTTCTAATGGCTCAATTAAGCCTTTAAGATAACCGCACTTTCTTGCTGCTTTATATATTCTTTGCATTGATCGCCCGACTAAACAAATATTTCGTCCTGTTTTTTTTGCACAATAAAATATGGACTCCATTCTTGCCACATTAGATGCAAAAGAAGTTACTAAAATTCTGTTAGTTTTAATTTCCATAATTCTTAATAAACTATCCCGCACATCTGACTCTGAGCCTGATCTGCCTGGACTGAAGATGTTTGTTGAGTCGCAGATCATTGCAGACACTCCACTTTCACCGATAGATTTTAGTTTTTTTTCATCTATTTGGCTCCCAATTAGTGGATTAGGATCAATTTTCCAGTCACCAGTGTGAAGAATTGTACCAAGCGGAGTTTTGATACTTAATCCGTTAGGTTCTAAAATAGAATGAGTTAACGTTACAAAATCGATTTCAAATGCTTCGAGTTTAATTTTACTATTTAAAGGTACGACATTTAAATACGAAGATATATCAATTTTTTTTTCTTTAAATTTCTCTAAAATTAATGCAGCAGTGAATGGAGTGGCATAAATTTTGCAATTTAAATTAGGCCAAATATGAGCGACGGCTCCAATGTGATCCTCATGAGCATGCGTTAAAACTATCCCAAGTAAGTCATCTTTTTTATCAATTATAAATCCTGCATCAGGCATTATTAAATCAACTCCAGGAACTGAGTCATCGGCAAAAGAAACGCCCATATCAACTATTATCCATTTTTGATTATCTTCTTCTCCATAGGCGTATAAATTCATATTGCCACCTATTTCTCCAGATCCACCTAAAGGGCAAAAAATTAATTTTTCTTTACTCATACTAATTCTTTATAAGCATTTGCTATTCCTTTAATAGTTATATGTTGGTCAATAACTACTTTTTTTTTAATCATTTTCTTAAAAAAGTTTGCATATCCGCCTGTAAGTAAAATTTTGTATTTAATTTTACTTCTAGAAATTATTTTATCTATAATATTATTTATTAAACCCTCATATCCCCATACAAAACCAGCATTCAGAGCTTCGATTGTATTTTTCCCGTAGCTTTTTTGATGACTTTTTAAATTAATTTTGGGAAGCAAAGCAGTTTCTTGACTTAAATTTTTTATAGAAAGATTTACGCCAGGAGCAATTACACCTCCCATGTATATACCATTTTTAATCACATCGAATGTTGTTGCTGTTCCAAAATCTATAACAAGGCAATTTTTTAATTTTTTTGCACCAATTGCATTTGCAATTCTATCCGATCCTAAATTTTTTTTATTTTTAATATTAATTTTAATTATTTTATTTATTTTTAAATTCTTAATTTCTAATAGTTTAAATTTAGTCGACTTTAAACTATTTTTAATATTTGCAAATACTTTTGGTACAACACTTGAAAATAGAAAAACTGGATTTATATTTTTGTTAGTTTTTTTTTTAATAATGTTTTTTAAAAGGTTATTTCTATACATCTTAATAGTTTCAAAGTTATACGATCTTAAAATTTGAAATTTTTTATTCAAAATACAAATTTTTGTAGAAGTATTTCCTATATCACCAATTAAAAATTTCATATTGTTTGTGTAAATTTTTTTAGCTCTGAAAATGAATTTTGATGAGCTTTAAATAAAAGTTTTTCATAGTTTTTTTTAATCATAATAAATAGTTTTTTATTATCTACATTTTTATTTGTAATATGTTTCAATGAAGTAGAAGGAAAACTACTGTTTTTGGGATCTAAATTAGTATTTATTCCTATTCCAACTATTAGAAATTTTTTCTCTGCATTAATAATAGTCTCTTGTAAAATTCCACAAATTTTTTTTTTTTTAAACAAAAGGTCGTTAGGCCATTTGATCTTTATTTTTTTTGAAAATTTTTTAGCTAAAATATTTTTTAGCAAATATGCATTTAAAATTGCAAATTTATTAAAATCTATTTTCTTTTCACTCATATCGAAAAAAATACTTAAAAATAAATTTCCTTTTTGTGAAACCCATTTTTTACCCATAGTGCCTCTACCTTTTGTCTGACGCTCTGATAAGATTATTGAAGGTTTTATATTATCTTTCTTTATAAGCATTAAGGCAATATCATTTGTACTTTTAACACTCTTAAATTTAAGTGATCTTAATTTCATTAATTCAAAAATAATGTATCCACTACATTACTCAAAATCGAAGGGTATAGGAAGAAAGTTAGTAAAATACTACAGCTTATAAAAATTGAAAATTGAGCGAATTTATTCTTTGAATTATCAAAACTAATAACACTATCGTCAAAATAAATAGTCTTAATTATTTTAAGATAATAAAAAGCTGATATTACAGTGGTTAGTAATCCTATTATTGCTAAAGCATACATCTTTTGTTCAACCACCGCAGTAAAGACGTAAAATTTAGCAAAAAATCCTCCAAGCGGAGGGATGCCTGCAAGGGAAAATAATATTACTAAAAATGATAAAGCTAAGACTGGATGTTTTTTTGAAATTCCTGATAAATCAGAAATATTTTCTTTATACTCGCCATCTTTTTTTAGTAGGTACAAACATGAAAAAGCACCGAGATTCATTACAACATAAATAGAAATATAAACTATTGAACTTTCATAACCTGAGATCACGCCTGTTGCTACACCAGCTAAAGCATAACCTATGTGCCCTATTGAGCTATAAGCTAGTAATCTCTTTATATTTTTTTGGCCAATCGCAGCAACTGCACCTAAAATCATTGAAGCTATGGATATAAAAATAATTATAGTTTGCCACTCCATTAATATTTTTGAAAACGGTATGAGCATAAATTTAATTAAAACTGCCAGTCCAGCAACTTTTGGTACTACTGCAAAATAACTTGTTATGGATGTTGGCGCTCCTTCATACACATCAGGCGTCCACATATGAAAAGGAACTGCTGAAACTTTAAATGCGAGACCAACTAAAATAAATACCATAGCAAATACTGCGCCAGTATTATCTTTTCCTAGTTCACCAGCAATTAAATCAAAATTAGTGGAACCTGTGAAACCATATAATAAAGAGCAACCGTATAATAACAAACCTGATGATAGAGCGCTTAATACAAAATATTTTATTCCAGACTCGGAAGACTTTAAATTATCTCTGTCAATTGAAGCTAAAATGTATAGTGATAATGATTGTAGCTCTAAACCTAAATAAAATAATATTATATCGTTAGAGCTTACCATAAAGAACATACCTAAAATTGAAAGCAATATTATTATTGGATATTCAAATTTTGCTAACTTCTTATCTAAAATAAAATTTTTCGATGAATTGAGTACAAATAAGCTTGCGACAAGAATTAAAATTTTGAAAAAATTGGAAAAAGCGTCTCTCGTGAAGCTCTCTAAAAATATTTTTTCTACATTATTCGAACTATTTAAAATTAAGACTATGGTTGATAAAATTATTAATGAGCTTAAATTAAAAATTAAATTGAAACTATTTTTAACAAATACGCCAACCATCAAAATAGAAAATATGGATAAAGTTAAAAAAATTTCTGGCAGTAATATATTTAAGTTATTTATCATATTAGTTTAGACTAATTGTTTTTATATCTGTCTCATAATTATTAATTAAATTGTCTACTGAAACGTTTAAAGTTTCCATCAAAGGAACTGGATAAAAGCCAAATAAAATTACTAGTAAAGCTAATATAACTAACATAATCATCTCTGATTTATTTACATCTTTTAAATTTTTAATTTGATCATTTTTAGTAACACCAAAAATTACTCTCTTCGTGAGCCAAAGCATATATGCAGCTCCTAAGACAACTCCAAATGTAGCTAACATTGCAACCAAATAATTTTTCTGAAAGGTCCCTGTTAAAACTAAAAATTCACCCAAAAAACCAGTTGTTCCTGGAAGACCCAGTCCAGCTAAAGCAAAAACTATAAATAAAAATGAATATTTTGGTAAATAATTTACTAGGCCACCGTATGTACTGATCATTCTGGAGTATAATCTGTCATAAACGACTCCTACACAAAGAAAAAGTGCTGCTGAAATCAATCCATGACTAATCATCTGAAAAATACTCCCTTCAATTCCTTGTTTGGTAAATGTAAAAATTCCAAGGGTTACATAGCCCATATGCGCAACTGAAGAATATGCAATCAATTTTTTCATATCATCTTGCATTAAGGCGACTAAAGAGGTGTAAATAATAGCAATTATACTTAATGTAAAAATTAATGGTGTAAAATAATCTGAAGCCAGTGGAAACATGGGTAATGAAAATCTTAAAAAACCATATCCAGCCATTTTTAAAAGTATGGCAGCTAGTATTACTGACCCAGCTGTAGGTGCTTCAACATGAGCATCAGGCAACCAAGTGTGCACAGGCCACATTGGTGTTTTCACTGCAAAAGAACTGAAAAAAGCTAACCATAATAAGTTTTGATACTCTTTTGGTATTTTAATCTTATAAATTTCAGTTACGTCAGTTGTTCCTGTTATCCAATAAATCGCAATAATAGCAACAAGCATTAAAACTGATCCCAATAAAGTAAATAGAAAAAATTTAAAGGCTGAATATACTCTTCTTGGCCCACCCCATACTCCAATGATTAAAAACATTGGAATTAACCCAGCCTCAAAGAATAAATAAAATACAACTAAATCTAATGAGCAAAAAACTCCGATCATAAAAGTTTCTAATATCAAAATCGCTATTAAAAACTCTTTAATTCTATCTTTAACACTATTTATGCACGAGATGATGCAAATAGGGGTTATTAATGTTGTGAGTACTATAAAGAGAATTGAAATTCCGTCTATGCCAAGCTTAAATTTAATGAAATCATTTATCCAAGATTGTTCCTCTAAGAATTGAAAATCTGCTGATGTATAATCCATTGAATACCAAACGAATAAGGACAATATAAATGTTGCTAAACTACTAAATAAAGAAATGTAAATTGCGCTATTATTATTTTTTTGTCCTCTGGATAGGAAAATGAAGAAAGAGCTTACCAATGGTAAAAATATAAGAGTAGATAAAATAGGAAAGTCCATTATTTTAATTTAAAATCAAATAAGTTAATAGAATTGATAAACCTATCAACATTACAAAAGCGTAATCATATATAAACCCTGTTTGAAAAATACCTGCCTTGTCAGAAAGTTTTTTTATTAATTTTGAAATACCGTCAGGACCAAATCTATCTATGAAACCTAAGTCACCTTTTTTCCAGAAAAATGAGCCAATTTTCTTAGCAGGCTTTACAAATATTAATTCGTATAATTCATCTATATACCATTTATTGAGTAAAAAATTATAAAGTGGTGAATTAGTATTTTTAAATTCATCTAAAATTTTTGTATTAGAAATAAAATAGTAATATGAGATTGGTATAGAAATTACTACTAACACAGGTGTTAAAATTAAAAACCAAAAAGGGATCGGGTCATGTTTTATTTCATTTAAAAAAAATATTGATGACTGCCAAAATTCATTACTATTATCGCCAATAAATGTCGTTTTAAAAAAATAACCAGCGAAAATTGCGCCAATAGCTAAAAATAACAACGGACCTAACATAGCAAAAGAAGACTCATGAGTTTCATTGATTGGCACTTTCAAATTATTGTATGGACCATGAAATGTTTTAAAAAATAATCTCCAAGAATAAATTGAAGTTAAAAAAGCTGTAAAAATTCCAATAGTTGCCGCATAGTTCCCTAAAGAAGAATTTCTTAAATAAGCAAATTCAATAATTGCATCTTTAGAGTAAAAACCAGACAAAAAAGGAAATCCAGTTAACGCCAAAGTTCCTATCAACATGAAAACATATGTATAAGGAAGTTTTTTTCTTACGCCACCCATATTCCTTATATCTTGTTCATCTTTAAACGCGTGAATGACTGATCCTGAACCTAAAAATAATAAAGCTTTAAAAAAAGCATGGGTGAATAAATGAAACATTGCTACATGATACGCACCTACACCTGCAGCAAAAAACATATAGCCTAATTGGCTGCAAGTTGAGTAAGCAACTATTTTTTTTATATCATTTTGAACAAGAGCAACTGATGCTGCAAAAATTGCTGTGATCATTCCAATTATTGTAACTAAGTTCAAAGCAGTTTGAGAATATTCAAACAACGGGGAACATCTTACGACTAAAAACACACCGGCTGTTACCATTGTAGCTGCGTGAATAAGTGCTGAAACTGGTGTGGGCCCCTCCATGGCATCAGGTAACCAAGTATGTAATAAAAATTGAGCAGATTTACCCATCGCTCCAATAAATAAAAATAAACAAATTAATGTGATTAAAGTTGTCTCAAAACCAAAAAATAACAATTTTTTTTCAATAAATTGTGGAGCTAAATTAAAGACTTCTTGAAAATTTATTGTACCAAAATAAAAAAATATTAGAAAAATTCCAATTGCTAAACCAAAATCGCCTACCCTATTTACAATAAAGGCTTTAATTGCTGCGTTATTTGCACTTTCTTTTTTATACCAAAAACCAATTAATAGATATGAACAAAGTCCTACTCCCTCCCATCCAAAAAATAATTGCAAAAAGTTATCTGATACAACAAGAACTAACATTGAAAATGTAAATAATGATAAGTAGGACATAAATCTTGGTTTGTGTGGATCGTTGCTCATGTAGCCAATGGAATAAATATGCACTAAAGCTGAAACAAAAGTGACAACTACAAGCATTACTGAACTTAATGGGTCAATATTGATAGACCAATTAGCAACAAAATTTCCTGAACTAATCCATTCAAATATTATAAAATTTCCATACGTATTATTTTGAATTCCATTCCAAAACAAAATTATTGAAAACACAGCTGAAATACTTACAAATAAGCTTGTTGTAATTTCAGAAAAATATTTAATTAAAGACTTGCCTACAAAACCCAGTATAGATCCAACTAAGGGTAAAAAAATTACAGCGTACTCCATTTATCCTCTCATTCCATGGATATCTTCAACTCTAATAGAACCTCTATTTCTATAATAAATAACAATTATTGCTAATCCTATTGCTGCTTCTGCTGCAGCCACTGTCAAAATTAACATTGTGAATATTTGGCCAACTATATCTCCAGAGAAAATTGAGAATGATATTAGATTTATGTTTACTGATAACAATATTAATTCAATAGACATCAATATTACTATTACGTTTTTTCTATTTAAAAAAATGCCAATTACTCCAAGAAAAAATATTATTGCACCTAGAGATAAATAATGACCTAGTCCAATTTCAATCATCAATTTTAACCCCTTTATTGCTCTCTACATCTTTAAGCTCAATTGATGATGATGGATTTCTAGAAATTTGATTAAAATAACTTTGTTTTTTTACACCTATTCTTTGTCTAAATGTTAAAAGTATAGCTCCGATCATTGATAGCAAAAGGATAATTCCGGCCAATTGAAAATATAATATATAGTCAGTGTACATAACTAGACCTATCTGATGCGTATTTGAAATATTAGATACACTTAAAGTACTGCTTGTCATAAGATCATCCTTATATTTCCATCCTCCAACAACCACTAACAGTTCTAAGAGAATTAATAAGCTCACAATTAATCCGATTGGTATATGCGTTGATTTTTTTCCAATAAACCAAGATTGTTTTTGCTCTGCTACATTAAGCATCATTACGACAAATAAAAATAATACTGCTACAGCACCAACATAGACAATTAATATTATCATTCCTAAAAATTCAGCTCCAACCATTATAAAAAGACAGCCAACTGATATAAAATCTAGAATTAAAAAAAAAACTGAATTAACCGTGCTTCTTGATGTGATTACCATCAGTGATGAAAAAATTGCAATAATAGAAAAAAAATAAAAAAAAATAGAGTGGGCTAACATTTATCTATAAGGTTTATCCAATTTAATATTTTTAGCTAACACGGACTCCCATCTGTCTCCATTGTCTAGTAGTTTTTGTTTATTGTAATAAAGTTCTTCTCTAGTTTCAGTTGCGAATTCAAAATTTGGACCCTGCACTATTGCTTCTACTGGGCAAGACTCTTGGCATAAACCACAATAAATACATTTTAACATATCGATATCATATCTTGTGGTTTTTCTGCTTCCGTCTTTCTTTTCAGTTGACTCGATTGTAATAGCTTGAGCTGGGCAAACAGCTTCACAAAGTTTGCAGGCGATACACCTTTCTTCACCATTTGGGTATCTTCTTAAAGCGTGTTCTCCCCTCATACGAGGGCTAATAGGCCCCTTCTCAAATGGATAATTTACAGTTTTAGATTTTTTGAACATTTGTTTAAATGCCATTAATAGTCCCCTGATAAATTCTGTTAAAAAAATTGTTCTAAGGATTCTTCCAATAGTCATTAAAAATTCCCTTTTGGTAATTTATCAAAATAAAATAAAAAACTTGCAGTAAGTACTAAATAAATTAGGGAGAATGGTAGAAAAATTTTCCAACCCAACCTCATCAACTGATCATATCTATATCTTGGTACTATCGCCTTTATTAAAGCAAAAAGAAAGAATAAGAATAAAATTTTTAAAATCATCCAAATAGGAGCAGGTATTAAATTGATTGGATAAATATCAATAACTGGTAACCACCCGCCTAGAAAAAGGATTGATCCCATTGCACACATCAAAAGTATATTTGCATATTCTCCAAGCCAAAACATTGCGTACATCATTCCAGAATATTCTGTCTGATATCCTGCAACTAGCTCGGCTTCGGCCTCTGGCAAATCAAAAGGAGGTCTATTGGTCTCTGCTAGTGAAGAAATAAAAAAAATTATAAACATTGGAAACAGAGGAATTACGTACCAAATTTCTTTTTGTGCCAACACAATGTCTTTTAAATTTAGTGAGCCTACACACAGAAGCACATTTATAATTATAATTCCTATAGATACCTCATACGATACCATCTGAGCAGCAGATCTTATTGCTCCTAAAAAAGGGTATTTCGAATTTGATGCCCATCCCCCCATTATAATTCCATACACACCAAGAGATGAAACAGCAAACAAATATAAAACGCCCACATTAATATCAGATAATACTAAATCCTCACTCATTGGAATTACAGCCCAAGCTACTAAAGCTAAAGTCATTGTAACAATTGGAGCTAAAATAAATACTGCCTTGTTAGCGCTAGCAGGAATAATTATTTCTTTAAAAATATATTTCAAAGCATCTGCTAATGTTTGCAGTAAACCAAACGGGCCTACCACATTTGGTCCTTTTCTTTTTTGTACCATACCCCAAACTCTTCTATCCAACCAAACAATCATGGCTACTGAAACAAGTATTGGGACTAATAAAAATAAAATTTTATAGATTTCCCCACCTAAGATTTCTAAATATTCAAGCATTAATTATTTGTTCCATCTTTTTTAACTTTTTGTCGAATTTGTCTACACTCGCTCATAGTTTTGGATGATCGAGAAATAGAATTAGTAAAATAATAATCTAATTTTTTTATTAAAATTTTTTCACTAAAAAAATTTGTTTCTATTTCTTTTTTTTCTATCTCTGATTTTGTTGGTAATTGATTTAATCCAGAAAAGTTTGGTATACTTTGCAAAACTTCTTTTCTTAGTTCATCAAAATTTAAAGATTGATTTTGATTATCTAGTTTTTTTATTACACGATTAAAAATTTTCCAGTCTTCTAAAGAATCTCCAATTGGGTATGATGCTTTGTTTGCTTCCTGAACTCTACCCTCTAAATTTTCATACAAACCGTTTTGTTCTGTAAAGGCTGGACTTGGTAAAACAATGTCTGCTATTTCAGCACCTCGATCTCCATGGCTTCCTTGGTAAATAACAAATTCATTATCTTTTTGAAACTCAAGATTGTCGGAGCCTAACAAATACAAAATTTTAAATTTTTTACTTTTTAAATCGTCAAAAAAAGACGAATTTTTTTCTTTTTGATTTTTGAGAATTTTTAAATCTATTAGCCCGGTAGTTGACGCGTTTTGAGTAAGTATATTTAATCCATTCCAATCATTATTTATAAAGTTATTATCAACTAAAAATTTTTTCAATTGTTCAAAAATGTACGGCCCACTTTTTAGCTCTAAAGCTGACTCGCCAATTATTATAAGAGGCTTTTTGGCGGATAATAGCTTTTGTGAAAATTTATGCTCTTGATTAATAATCTTTTTAATATCATCAGTACTATTGCCAATTATTTCGTAATCATAAGTTAATTCGCCTGGATCACCAATTGAAAAAATAGGAATTTTTTTTTGTACAAATGTTTTTCTTATTCTTGCATTTAAGATTGTAGCTTCATGTCTAGGATTGGACCCAATAAGTAGTATCAAATCTGAGTTTTCGATACCAGCTATTGAAGAGTTAAAAATATAATTCATTTTTTCATTTGGATTAATATAAAAATTTTTTTCTCTAAATTCTAAGTTGTCGCTTTTTATTATTTTAAATAATTTTTTAAATGCAAGAGCATTTTCCATATTTATCATATCGCCAATATGTCCAGCGATTTCATCTGGTTTTACAGACCGTATTTTACCAACTAATAGATTGATGGCCTCATCCCAGCTAGATTTTTGTAATTTATTTTCTTTTTTAATATATGGTGTGTCTAATCTTTGCTTTAGCAACCCATCACACGAGTATCTTGTTTTATCAGAAATCCATTCTTCATTAATTTCATTATTTAGTCTTGGTAAAATTCTTTTTACTTCCCAATTATAAGTATCTACTCTTATGTTTGATCCTAATGCATCCGTAACATCAATACTTTCTGTTTTTTTAAGTTCCCATGGTCTAGCTTCAAAAGCGTAGGGTTTTGACGTTAATGCTCCAACCGGACATAAATCAATTACATTTGCAGACAACTCTGATTCCATCGATTTTTCTAAATAAGTTGTGATTTCCATATTTTCACCTCTTCCAATTGCTCCTATCTCTGGAACGCCAGCAACCTCAGTAGCAAATCTTACACATCTTGTGCAGTGTATACATCTTGTCATTTGTGTTTTGATCAATGGCCCCATGTATTTTTCTTTTACAAATCTTTTATTCTCAACAAATCTAGATTTATCTACCCCATAATATAAAGATTGATCTTGTAAATCACACTCACCGCCTTGATCACATACCGGACAATCTAAAGGATGATTTGCTAATAGAAATTCCATAACACCTTTCCTAGCTTTCTCGACTAATGCAGTGTTCGTTTTTATATTCATCCCTTCTGTTGCTGGCATTGCACATGATGCGATTGGTTTCGGAGATTTCTCCATTTCAACTAAACACATTCTACAATTACCAGCTATTGAAAGCTTTTCGTGATAACAAAATCTGGGAATTTCTACATCAGCTAATTCACAAGCTTGTAGAACTGTCATTCCTTTTTCAAACTCTATTTCTTTTCCGTTTATTGTAATTTTAGGCATTTTTATTCTCCAATAAATGCTGATCAACTAAATACGGATTATTTAATTTTTTCTTTATTAATGGCTCTTCTCTACAACGACTTTCTACTTCTTTTCTAAAGTGTCTCAACAAACCTTGAACTGGCCAAGCAGAACCTTCTCCAAAAGCACAAATTGTATGACCCTCTATTTGTTTAGTTACGTCTGAAAGTAATTCCACATCACTAAAAGTTGCTTTTCTTTTCACGACTCTATCTAAAATTCTCCACATCCAACCTGATCCCTCTCTGCAAGGAGTGCATTGGCCACAGCTCTCATGTTTATAAAACCTTGCTATTCTCGCCATGCATTCGACGATATCTTGATCTTTATTTATTACTACGATACCTGCAGTTCCTAATCCGCTTTTATTTTCAATTAAAGAGTCGAAATCCATTGTAATTGTATCGCAAATTTTTTTAGGTAATAAAGGCATAGATGAACCACCCGGGATAACTGCTTGAAGATTATCCCATCCTCCAACAACGCCACCTGCATATTCCTCAATTAGATCTTTTAAAGGAATGCCCATTTCCTCCTCAACATTACATGGGGAATTCACATTTCCTGAAATACAAAAAATTTTAGTGCCAGTGTTTTTTGGTTTTCCAATTGATGAAAACCACTTACCACCTCTTCTTAAAATTGTGGGAACAACAGCGACTGTTTCAACATTATTTACAATAGTTGGACAACCGTACAAGCCAACTAAAGCTGGAAATGGCGGTTTTAGTCTTGGTTGCCCTTTATTACCCTCGATACTTTCTAGTAAAGCAGTTTCCTCACCACAAATATACGCTCCGGCTCCATAATGAATATGAATATCAAAATCCCAATTGGTACCGCACGCATTTTTTCCTAAAAAATTTTTTTTGTAAGCTTGATCAATAGCATCTTGAAGTCTTTTTCCTTCATTAAGATATTCTCCTCTTATATATACGTAGCAAATATGAGCATTGACCGCGAAACCTGCTATCAAACATCCTTCAATTAATTTTTGTGGTTCAAATCTAAGAATATCTCTATCTTTACATGTCCCAGGTTCAGACTCATCTGCATTTATTACCAAATAGTGAGGTCGTGAACCAATCTCTTTTGGTGCAAAAGACCATTTTAAACCAGTAGAAAAACCTGCTCCACCTCGTCCTCTAAGCTCTGATGTTTTAATTTCATTAATTATCCACTCTCGACCTTTAGAGATTAAATCTTTTGTATCTTTCCAGTCATCGCGTTTTAATGAATGTTCAATTTCCCAACCAAATTCATTATAAAGATTTTTAAAAATTTTATTTTCTTTTTTAAGCATGTTTGTCCTCCTCATTTATTGAAATTTTTTCTGGGGCAGTATTTTTTCTACCTCGATAGGAACCTGGTTTTAAAGGTTTATCATTTATTAAGGAGATAAGTATTTCCTTTGTGCTTTTTTCGTCTAAATCTTCATAGTAGTTATCATTAACTTGAATCATAGGTGCACTTACACATGCTCCAAGACACTCAACTTCTGTCCATGAGCAGTTACCTTTTTTAGAAATCTCATGCTCGTTAGGAGAAATATTTTCTTTACATAATTTTACTATTTTATCAGCACCTCTAAGTAGGCAAGGAGTTGTGGTGCAAACTTGAATAAAATGTTTTCCCACAGGCTCAAGATTATACATGGAATAGAAGGTGGCTACTTCATAAACTGAAATATAAGGCATTGATAGATGCTTTGCTATAAATTTCATGGCTGCTAAGGGTATCCAATTATCATTTTGTCTCTGTGCCAAATAAAGTAAAGGCATCACTGCACTTTTTTTATTTTTTTCTGGATACTTTTTTAAAATCTGCTCTACTTTTCTCATATTTTCCCCTGAAAATTTGAATTCTTTCGGTTGGCTTGTATGAATTTTCTTTATACTCATCTATCTACCTCTCCAAAAACGATATCTAGTGAACCAAGCACTGCAGGCACATCAGCTAACATATGTCCACGAATTAAATAATCCATTGCTTGGAGGTGAGAAAAACCTGGGGCTCTAATTTTACATCTATAAGGTTTATTACTACCATCCGATATTAAATATACGCCGAATTCTCCCTTTGGAGCTTCAACAGCAGTATAAACATCTCCTTTGGGTACTCTGTATCCCTCAGTAAATAATTTAAAGTGATGAATTAATGCCTCCATTGATTGTTTAATTTCGTCTCTATTTGGAGGAGAAATTTTATTATCAATAGATTTAACTGGTCCTTTAGGTAACTTTTCAATACATTGTAGAATAATTTTTACACTCTCTCTCATCTCTTCTATCCGACACAAGTATCTATCATAACAATCACCATTTTTTCCAACAGGTATTTTGAAGTCCAAATCTTTATAGATTTCATACGGTTGTGACCTTCTTAAATCCCAGGGCACTCCTGAACCTCTTAACATAACACCAGAAAAACTATGATCTAATGCCTCTTGTTTTGATACAATACCAATCTCAACATTACGTTGTTTAAATATTCTGTTATCAGTAAGTAGACCCTCTAAATCGTCAATTATTTTAGGAAACGACTTACAAAATTTTTCTATATCTTCAACAAGTTTTAATGGAATGTCTTTTTGCACACCACCTGTTCTAAAATAATTTGCATGTAACCTTGAGCCGGACGCCCTTTCATAAAAAGTCATTAGAGTCTCTCTTTCCTCAAAACCCCATAATGAAGGAGTAAGGGCTCCAACATCTAAAGCTTGTGTCGTTACATTTAAAATATGACTTAAAATTCTTCCTATTTCACAAAAAATAACTCTTATATATTTCGCTCTTATTGGGACTTCTACATTAAGTAACTTTTCTGCTGCCAAAGCGAAAGCATGCTCTTGGTTCATTGGTGCTACATAATCTAATCTATCAAAATAAGGTAATGCTTGAGTGTAAGTTTTTTGTTCAATTAATTTTTCCGTTCCTCTATGCAACAAGCCAATATGTGGATCTGCTTTTTGAACTATCTCACCATCTAATTCTAATATTAATCTTAACACACCATGGGCTGCAGGGTGTTGAGGTCCAAAATTTAAACTTAATGATTTAGTTTTTTTTACCATCTTTTTCCAAGTTTTTTACTTCTTTTATGTAGTTTGTTCCCTCCCAAGGACTCTCAAAATCAAAATTTCTATAA
>CACBFE010000003.1 GCA_902538445.1 uncultured Pelagibacteraceae bacterium | reverse complement strand
TTAAAATTCTATAATCATCTATTTTTTTTCCAACCCAAATAAGAAGCAAACTTGAAAAAATAGTTGCGCTTGCATAGATGCTGCCGAATTGACCATGAGTAATACCAAGTTCATTTCTTATCGGTGCGTTAAACAATCCCAAAAAAAAGCTCTGTCCAAAACTAGAAAAAAATGTAAATATAAATCCAAATATAATTACTTTTTTATTTAACGTGAGGTTAATCATTAATGAGTTGTAAAGTTTCTTTCATAGGTCTTGGTGTAATGGGTTATCCCATGGCTGGTTATATATCAAAAGCTGGTCACAATGTAACCGTTTATAATCGTACTAAAGCTAAAGCTGAAAAGTGGGCAAAAGAATATAAAGGTAATATTGCAGATACTCCTATGGATGCTGCAAAAGATAGCGACTTTATTTTTACATGTGTTGGTAACGATAATGATTTAAGAGAAGTCACTTTAGGTGACAAAGGATTATTTAAAACTGCAAAAAAAGGTTCAATCTATATAGATAATACTACTGCTTCAGCAAACATTGCTCGAGAGTTATATAAAGTAGCAAAAGAAAAAGGTTTTGATTTCTTAGATGCTCCCATTTCGGGTGGACAAGCTGGAGCTGAAGGTGGAATTTTAACGGTGATGGTTGGGGGAGACGAAGCTCCATTTAAAAAAGCAGAACCAGTTATTGATTGTTATAGTAAGAAAATAAAATTATTAGGTCCATCTGGAAGTGGCCAGTTAACTAAAATGGTAAATCAAATTTGCATTGCAGGTCTTGTGCAAGGACTGTCAGAGGCAATTAACTTTGGAATGAACGCAGGATTAAATATGCATGATGTTATAGAGGTTATTTCAAAAGGTGCTGCTCAGTCTTGGCAAATGGAAAATAGACACAAAACAATGATTGAAGACAAATTTGATTATGGGTTTGCTGTTGATTGGATGAGAAAAGATTTAAAAATAGCAATGGATGAAGCTAAGAAAAATAACTCACCTTTACCTATTACAAAAATAATTGATGAATATTATGCTGAAGTACAAAAAATGGGTGGTCAAAGATGGGATACTTCAAGCTTAATCAAAAGATTTAGAAAATAAGTGTCACAAAAAGTTATTAGTTACTACGAAGATTCACAAGAGATTGAAAAAAAAATATGGGACCTTTTAACTAAAGCAGTTAAAGATAGATCCTCGGAGTTTAGGACACCTGTTTTTATCTGCGGTAATGATAAAGATTTAGATGGAAGAGTTGTTGTTTTAAGAAAAGTAGATCAACAAAATAATTTTATTCAATATCATAGTGATATTAGATCTTCAAAAATTGAAAAAATTAAAAAAAATCCTAATTGCTCAATTTTATTTTACGGAAAAGAGGAAAAAATACAACTTAGAGTAAAAGCCGAATGTCAGGTAAATTATAATAATGATGTCACAAAAGAGTCTTGGGAAAAAACAGGGCATATCAGTAGAAAATGTTACTTAGTTACTAATGGACCTGGGACAGTGTCTGAAAAACCAACATCAGGGTTAGATAATAAATTTGATAACTTTGATTTTACAAAAGAAGAAAGCGAAGCAGGATACAAAAACTTTTGTGTAATTAGATGTAAAATTAAAAGTATTGAATGGCTTTACTTAGCGGCCAAAGGTCATAGAAGAGCATTAATAAATTTAAATGGTTCTAAAAAGTTTACTTGGCTAGTTCCCTAGGTTTTTTGTTACTTTTTCTTTTGTAGAGCCTAAATTAACTTCGTCAAAGTAGACAACCATATTTGGATAAGGTTTTTCTCCATGTTCCCTCTTCCAACCGCTAACAAATGTCTGATAAATTCCAAAATCTAATCCAACACCTCTTTTGGTATATGGCGTAATATTTTTTATATTCTCTGAATTTAATACTAATTTATTATTAATCCAAACCTTCATGAACCCATTTTCATCTCTTGAGTATCGAGCATTGATAAGTAAGTCTGTCCATTTACCCTTCATATCATTTATCTTTATTGCTTTTTTCATCTCAACATACTCACCACTCCACATTCTTCCAACTTCTAACCATTCTCCACTTCTATCTGTCACCATAAGAATGGGCTTCCAACCTTTTTCATAAAGTTGAGCAAAAGTAGTTCTAACTGGAGCTACTGATTGATAGTCATTTGGCAAATAAATTGACGCAGAATACCAATGATCTTTTTTACCCATTTGATGCTTTTTGAATTGTAGCTCAGTTCTTTGTCTATCTTTTTTACAATCATCGTGACCACTATCTTTACCACAATCGCCTAATCTTACTTCAAATCTGTAAGATTTTTTTCCAGATCTCACAGGATGACCATCTTTACTATTAACTAAATTAAGAGAATATTTTTTTTTATGAGAGATAGTTTTCTTTTTTACTTCAGTATTAGAAACATCTTTACTATTTTTGGCTTCCAAATTTGAGAAACCTAAACATAAAACTGCAATTAAAAAAAAACTATTTCTTATACTTTTTAAAATTTTCAACATAGTCTCTAGCATTTTCTTTAATATGTTCTATTTCTTCGTCAGTAACTTGTCTGACTACTTTACCGGGACTACCAAGCACTAATGATCTTTCAGGTATAACTTTATTTTCTGTAACAAGTGCATTAGCACCGATGATACAGTTTTTTCCAATTTTAGTTTTATTTAGTATTGTTGAGCCAATTCCAATTAAACAATCATCAGCAATTTCACAGCCATGAAGCATAACCATATGTCCAATGGTAACTCCTTTTCCAACTATAGTTGGGCAACCCGGATCAGTATGAATAACACTTCCGTCCTGAACATTTGAATTTTCTCCAATGATGATTGGTTCGAGATCTCCTCTTAAAGTTGTATTAAACCAAATATTAGAATTTTTTTTAAGCTCTACCCTTCCAATGATCACAGCGTTAGATGCTACCCAACTACCTGAATCTATTTTAGGAGTTTGTCCTTCAAAATCGTAAATCATAATATTGCTGTAATGTATTATTAAATAATTTATAATACATTATGGCTCTAACTAAAACCCCGGTGTGTGATTTTGGAAAAAAAGCTGAGGATTTCAAGCTTAAATCAATTAACAATAAGGTAATAACTTTAAACGATATTAAGGGTGAAAAAGCTACCCTCATAATGTTTATCTGCAATCATTGTCCTTATGTAAAGGCAATTATTAAAGATTTGGCTAAAGATTGTAATGAAATGAAAAAAGATGGAATTAACTCTGTAGCTATCATGTCAAATGATACAAAAAATTATCCTGAAGACTCATTCGAAAACATGATCAAATTTGCTGATAACAATAATTTTGGTGAGATAAATTATTTATTTGATGAAACACAAGAAATTGCAAAAAAATATGGTGCAGTATGTACACCTGATTTTTTTGGTTACAATAAAAAATTAGAACTTCAATACAGAGGAAGATTCAGAGAGTTAAAAGATTTAAAACCAGTAAATAATGGCGATAGTGATTTAAAAATAGCTATGAAAATGTTGGCACAAACACAAAAAGGTCCCGGTGAACAAATTCCAAGTATGGGCTGTAACATTAAGTGGTTTGATTAATGTTTTTGGTTTCCACACGAAATTTTCCTCCTGAGCTTGGTGGGATACAAAACCTCATGGAGGGTTTATCCAACGCACTTTTAAATCACGGTCCAGTAAAAGTTTTTGCGGAAACTCAAGATGGAGATGAGAATTATGATCAAAATTCAAAATTAAATATTGAAAGAGTGTCAGGTTTTAAAATTTTTCGTAAATATAGAAAAGCAAACCTCGTAAAAGATTTTTTAACATCTAACGAGGTTAGAGCATCTTTTTTTGATCATTGGAAAAGTATTGAAAATATTGAAAAAAATTTATTGAATAAAACTAAATCATTTTGCTTAATTCATTCAAAGGAAATTAATCATCCAGTTGGATCTTCATTAAATAAAAGAGTTTTAACTGCACTGGCTAAGGCAGACCACGTTATAGCTAATTCAAAATTTACAAAGGAGTTTGCAATCAAGCTTGGTATTAAAAATGTTACTGTAATCAATCCAGGTTGTAATTACCCTATTCCTATAAATGATGAAGCTAAGGAATTTGCAAAAAAAATATATGGAAACGCTTCACCAAAATTAATTACCATTTCAAGATTAGATGGAAGAAAAAGTCATCACAATGTAATTATGACGATTAAGAATCTTCTTCCGAAATATCCAAGCCTTAAATATGTCTCAATAGGTGATGGTGATGAAGGAAATAATCTTTTAAAACTTAGAAAAACACTTGGATTAGAAAAGAGTGTTGAATTTATATTCAAATCTACCGAACAGGAAAAATTAGCTTTGTTAGAACAGTCAAATATATTTGTTATGCCTTCAGTAATTTATAAAAAATCTGTTGAGGGATTTGGCATTACTTATATTGAGGCAGCCTCA
Source organism: uncultured Pelagibacteraceae bacterium (assembly GCA_902538445.1). Classification (GTDB taxonomy): domain Bacteria; phylum Pseudomonadota; class Alphaproteobacteria; order Pelagibacterales; family Pelagibacteraceae; genus Pelagilacustribacter. The sequence goes on along the minus strand of CACBFE010000003.1, from coordinate 93,629 downwards.
TATGGCAAACCGTCCATTGGTGGAATTTATGGTGGAGAAGGTGACGCTATTAAAAGTGGTCAAACTGGTTATCTTTGTAATGGAAATGATTTAAATGCAATTTATGACACTTTGTTAAAAACTCTAGCTAATGATCACTATTTAGAGTTGGGATCTAATGCTTTAGAATTTTCAAAAGAGTTTAGTTGGGAAAAAATAGTAAAAAAATATATTAGTCTAATTTAGCTTTCACTTCATTAAGGACGGTATTAACGTCTAAATCATTTAAATTTTTCACTGAGAGAGCTTTGAAATTAAAATTTTCAATACTCACTTTTTTTGCTGAAGTGTGGCTTCCGAATAAAACTAAACCCTTTTTATCTAGATGGGAAGCAATATGAGCTGGGCCTGTATCATTTGCAATAATAAGTTTTGCACTGTTAATTAAAGATACTAAAGTTTTTAATGTAACATGCTCATTATTTTCTAAAATTACTTTAGCATTTAACTCATTGGCTTCTTTAATTTCATTTGGTCCTGGAGCAAGAAGGACTGAGTACTTATTTTTAAATTCTTGTTTTAATTTTTGAATTAGTTCTTTGTAATAAGGCCATTTTTTATTTTTTAACTTTGGAGAGCAGAATGGAAATAAAAGGATATATTCTCTATTTGTATATTTTTTAACTAAATGAGAAGTATTTTCAACTGCCCAGCTTAAATCAATATTTTTGGTAAATTCAGTTTTAACACCACTTTTTTTAAGTTGAATTTCCATTCTGTCTAAAACAGGTTCGTCGTCAAAATCACTTTTTTTTTGACCTAGGTCTAAAGCTGTTTCAGTTGAAGACCATTCGACTTTTTTAATTATAAATCTTTTATAAAACTTTGTACGGCTTGAATTTTGTAAATCGAAAACTTTTGAAAAATCATATTTTAATAAAGTTTTTCTAAGATTATTTAAATAAAATAAGTTCCATCTAGGAAGTCTTTTGTCAATCAAGACACCGTCTATAAAAGGACACTCAGACATGAAAATCGAGTAAGGCTGAGTTGTAAGTAAAAAAACTTTTCTGTTAGAATAAAATTTTTTTATATCTTTAATTGCGCCATTAGCTTGAATTAAATCTCCTAACGAACCATGTTTTATTATTAATATATTTGACATTATTAATTTCGAGTATAATTAAAGAGTGATATAGTCAAATATTAATATGAGCAACAAAATGGACAAAATATTGGCAGAAATTTCAGCTGGGGAATTATTTGATAAAATTACGATTTTAGAAATAAAAAAAGCTAAGATTTCTAATAAAGAAAAGTTAAATAATGTTGAAAAGGAACTTTTATCTTTAAACGAAACAGTGAAAAAATATATTCCTAATCAAAATAATATCTCAAGATATATCAAAGATTTAAAGAGTATTAATCTTAAACTATGGGATATTGAGGATGGAAAAAGAGCTGCAGAAAAAAATAAAAATTTTAATGAAAAATTTATAGAACTGTCCAGAAATGTTTACAAATTTAATGATGAAAGAGCTAAAATTAAGCTAACCATTAATAATATACTTGGTTCAAATATTAAGGAAGTAAAGTCACACGAATAATTAATCAGATTTCAAACTTGGGATTACAGACCTTAACTTTTTTGGAAGTTTTGGATCTATTGAAACTGTTATAACTCCTTCTGATTTTTTAAGTTCTTTCAATATTTTGCCATCTGGAGAAACTACCATTGTGTGACCGAATGTTTTTCTTCCATTATAATGAGTTCCTCCTTGAGCTGGGGCAAAAATATAGCAGAAATTTTCTATTGCTCTTGCTTTTAATAAAGAGTGCCAATGTCTCTTTCCAGTGGTTTCCGTAAAAGCTGAGGGGATTGATATATAAGAACATCCAGCTTTAGATAGTTTTCTATACATAATAGGGAATCTTAAGTCATAACAAATAGATAAACCAAGTTTTCCCCAAGGTAGTTTAAAAGACTTTATTTGTTTTCCAGCGCTAAAAGTTTTAGACTCAAAGTACTTTTCTTTTTTGCTTAGAACAACATCATACATATGAATTTTATCGTAATATGTTCTTATTTTTCCCGTTTTATCTATAAGTAAAGATCTATTCACTAATTTGTTTTTAGTAAGCTTTGTTATTAATGAACCAATTAAAATCCATTTTTTATATTTTTTAGCAACTTTTCTTATTCCATTTAGATAAATATCTTGTTTCATGGGTTTACACATTTTTAATAATTGCTTTTTATTAAGTGAGAAAATAGAACTTGCTTCTGGAGTTAAGATAAAATCTGTTTTTTGTTTTACAGCTTTAATAATTAATTTCTCTGTCTTTTTTAAATTTCTGATAATATTATTTTCAGATTTTAATTGGATGCATGAAACTCGAAACATTACTTCATTATAGATGAAGCAAAATTCCAGTTACAGTCAAAACTTGGGATATAAGCACCAGTTAACTTAACATTTCCGAAGCTTTTAGATAAAACTTTACACCAATTATCTACTTGTTTGGGTTTTTTATCAAAACTTCCAACTTGAGCAGTGATAACGCCACCTTTTTTAAGAATTCTTTTTAATCCTTTCATGTTTTTTTTTGCTAAATCTATACAATATTGATCGTCATTCAAATCAACAAAAATTTTATCATATTTAGAGTCTTCAATTTCCTTTATGCTTTTAAAAGCATCTCCCCAGAAAGTTTTAATTTTATTACTTTTTTTTACTTTAGCACAAACTTTTGGTAAGTGACGGTAGCAAGCATCTACTATTTCTGGATCAAGCTCAAACCAATCAATATAATTTGAGTTATTTTCTAAACAAGCACGGGCTACACCACCGTCGCCACCTCCGATAATAGCTACATTGTTATTTCTTTTACTTAAATCATAACTTGATTTAAAAAAATTTGAGCTATAAATTTTCTCATCTTTTTCTGCAACTTGTATTTCATGATCAATAAATAAAGCGTGACCAAACTCTTCAATATCCATAACTTCTACAAATTGACCTACTTTTGATGTAAATTTTTCTAAGACATCTTTAACTACGTAATATTTTTTTTGGCCAGGTGTGCTATAAATATCATCATAAAGACCTACACTACTTCTGTCGAAAGAATTAGTTACTACTCGCTTGTGATCAATCTCATTTCTCAATATTTTTAAAGCAACTTTCGGATTTACTTTACCACAAGTAAAGAAATCAAAACTAATTACTCCTCTTTCAGGAAAAGTGTGAAAACTAAAATGACTTTCTGATAGTAAAGCAACTAATGTAAATCCTTGGGGCTCAAATTTATGTGAGGCTACGTTTAAAATTTCGACTTTTGCAGCTTTAGCTATTTTGTAAATTACTTTTTCGTAGAATTCGGGTGAATAATCTTTTTTAACGCCAAGAAAATCAATGGTAATGTGCTCACCAACTTTGATCATTAAAAACTATCCCTTCTTATAATTTTTAAATTTTCCTAAAACTATTTTCATTTCTTTTTTTGAAAGAATCTTAGGTATTCCAATTCTTAGGGCATTTATATATTGATGGCAAATATTTTCGATTTCTTGAGCTAGCTCAAAAGTTTTTTCCAAACTATCTCCAAACGCAACTTGACCGTGATTTGCTATTAAACATGCTGCTCTATTTTTAAGTGCCTTAATGATATTTTTTGAAAGTTGCTTGCTTCCAAAAGTTGCGTATTTAGCGCATTTTAAATCTTCACCGCCAGCAACTGCAACCATGTAGTGAAAAGCTGGTATATTTTTTTGGTGTGATGAAACTGCTGTAGCGCAAGTAGAGTGCGCATGAACAATAGCTTTTGCTTCTTTTTTATTCACATAAATATCTCGGTGAAATTGCCATTCTGAAGATGGTTTCTTTTTTTTATCAAATTTACCCTTGAGTGAAACGAAGACAATATCTTTAGGTTTTAATATATCGTATTTCATTCCTGATGGTGTTATGTAAAAACCATCAATTCCTTTTTCTCTAACTCTTTTAGAAATATTGCCCGACCTTAAAATTGATAAATTAGTTAAATTCAATTTTCTTGCATATTTTATTACTTCAATTTTCGGCTCGCTCATCTTTTTATTTGTTATTTCTATACTGTTTTAAAAATTCATTAGCAATTTCTTCGCTACCTTTTTTATTAAAGTGAAAATCTCCTTTAATATAATAATTAGTAATAACTTTATTTTTACCTAATTTTTCTGATTCATCAAAAAAAATCTTATTAAAATCAAAAAAATGTTTACATTTTTGATTGCAAAATTCTTTCCACATTTTAAAATGAATATTTTCTCGATTATCGTAATAAAGAGTTCCCGGCCAAGGATATACGGCCAAACTCATTTCAATATCGTTTTTTTTAAGTAAATTATAGACAAGATCCATTCTATCTATAAGTAATTTTTTTGCCTCAATAAGTTCAAAGTCACCATATATATTTTTATCATATTGGTGGGTCCACTTTGATCTTGGAGAATTTATTTGTAAAGAAGTAGGTTTTTCTTCAAAAATATTTTTTTTAATTAAATAATTTTTTGTGAGTATGTAAATTTCTAAACTTAATCTAAAATAATTTTGAAAAAAACCTTTTATTTTTTCGTCTTTATCAATCACTCCAGCATTGATACATCTGTTAAAACTTTCTCTTCTGATAATTTTATCACCAGTAAATTTATAGCATAACAGCTCATCTACTAGATCAGATTTATCTACAAAAATAATTACTTCTTTAAACTTATAGTTTTGCTTTATTAGTTCTTTTAGCTTTAAATAATAAATTGAGGGACTGTAAGATGAAACTCCTAAATTAGCTACCCTTTCAATTCCAATTTTTTTTGTAAAAATACCTGCATATGTATTTTCATAACTTAACCCAACACCTTCGGTGAAAGAGTCTCCTATTAAGGCTATATCATAATTTTTATTTTTATTTGATATATTGTTACAAAAAGTCCTAAATCCATTTTTATCTGTACATAATTTATAAGTAATATTTCCATAAAAAACTTCTAATTCTTTTTTTAAAGCATGATCATAATTTGTTTTAAGGTATATTTGTTGATAGGTATCAATAAAGTTTTTTCTTATAAATTTTTTGTAAATAAATTTTCCAAAAATTAAATCAAATACAAAAAAAAACAATAAAGTTATGAAAAATATTTTAATATAGTTAAGTATTCGCATTGGAATAAATTTTTATCATTTAAACAAATTTTTTAGTCCTCTTTCGGATGCTTCACAAATTCCTCTTTCTGTGATTAAGCTAGTGATATATTTAGCAGGAGTAACATCGAATGCTAAGTTTAATGATTTACTCTTTTGTGGGTAAATTCTTACTTTTTTAATAGAATTATTTTCGTCTATCCCTTCAACATGAGAGAGCTCTTCTGAATTTCTTTCTTCTATTGGAATTTTATTATGATCTTTAATGCTCCAATCAATTGTTGAACTTGGTAAAGCCACATAAAAAGGGACATTATTATCTTTAGCGGCTAAAGCCTTTAAGTAAGTTCCAATTTTATTACATACGTCTCCATTAGAGAGTGTTCTATCTGTTCCAACTATGCACATATCAACCTGACCTCTTTGCATTAAAATACCACCAGCATTATCTGTGATAACTGTGTTCGGGACCCCTTCCTCATTTAATTCATATGAGGTTAAGCTAGCTCCTTGGTTTCTAGGCCTTGTTTCATCAACCCAAACATGAACTTTTATCCCTTTTTGATGAGCGTGATAGATTGGTGATGTCGCTGTCCCCCAATCGATCGTTGCTAACCATCCTGCATTACAATGAGTAAGGATGTTCACTGTATCTTTTTTTTTATTTGATATTTCCTCTATAATTTTAAGACCATTTTTACCAATGCTTTCACAAAATTTTATATCTTCCTCAACAATATTTTTTGCTTCATTTAAAGCTATGTTTAGAATTTCTTTATCATTTTTACCTGATAACTTTTTCATCATTCGATCTACTGCCCATTTTAGATTTATTGCTGTTGGTCTTGATTTAATTAAATCTTCACTTGATTTATTTAAGAATGAAAGATCATTCTTTTCAATAATTGATAAAACAAGACCATAAGCCGCTGTTGCACCAATCAATGGGGCCCCTCTTACTTCCATTTTTTTTATTGCATTTATTGCTTCTTTAACATTTTTTAATTCTTTTATAATAAATTGATGTGGAAGTTTTGTTTGATCTATAATTTTAACTTTATTTTCCTCAAACCATATTGTCCTGAATTTTTTGTTATTTATTCTCATTTATCTAATTTATATTTTTAATAACTTTCTCAGATAATAAAAATGCACCTTTCTTATTAAAATGTTCATCGTTTAGAAAATAAAGTTCATTAGACCAATTTGTGTTCTGATCTTTATACAATTGAAATTCTGGAATAGCATCAATTACTTTACAATCAATTTTTATGCACATTCTTTTGGTAAATTCTGACCAATTAAATTTTTCCTGACCAAATTCTAAAGTTTCTGCCCAAGGATAAATCACAATATAAAAATCTGAATTAACTTTTTTAGAAATATTTGATATTTTATTCAATCTATTTTCTAATTTAGCTATTCCTAAAGACAAAGTATCGCTTTTCCAAAATCTTTTATCTAATAATTCTGGCTCTGTATAAGTAAAGCTTCCTTGAATACTTGTTTTTATCTTTCTTTCATCTTTAATTTTAATTTTAACTTTATCTCTAAATGTTCTCAAATGAAAGTTTAAGTAAGAAAAAAGATTTGTTGAGACTTTAAAATTTCTTTTAAAAAATTTTTCTTTTTCTAAGGATCTTTTATAAACTTCATTAGTTTTTAATTTTACTATATTTAACTCATCATTATAATCCCACCTGCTGGCTTCATCTAATACATCAGTTAAATCCAGAAATAATATGATTTTATCTGGTACGACACCTTCTTTTAATTTTTTTTTTAACTTATATAAATAAACAGAAGGGCTGTAAGAACCAACACCAAAGTTAAATATATTCTGATTTTTAATTTTCTTTTCAATCAAGCCTACAAATGTTTTTTCATATTCTAATCCAACTCCATAAGTAAATGAGTCTCCAAAAATAAATATATTTTCATTATCTTTTGTTTTTAATGGGCTTTTGTTGCCTACTCTTAAACCTAATTCATCAGTAATTGTCTCCACTATAGGAAATGTTTTCTTAAATCTATAACTTTCTTTACAATTCTTTTTTAACTCGTAATAATATTGTTCATATTTAAAACAGTTTTTATAATTTAAAATTGTATTACTGAGTGATAAGTCAATAATTAAAAAAATAAATAAAAATAAAAATATTGAAAAAAAATAAAATATATTTTTTTTCATCAATTTCTTTTATCTAATTTAAAAAGTCTTTTCTTAAGATCGTTTGGCAAATTTTTTATCCAAACTTTCTCCTTCCCAGACTGAGGTAAAATTTTTCCGAATTCTACCATTTGTTGAGGTGCAAGATCTTCTAGATACACCCATACAAAACCCGCTTTCAATTTTGTATTCTTAATTAATATTTTTTTTAATCCTAAAATTAATTTTTTTTTAATTAAATTTGTTCGTCCAGCTCTAATTTGTCCGTTTAAAAAAACTTCCTTGTTTTTGACTAATTTGCCACCAATGTAATGTGATCCTTTATCGTTTTTTTCAAATATTATTTGAGCAAAAAAATTATTAGCCCCAGTAAATTTACTATGAATTTTTGTTATATCTTTAGCTATTAAATTTTTCTGTTTTTGAGAAAAGTTAAAATTTGAATACTTTAATATGTATGTTGGCATTTTAAGTTATTTTTTTTTACTTAGTACTCTCCCAGCTACATTACTCAATTTCTTAATTGTTTTTTTTGTTCTTAACTTTGGATCTGTAATAATTGCTACATCAAGACAATCATTAGCAGGGTCTTTATCGATTGAATAATCTCTAAAAGTTTTAATAATTTCTTTAATCATACTTTGTGCATTAGAAGCATTTTTCATTAAAGTTTTAATAACCATACTCACATCAACTTCGTCATGATCGGGATGCCAACAATCATAATCAGTAACCATAGCAACCGTGCAATATCTTATTTCTGCCTCTCTTGCTAATTTAGCCTCGGGCATATTAGTCATGCCAATTACATCGGCATTCCATGCTCTATATAAATTTGACTCTGATAAAGTAGAAAACTGAGGACCCTCCATAACTATATAAGTTCCTCCAACTTGATAATTTATATTTAATTTTTTTAAAGCAGCCTCACAACATTTCATTAAACCTGGGCTAGTTGGTTTAGCTAATGACACATGTGCTACTATTTCTTGATCAAAAAAAGTTTTAATTCTAGAGAAAGTTCTATCTATAAATTGGTCTACAATTACAAATTTTCCGGGTTCTAAATTTTCTTTTAATGACCCAACGGCAGATACAGAAATAATATCTGTAACGCCTAATTGCTTCATTGCATCGATGTTTGCGCGAAAATTAATGTTTGTTGGATTAATCTTATGACCTCTTGAGTGTCTAGGAAGAAAATAAATTTCCTCATTTCTAAATTCAGCTATTAAAATCTCATCTGAAGGCGATCCCCATGGTGTTTTAATTTTTTTCCATTTTGATTTTTTAAAACCTTCCATCTTATAAAGACCACTACCACCAATTATCCCTAGTTTTCTTTTTTTCATCATTTAATTATTAATGCTTTTTTGCTAAAACTTGAAGTTAATAATGGACTTAAAAAAATATATTAGATCAATTCCTGATTATCCAAAAAAGGGAATTTTATTCAGAGATATAACAACTCTCATAAAAAATGCTGAAGCATTTAAATTTACAAATGATAGAATTGTAGAAATTGCAAAAACTATAGATTTTGACAAAGTGGCTGCGATTGAGTCTCGTGGATTCGTTTTTGCCTCAACTGTTTCTTATCTCTTAAATAAACCTTTTGTTCTTTTAAGAAAAAAAAATAAATTACCAGCTGACGTGCACTCAATAGACTTTAAACTTGAATATGGAGACGCAACGATTGAAGTGCATAAAGACTCTATTGAAAAAAATGAAAAAATTCTAATCATTGATGATTTAATAGCTACTGGAGGAACTGCTGAAGCAGCAGCCAAACTAATTGAAATTTCAGGGGGGAAAGTCGCTGCTTTTATTTTTGTAATAAATCTGTTTGATTTGCCGGGAAATAATTTATTAAAGGAAAAAGGTTATAAAACTCAAAGCTTAATTGAGTTTCCCGGACACTAATTATTTTCTTTTATAAAATTCGATATATAGTTTTTTAAATCAATTTTACCAAAATATTTATACATTTTATTAGACAAGTTTTTGTGAATAAGCGCTGAAGCATATCTCTCTCCTGGCCTTTTTGGAAAAAACTTTATTTTTGATTTAAACATTTTTGCCACCTCTAATATCGAATAGGATTTTTTACTTGCCACAATGTAGTGTCTACAAAGGTTCTTTCTCCAAGCCAAATAACAAGTATAAACAGTATCGTCTATATGCGTGAACCTTCTCGTTTGCGTGCCTGGTCTCACTACTGGTAATGGTTTCCTTTTTTTATAATGATCTTCAAATATTCCAATTACTGTAGACATATCACCAGAACATATCTGATGAGGCCCATAAACATTATAAAAATAAATCACCTCGTATTTAAATTTAAACCATTTTTTTAAATTTTCTAATAATTCTAAATTTTTTGCTTTTGAAAAAGCATATGGTGACAAATTTTTATCCTCACCTTTATTTCCTAAGGAAGCTGATGTGGCTGAATAAATTAGTTTTATTTTATTTCTCAAACAAAAATTAAAAACAGCATTAGAACCAACTGAATTTGACTCTATACACTCGTTAGTTTTAATAAAGCTCTGATAAATTCTAGCAAACTCTCCGAAGTGGAAAACTGACTTTATTTGTTTATAATCTTTAATTAACTTCGAAATATTAACGGTATTACCTTTAATATATTTTACTCTAGAGTTCTTGATATGATTTAGTTTTGTTCCAGATGAATAGTTATCAATACTTATAATCTTATAGTTTGATTTATTTAATAAAAATTTAATTAAGTTCGTGCCAACAAAACCCGCACCTCCGGTAATGATAATTTTATTTTTCTTTACCATTTAGTTTTAATATAACCTGGGCTTAATTTAATCAATCAAATCTTGGTCTATACCAAGAACTTTTGTTTAATAATGAATTAAATAATCCAGAAGTTCTTCTAGAATATATTTTAAATTTTAATTTATTAGCTATTATGAAATAATAAGCACATTTACACGATGCTTTGATTAATTGAGGTATGGAAAATAAAAAAGCTTTAATTAAACCATAATGTTTTTTTTTAAAGTAAAACTGAGACCAACTCCAATGCCAATTCCTTGATAACTCTAGCTCATAGCTAAATTTTTTATTTACTGCTTTTGCACCTAAATGGTTAATACGAGAGCTACTACAAATAAAAATTTTTTCACCTTTTTTTCTCATTCTGAAACAAAGGTCGTCATTTTCTAAATACATAAAAATTTTTTCATCGAAGAAAATTTCATTATATTTGGTTTTATCCAAAACCATTGCATATCCATCAACTGTATCTACTTCGAAAATATTTTTTTCATTTTTAAGGATTTTTTTTTTAATTTTATAATTGGGATAATCCTCATTATCGCTAAGTGGACTAAGAACAGCAAAGTCTAAGTTATTTGAAACTTTATAAATCTCCTCTAGGGTATTTTTTTTTAAAACTGTATCAGGATTTAAAATCATTACATATCTGCTCTTAGTCTTTTTAATTCCAAAATTATTTCCCGCTCCCATGCCTAAATTTTTACCAGTAATGTAACACTCAATATTTTCATATTTTTTTTTTAGATTGTTTATGAATTCCTCGTTATTAGAATTTTCGATAACAATCTTTTTGACATCCGAGTCGATAGAACTAAGACAATTATCAATTATTTTTTCACTTTTAATTGTAACTATTATAATCGTTAAATTATCTTTTGTGATTTGCATCAAAAAAAAGCCTTCATTGTGAAAGAAAGTATACTTAATTTCATAAATAATATAAAAAACTACAAATGAAAAGATTTATCGTCACTGGAGGATATGGATTTATTGGCAGTAACCTAGTGCACGCCCTAATAAAGAAAAATTTTAAAGTTCTTAACATTGATAATTTATCTTATGCTGCTCAAAGGTACAATTTAAGGGATATTAAAAGTAAAAACTATAGTTTTAAAAGGCTTGATATAAACAACAAAAAAGAAATTATAAAGACGATAAATAAATTTAAACCTAATGGAATTTTCAATTTAGCTGCAGATACTCACGTCGATAGATCCATTGATAACTCATTCAATTTTATCAAAAATAATATATTAGGAGTATACAATTTACTTGAGGCTATTAAATTTTGTAAAAAAAAAGTGAGACTTATTCATATTTCTACTGACGAGGTCTATGGAGATATATTAGGAAATAAAAGGTCATCTGAAAAGTTTGCTTATGTACCTAGCTCTCCGTATTCAGCTTCAAAGGCCTCCTCTGATCATTTGGTAACTTCTTATGTTAGAACTTTTGGAATAGATGCAGTTATATCAAATTGTTCAAATAATTATGGACCACGTCAGTTTCCTGAAAAACTTGTTCCGAAAATGATTTATAATATTTTAAAAAATAATCCTCTACCTGTTTATGCAAAAGGTAAAAATTCAAGAGAATGGATATATGTTGATGATCATTGTGAAGCATTAATTAAATTATTTTTTAAAGGAAAAAAAGGTGAAAAATATAATATTGGATCAGGAATTAATTGTAACAATACCACTTTAGTTAAAAAACTAATCGAAACTTTTAAAAAGAGAAAAATTAAAATTGGAAACAGAGTCAAAATAAAATTTGTAAAGGATAGACCAGGTCACGACTTTAGATATGCGCTTAACAGCAAAAAAATAAAAAAAGCCATTAACTGGAGACCAAAAACAAGTTTATCTAAAGGCTTGTTGAAAACTGTTGAATGGTATTTAAATAATGATAGTTATTTTGCTAAAATTTCAAAGAAACTCTTTGTAAAAAGATTAGGTAATAAATGATAAAAAAAGGAATTATCTTAGCGGGTGGTCATGGAACAAGAATGAGTCCACTAACAAAAGCAGTGAATAAACAATTATTACCTATTTATGACAAGCCTCTGATTTATTATCCGCTCTCCATTCTTATGCTGGCAGGTATTAAAGATATCTTGATCATAGTTAATAAAGGTCAATTAAGTCAGTTTCAAAAGGTACTTCAAAATGGAAAAAGATTTGGAATAAAAATTAAATATATCGAACAATTGAGCCCGAGAGGACTTCCAGATGCTTTCATTCTTGGGGAAAAATTCATTGGTAAAGATAAAGTCGCATTAGTACTTGGAGATAATTTTTTTTACGGGCAAAGTTTAACTCTTAAATTGAAAAAATGCATTAATTTAAACTCTGGATGCAAGATATTAGTACATCCAGTAAATAATCCTGAACTATACGGTGTGGCAACAGTAAATGAAAAAAATAAAGTTATATCTCTAAAAGAAAAACCGAAAAAATCTAAATCCAATTTAGCTATAACGGGTCTATATTTTTTTGATAATAAAGTTATTGAATACAGTAAGTCACTCAAACCATCTAAAAGGAAAGAATTAGAAATAGTCGACTTACTTAATAAGTATAGAAAAAAAAATAAATTAAATGCTCAATTTTTAGGGAGAGGAGGAGCATGGCTTGATACAGGATCGATAGAAGATTTTTACAAAACATCTGCTTTTGTTTCTGCTTTAGAAAATCGACAAGGTTTGAAAATTGCTTGTCTAGAGGAGATAGCATTAAACTACAATTGGATAAATAAACGAGAGATAATTCAGGCTATAAAGTTTTATGGAAAATGTGTTTATTCAAGTTACCTAAAAAAAATTATTGAATAAAAATGCTTAAAAAAATTATTGTAACAGGCGGTGATGGAAGATTTGCGAGAGAGCTTAAAAAAATGAAAACAAAATATAAATTTATATTTAGAAATAAAAAAGAACTTAATATTTTATCAATCAGGTCAATAAATAGTAACATTAAAAAATTCAAACCAAATATAGTCTTACACTTAGCAAGTTTATCTAGACCAATGTCAATTCACGAAAAGATGATAAATAAAAGTATAGATTTAAATATTATTGGAACTGCCAATCTTGTAAAAATTTGTAATAATAAAAATATTAAATTAATTTTCTTCTCTACAAGTTACGTTTATCCAGGTAAAAAAGGAAATTACAAAGAGAATGATCCTCTTTTACCATGGAATAATTATGGGTGGTCAAAATTAGGCGCAGAGTCGGCTGTTCAAATGTATAAAAATTCCCTTATTATAAGAGCTTGCATGACTGAAAAGCCTTTTGTTCATAAATATGCTTATAGCAATGTTAAATCTAATTTCATTTTTCATGATGAATTTGCAAAAAAATTTATAAAAGTATTAAGTAAAAAAGGAATAGTAAACATCGGTGGAGAAACAAATACCATTTTTAATTTCGCAAAAAAAAATAATAAGTATGTGAAAAAAATTAAATCAAAAGGAGAATTTCCGTTAAAAATGGATATGAGTTTATCTAGATTTAAATCTTTAACAAGAAAATGAAAATAGTTAAAACTAAATTTAAAGGTCTCTTAATAATTAAGCAAAAAAATAATATTGATAAAAGAGGTAGCTTGAGGGAAATATTTAACAATAAAATAATTAAGAAAAATAATTTTATATTTGAGTATTGCACAACATCCAAAAAAGACTCATTAAGAGGTTTTCACTTTCAGTATAAATATCAACAAGCGAAATTTGTAAACGTTTTGAAAGGAAAAATTTTGGATTGTGTCATTGATTTGAGAAAGAAATCTAAAACGTTTGGTAAAAGTTTTAAAATTATCCTATCTGATAAAAACTGTTTAAGTCTTTATATACCAAGAGGTTTTGCACATGCTTACTATAGTTTTGAGAGAGAAAATATAGTTTATTATAAGTTAGATAACTATTATGCACCTAAATTCGAAAGTGGGATTATTTATAGCGATAAAAAACTTAATATAAAATGGCCAAGAAAAAGGGTTTTAGTCTCCCAAAAAGATAAAAAGCATCAGAGCTTTAATCAATTCTGTAAAACTTTTAAATTCTTGTAATTTGATAAGTCCTCAACAATTATAGGAAGTTCTTTAATTCTATAATTTTTTGGAAACCAAAATGAAAGAAATCTTTCTGCTAAAAATCCATAAATTCTTTTTAAACCGTAACCTTCTAAATTGCGAAAACCGAATTTTTTTTCACACCTTTCTAACCATGGAAAAATTACTTCATAATATTTTCTTAAGATTTCTGTTTTACAAACGAACATATTGTGTGGGTTAAAAAAAGTTTCTCTATTCATAAATAATTTAAAATCATTCTTATATTCATCATCTAATAAATCAATAGCTAAATCTAAATTTCCTTTTCCATGAAATAAATCAAAATGAAATTTTAAACTTCTTTTTTTTTTAAAAAATAATTTAGATGGATTTTTAGCAAATTCTAAAAAGTGATTTTTAATTATTTTTGAGAATTTATAATTTTCTACAGAAGATTTTATTCCTAAAATACAATCAAAGTCTGAATTGATGTCTAAATTTTTCAATATTGATTTATTTAAATCATTTAAATTATTCGGTTTTTGAAAATTATTTTCTTTAAGAAAAAATTTTCTGTACTGGCAAAATCCAACCCATTCGGTTTTGATATTTTTCAAATAATTTTTCCAAATCCAATAATGAAAAGTATACTCCCCATAAAATGGATTTTTTTGATATATTGTGTCTCCGGTCTTATCTGATAAACAATTTTTTGAAAAAACTCTTTCACCTAGTCCTACAGGTATATAAGACAGGTTTCGTATCATTTCCTCGTGTTCAGGATTGAGTGTTAAACAAAAATTTGAAATATTATTCATTTATCTCTTATCTTTGTGTCTAATTAAAATTTTCAACCGCAAAACAATACTTTGAAAATCTTATTTTTTGAAAAGGAAAATCTTTTATAAAGTCATCAAGGTTTTTATTAATTGAAGTTTTTAATTCTACTATTAATTTCTTATCAAAAAAAACGCTATTAGATAGATAATTTTCATATGAAATTTCTTCGTCTATAGAAATTCTTACATCACCAATTTTAACATATTCTCTTTTATAACTAACATAAAAATTAGGAATACAAGTACCGTAATTTGAGTCAAAGATTCCATTTTTCTTATATGATTCAAAATCATCTTTTTTGATAATTTTTCTTGTTTTGTACCTTCCTTCCACTGAAGATGTTTTTACTTCTAAATAATAATTCTTATCTTTAGAATTAGGATAATGTCTTATCCTAATTTTTTTTCTCGGTACCGAACCCTCAACTGAGTCTCTGTACATATCTAAATTTATATTATCAAAGTATAAACTTCTAATTATTCTATTTTCGTATAATTTTTTTGCTGACTTATTTTTTAAAAAATTTTTGAATTGTAAAATATTTTCGGGTTTGAAAAATAATTTATCTTCTATTCTATAACTCATTAAAATTTTATATTCTTTTTATAAATCAATGAAACTTTATCATTATTTATTTTTTCTTTAGTAAAATTACAGTCCATTTCAGAATATTTTATTATACCACCTTCAAACTCTTGTTTCTTTTTGTAGGCAGCTAAGCAAGTGTCAACATTATTAAAATTTCCATTATTAAAACTAACACTTGAACTATCCTTTGACGCTATACCAATAATAGAATTTGAAGCTATAATCTCATCCAAGATTAATTTTGATTTTTCACCTACAGATAACGCTTTATCTCCGCAATTATTTAAGTTTAAATTTTCAATTGCATAATTGCCATAAGAAAAATCAACACAATCATTTTCAGCTTTATAAATATTAATATTTTTTATTTTTAGGTTTGAAAAATCAATATCAAGAGCATCACTCATTGAGTTTGTTGCCTCAATTAAATCTACATTGCCTTTGCTGTTAATAAAATTAATTAGATCTTCACAAGATCCGTTTTTTGCATTTATTTTTAATCTTTCAATTTTCAGGTTTATTAGTGAAACACATCCGGTAAGTCCTTTTTCGTTAATAGGAAATCCTTTGGGTTTTAATTTTTGATTTATATTTTCTAAGTTTACACCCTCATAAATAATCTCAGTATCTATTAATGTGCCATCAATCAAAAAAGTTTTTGCTCCACTTACGATTTGTTTGATATAAATTTTATTGTTCATCTCGTCTAAATTTATTTCAACCCCTTTTTCGAAATAAATTTTTGTATCATTAAGAGATAATTTTGAGTACAAGTCACTTTTTATAGAATCCTCAAAATTTAAACCGTAGCCTAAAAATTGAAAAAATTTATTATCGTCAAATAAATCACCCTCCAATAAACTAGCTAATTCTAAAGGAGATAGTTCGACATTAATACATTTTTCAAGGAAAATTTCACATTTTTGGAAAGAATTTTTATTCAGGCTATTTTTTATCAAATAAGTATTAGGATGGTTTTCTTTTAAACTTTTGTGAAATTTATCTAAAATATTATTTATGTTTTTTGTTCGATTGTGTTTTGTCATTTTCTCTGAAGCAAAATTTAAATAGTTTTTCTCCAGCTTATTTAGGTTAACTAAGATCTTGTTTATTTTTTTCTCTAAGTTTACTTTTGAAAAATTTAGTCCTGATAAGTTCAAATTTTTTAACACAGTGGAGTAATTAATGTTATTTATTCTCATTTTTAAATTGCTAAATGAAGAGTAGTAATTTTTACTTATTGGATATCTTAGGATTCCATCAGGTATATTATTATTAATATCTGCATTAGAATCATAATTTATAGGTTCAAAATAATTCTCAATAGGATTCCAATAAAATTTTCTATTATTTGTAGCTAAGCCGTGAGTGCTATTTGTAGCTTGCATAAATAGATTATATTCATTGAGTTTTGAAATTTTTACTTCATCGAATAATCCAAGCAAATTGTTATCCAAATCATACTCGAAATAATTAAAATTATTCAACTCATCTTGAAATCTGTTTGAAAAATATAAATATATTAAATTTAAATTATTGATTGCATTTAGAGACATTGTTTTATGGCCATAGCTTTTTTCTAAAATATTAGTATTTACTTGTTTTGATAACATATGCTTTGAACTTTCATTCTTCAGACCTACAACTCCCATGTCCCATCCACTTAGGTTGTTATCTTCTATTTTGCTCACTGATTTATAAAAAAATCTTTCGTCTGCTTCTAATATCGGCCCCTCTCTTCTTTTATTAAATTCAAGCATTTCTTTTGCAGCTTTCTCTTGAAATAGCATTTCTGAATTTACATTATTTACTCTGGCCTGTACCTTAATTGACCTAGGAGCTAAGTAGTTTAAGTTTCTTAAGATTTCAGTTATTAATATCTCATCTTCTAAATTTCCTCTCGTATTTGGTCTAAATAATTTAAACTTTGTGATACCTTTTATATTTCCATCTATTAAATGAACGTCTAGACTCTGAGTTATCGAATTTTGTATTTGACCTATGTGATCTTTTTCATCGCCGCTGTGTCTAACTCTTCCTTGCATCGAACACTTGCTATCATCTTCGTATGTGACGATTACTGTTGAGTCATATCTTTTTTTGTATTTATCTGGGACGTACCTAAATCTGTTAGTTATTATACGTACTCCATTCACCGTCCATCCTCTATAGTCATGAACATCGATTTCGATTGATTTTATTTTCAAAAGATCAATTTTATTCAGATAATTATTATCAATATTGAAAGAGCACCCTTTTAAATGAGATGTTGGTTTATTTTTAGCTAATAAAACTTCACAAGAAAAAAAAACAAAAAAAAATATTAAAAAATATTTTTTCATTAATTATAAATTATATTAATCTTTTCTATACTTTCCACTTTTTCAATAGAATCTTTAAAAGATTGAAGATCTTTTTTATTTTCAAAATTTAGTCTATAGATCATCCTTTTTTCAGCATAATCACTGAACGAGCTTACTAAAAAATCATTTTTTTCAATAAGTTCAATCTTATTTTTTGAAATAACTTCTAGTGTGTTGGAATTGACACCTTCATTAAAGGAAGTGTTGTAAAAAGATTTCCCAAATTTTTTTGATAAAAATTGAAAAAATTTCACAAGTAATATTATTAAAACTGTTGCGATAATTAATTGTATAGCCCATTTAGTTCTAACACTTGCTGCTATACCGACTGTGATCAAGGCAAAATAAATTATTAGTTCAAGTGGACTTTTTACTGGATGTCTAAATCTAACAATCGATAAAGCTCCAATCATACCTAGTGATAGTGCTATATTATTTGCGATAGTGTTAGTAATAACATAGGTAATTAAAGGTAAAACTAAAAATGAAACGGTTTGTGCGTGAGATTTTGCCCACAACTGACCAGTATAAATCAAAGCTGTTCTAAATAAAAATCCCGATCCTATAAGCAAAACTAAGTTTTTTAATTCATCCATAAATAACGCTTATACTGTGTTTTTTTAGTATTGTAATTTCTTTTTTATCGTAATTGATACATGTTTAATATATATTTTTTAAGTTGTAAGCATTTATTAATAATAATAATTGAATTAACAGCTATAATTATCAGCAAAAATTAATGAAAAAACTTTTTAGATCATTTTTCAGAGATAAATCGAAAATTCAAGATAAAAACTATTCTGATCTTATAATACCAAAAATTGAAAAATTTAGTGAAATTCTTAAGACAAAAAATTCTATTTCATTTTTACATTATGGTCATCTCGGAGATTTAATTCATTCACTCCCTTTATTAAAAGAAATTTCAAAAAATAAAACTTGCAACTTGTATATAGAAAAAAACAAACCTTTACCTAAACATGCCGTCATGAAAGGTCATCCTGCAGGATCAGTATTTTTAAATGAAAATACAATTTTAAAATTAATGCCACTTTTAAAGGAACAAAAATTTTTAAACAAAATTGAGATTTATAGAGATCAAGAAATAGATGTTGATTTAAATTATTTTAGAGAAATGCCTATAAACTTTAATACTGACTCTAGAAGATGGTATTTTCATTTAGTAGGGGTTTTTCCAAATTTATCACAAAGTTATTTGGATGTTAAACCTCACTCTAATTTTAAAAATTTTATTATTATTATGAGAAGCTTAAGAAGGCAAAATAAACACATTGACTATTCATTCTTGTCTTCGTTTGATAATATAGTGTTTCTTGGACTTAAAGATGAGTTTAGTGAACTTAAGAAAAAAATTACTAACCTTGAGCATTACGATAGTAAAGATTTTCTAGAACTAGCAATGATCATTAAAAATGCTAAACTTTTTATCGGAAATAATTCTTTTGGATACGCATTAGCCGAGGCGCTTAAAGTGCCTCGTCTTTTGGAGTCTGGGCCAGATTTTCCATTGGTATATCCTTTTGGTGAAAATGCATATGATTTCTATTTTCAAAGACATTTTGAAGATTTGGTAAAAAAGATTTGCAGATAAGATGTTTTATTGGTAGCGAGGGGCGGATTCGAACCGCCGACCCCAGGCTTATGAGTCCTGTGCTCTAACCAACTGAGCTACCTCGCCGTTGAATAAACTTTTATTGATTTTTTAATTAAATTCAATCATTTTAAAATATATTTTTCGACTCAAAGAAACGATAATAAATTTGGTAAATCTTGTGCCTGATATAAAAATAACCCATTATTATAAAACTTAAATAATTTCTTAATTTATCAATAAAATTAGGCTTTAAAAAGTAATCGCTACTCAGAAAAACTTTTTTAAATTTTTTCATAACTAATTGTGGTTTAGTCTGTAAATATTTATTTTTGTTTTTTTTAAATTTAATATATTTTTTGCGTTTAAAATTTTCTAAAATTTTAATTAAATTATTTTTAGACGAATATTCTTCATACATTTGATTTGGTAAACTATTAATATGCGACCTGTGTCTATTAAATTTATATGATATTATTTTTTTCCCTAATATTGCAAACTCTCCACAAGCTAAACCAAAAGATTCTCCTAGGCTCCTTCCATATATCATTGCATCACAAGTATTTAGAAATTTCTTTTTATAGACCTCATCTACTGAGCCTTTTAAAAATTTAATTTGAGGATGTGAAGCAAATCTATTTATATTGAGAAATATAAAAACTATATCTTTTCTTTTTTTAACTACCTCCATTAAAGCATCATGGGTAAACTTTAGATCAAAGCTGCTTTCACCTCCGTGGCATCCAAAAACAATTTGTTTTTTTTTTATTTTAAGTTTTTGTCTTAAGTTTTTTTTAGTATTATTTGTTTCGATCATATATTGAAGAAAAGGCACTTTATTATTAGTAAAATTTTTACTAAGCCATTGTGATATGTAAGTGTACCTATGACCATGAATTTCAGAAAGTTTTTGAGGGTAAACGCAATGTATTAAAGTTTTTATATTATTTGAAACCCAGTCATCTTTTTCTCCACTCTTTTGAGTATAAATATAATCAATTTTTAATTTTTTTTTATATAAATCAATATTTTCAAAATTATTGACGCCAAATATTTTAAAATTTTTTTTAAATTTGGTGATTACTTTTCTTAAATTTCGGTGATTTTTTTTATTGTAAAAGATTATTGATTTATTGTTTAAAATTTTTTCGTTATAAAATGCATATTTAAAGGTTGAATTAGCTACACCTCTTAAATTCATTTCATCAATGTAAAAAGCAATCTGCATAAAATTATTTTAAAAAATCTAATTTTATAAAGCTTTAACTAAATTATATATATGTTTTTTAATTACCTAATTTTAAGGCTTTTGAGTGTATTATAATTAAATTGTTAAGATTATTCCAAAAACTGTAACTGCAGAAACCGCAGCAACACCTAGGGCAAGATTTCTCTTTTTTTCAATTTTTTTTTCTTCGTTTAATCTTGTTAAAAGATCTGTAACTTTAACTTTATTTTGAGAATGAAATTCTTGTTGATTATTATTTAAGTTAAATTGTGTACTCATGATTGTATTAAAGCACAATTACAGACTTTTAAAATATTTGTGAGGGGCAAAATGGGTTTAAAAAAACAAACTTGACCCAAAATGAGTTAAAATGAGATTGTTGTTTAGAATAGTTCTGAAGCGGGGGTATATTTTAAGTTAAAAGCGTCAGAAACTCCTTTATGAGTAATTTCTCCTCTATAAACATTTAAACCAGCTAAATAATTTTTATCTTCTTTTAAAGTTTTTTTATAACCTTGATCAGCTAACTTTAATAATAATGGCAAAATAGCTTTATTAAGTGCCATTGTAGATGTTCTTGGAACACCTCCTGGCATATTGGCTACACAATAGTGTACAACTTCATTAACCATGAAAGTTGGGTTAGCATGTGTTGTGGGTTTGCTTGTCTCAACACATCCTCCTTGATCAATAGCAACATCCACAATAACTGAACCTCTTTTCATAGACTTTATCATCTCTTTTGTTACAAGTTTAGGTGCCTCTGCTCCTGGGATTAAAACTCCTCCTACTAATAGATCACATTCAGAAATTAGTTTTTTCAAATCTGTTTTGTCACTCTCTGTTGGAATAATTTTGTCACCAAACCTTTTATGTAATTCTTCCAATCTTTTTTTTGATTTATCAACTACATACACTTTTCCTCTCATGCCCGTAGCTATAATTGCTGCATTTTCTCCAACTACTCCGCCTCCAAGTATAACGACATTTGCAGAGTCTACTCCTGGAGCTCCACCAATTAGCAAGCCTCTACCTTTTTGATTTTTTTCCAAGCAGTGAGCTCCAGCTTGAATAGACATTCTACCAGCAACAGCACTCATAGGGGCAAGTAACGGTAAACGACCATTGTCATCAGTTACTGTTTCATATGCTATGCATATCGATTTTGAATTCATTAAACCTAATGTTAATTCTTTTGCGGCAGCTAAATGTAAATAGGTATAAATTATTTGTCCTTCTCTTATCATCTTTACTTCATTTAATTGAGGTTCTTTAACTTTAACGATTAATTCAGCGGTTTTAAAAATTTCTTCGGGAGTACTAATTAGTTTAGCACCAGCTTGAAGATAATCCTCGTTGGTAAATCCTGCCTCTAAACCTCCATTGTTCTCAACTAACACTTCGTGATTTCTCTCAACTAAAACTTTTACACTTTCGGGTGTTAATCCTATCCTATGCTCTTGAAGCTTAATCTCTTTTGGAACTCCAACGATCATTTAAGACTTTGAGTAGTTAGAAATGCCTGTTCTTAATTTTTCTATAATCTCATCTATATGTTTTTTCTCACATATAAATTGAGGGGCTATAATCAAGGAATCTCCAGTGTTTTTGAAGTTTACGCCAGCATCGTAACAATGCTTGAAAGTTTGAAAGCCGGCCTTTCCAGGTTTATCTTTCATTCTCATTTCAATTCCACCCATCATTCCATAACCTCTAATACTTACAATTTCTTTTAAATCTTTTAATGAGTGTAATCCGTCTTGAAAATATGGTGACATTTCTTTTGCCCTATTAAAAATATCTTCTTTATCAAAAATATCTTGAACTGCTAAACCTGCTGCAACGGCTGCAGGAATTCCTGAGTAAGTGTATCCATGAAATAACTCAGGAGTACCCTCTGGATTTTTTGATGAGTCTAATACAGCGTCATACATTTCTTCTTTTACCGCAACAACTCCCATGGGTATAACTCCATTTGTAGTAGCTTTAGCCATCGTAATCATATCAGGTGTAACACCAAATTCTTGTGAAGCAAAAGCAGAACCAGTTCTCCCCCATCCAGTAATTACTTCATCAAAAATAAGTAAGATTCCGTGTTTATCACAAATTTCTTTTATTCTTTTTAAATAACCTTTTGGCGGAACTAATGTACCTGTTGATCCCGCAATTGGCTCAACTATACATGCAGCAATATTCTCTCCTCCAAAATTCATAGCTATTCGCTCTAAATCTTCAGCCATTTCAACACCTGTGTCTGGTTGACCTTTTACAAATTTATGTTCTGGTAAATGAGTGTGTCTCATATGTTGAACTCCAGGCATTAAGACACTAGCAAAAGTTTTCACATTGTTAATCATTCCTCCAACGGTAGTCGCTCCAATATTCATTCCGTGATAACCTCTTTCACGACCAACAAATCTAAATCTTTTTGAGTCACCTTTTGCTCTATGATACGCAATAGCTATTTTAATTGCTGTCTCTACTGCAGTAGATCCACAAATTGTATAAAAAATTCTATTAATTCCTTCAGGAGTTTTCTTTGCTATTCTTGTTGCAAGTTCAAATGATCCTCCATAACCTTGGTTGAATGGTTGGCAATAATCTAGTTTATCTAATTGTTTTGAAACAGCTTCAGTAATTTCTTTTCGTCCATGACCAAGGGGATTGCAAAATAATCCAGAGCTTGCATCTATCATTTTTTTACCTTGATGATTAGTTAGATAAACTCCCTTTGCATCAATAATTAATCTCGGATTTTTTTTAAAAGTTTTATTATCTGTAAATGGCATCCAGTGCTCATTTAAAGAATTAGGTATATTAGTTCTGTTAGAAGCGCTCATAACTCAACTTGTAGACTATTGTTATAGTTTGACAAGAAGTATAACATACAATCTTTAGTTGTAAAATCAATATGGCCTTACTTATCCAATCAACTATTTACTTCTTAATCAATTTAATTTTAAATCTTAATATTAAACAAACCATATGGGAGAACTATGAAAAAAATAATAAGCACAGTTCTTGGGATTTTATTTGCGTTTACTTTAACTGCTACAGTAGCTAACTCAGCTGCAAAAGAAGTGAGAGTTGCGTACTTCTTGGAATGGCCATCTCCAAATCTTGAGGACATGAATAAAAAAGCATATTCAAAAGCTCTTGGTGTACCGGTTAAGTGGACAAATTTCACAAACGGTGTAGCAATGACTGATGCTATGTTGGCAGGAGATATCGATATCTCTTACTCACAAGGTTTAATGCCTTACATTAATGCTGTTAAGGCGAAAGCACCTATTAGTTTAGTAGACGTAGCAATGGAATACGGAATGGGAGGAACAACATGTGTTACTTCTAAAAAATCTGGTATTACAAAAGCAAATGCTTCTGAACTTGAAGGTAAGAAAGTTGCAGTTCCTCTAGGAACTATGGCTGAATACGTTTTCACAGAAAGTATGAAAATAGTTGGTGCTGATAGAAAAAAAATGGAAATTATTGCAATGGACCCTGAAGAAGGTGCTGCTGCATTAGTAAGTGGTGACGTTGTAATGGCATGTTTATTTGGAGGTAACTCAATTAAATCTGCTACATCTGTTGGAACAAGACTTCTTACAGTTGATGAAGCACGTGCTGGAGGTATCATGGGAATAGATATCGTTTCTGTAACAAATAAATTTATGAAAGAAAATCCTGGTATG
Source organism: uncultured Pelagibacteraceae bacterium (assembly GCA_902538445.1). Lineage (GTDB taxonomy): Bacteria > Pseudomonadota > Alphaproteobacteria > Pelagibacterales > Pelagibacteraceae > Pelagilacustribacter. Next base: position 69,111 of record CACBFE010000003.1, on the reverse strand, counting down.
TTGAAATCTTTCGTAGAATTAACTCATGAAGCTAATGAGAGATACAGAAAAGGTGGAAGCGATATGAAAGCTATGTCTAAAGAGTCAGAGATGAAAGTTGCTGACATGAAAGAAACATTAAGTGGCTTCAAATTCTTAACGCCAAAAGAAACAAAAAAATCTATGAAGAGTGGAAACCTTGCTAAATTTTTAAAAGGTTTTGACACTCCAAGAGGTACTGTAACAACTAAGTTTTTACCGTAATTCTTGAAAGTAAAATTATAGGCACCAATGAACATTATTGGTGCCTATTTTTTTATTAAAATATCTAATATAGTTCTTTTATGAGCGAACTAATTTCTCAAAATCTAAATATGATATTTAAAACTCCTAAAGGAGAAACTGTTCACGCTCTTAAAGACTTAAATTTTACAATTAAAAAAGGAGAGTTGCTCACTGTACTAGGACCTTCAGGTTGTGGAAAGACAACTTTGTTAAATATTACAGCAGGATTTATAAGGCCAACTTCAGGAAAAATTACTCTAAATAATAAAGAGATAAATGGACCAGGTGTTGATAGAGGAATGGTTTTCCAGCAAGGAGCTTTATTTGAATGGTTGACTGTTGCTGAGAATGTAAATTTTGGTTTGAGAATGAAAGAAGAAGATACCGCCCAAACCCAAAAAAAAGTTGATGAATGGTTAAATATAGTTGGATTAAAAGGTTTTGGTAATACTCCTACTTATCAACTGTCGGGAGGAATGCAACAAAGAGTAGCTTTGGCAAGATGTTTAATCAACGATCCAGAGTTAATATTGATGGATGAACCTTTAGGTGCTTTAGATGCTTTAACAAGAGAAAAAATGCAATCTTTAGTTCTCAAAATTTGGAAAGAAACTGGAAAAACTATTATTCTTATTACACACTCTGTTGAGGAAGCGTTGTTACTTGGTGAAAAAGTTTATGTTATGGCACCGAGACCAGGAAGAATACATAAAGAATATAATTTACCCTTTGCATCAATGGGTCTTAAAGAAGACTTAAGGGAAATTAAAAACAATAAAGAGTTCGTCTCTAAAAGAGAAGAAATTCTTTCAATGATATGGGATATGGAAGAAGAAATAATGGGAAAAGAAGTTTAAATGATAACAGGTTTTCTAACATTTTTATTTTTTTTCGCTATTGTAGGGTGTGTTTTATATGGCAGAAAATTAATTAGAACTGAAAAAGTCGATGCTGTTTTTGGAAATCCTGAAAGAGCCAAAGGAGGTATTCATTGGGTTATTGTAGGAAGTAGTTTTCTTTTATTAGTTTGGCTCTATTATTCATGGGACATAGCTAAGTCTTTTTTTCCAAAGTCAGCTAATGAACTTTGCCAAGTTGGAAAAGTAAACGAGTCTCTTCTCTCACTTAAGTATCTCTTTCCAATAGATGAACGTCAACTTAAGAGTACATCAGTAATAGAAACTGAGTCAGAAAATTTAAACAAAATTACTGTTGAAATAGAAAAATCAGGTATAAAAAATCAAGATAAAAGTAAGTTGCTTAACTTTGTTTCTCAAACTAAAAATACAATACCATTACTTACAAATGAACAACTTTTAAGTAACGATACTAGAGAACAAATTAAATTAATTAATGAAAAAATTATAAATTTAACAAAGAACTTTAAAAGAAGTGATTATCCCAATGAAAGTGTTGAACAAGAATTAGAAAGAATTGAAGCTGCTAAAGAAGAAGGTTCTTGGAAAGCATCAAGTACCTCAATTGAAAATACAATCGAAATTCCCTTTATTCCAAAAACAAAGCGAGGGTTAAAATTTCAGGCAGCAGCCACAGAATTAAATTTAATAAGTGATGAATTCTTTGAACTTAAAAATCATAATAAACAATATACGTCTGCCTTAGAAAAATTAAAAAAAGAAATAAAAGATTATAGAACTAGTTTAAGCGCTTCTGAGGAAATTTCCTCTTCAATAGCAAAAGATATTCTAAAGATTGCACGTAGAATTGAATACGCAAGTATATTTCCGCCTAATATTCTAAATGACATGCAGTTATCAATAATCAATTTTGATAACGTGCAAAAAAAAGAGCAAGGCAGTCTTAGATGGATAGATCTTCTTTTGTTTCCATCAGGCACGATCATTTCAAGCGGCCCAAGTTGCTCTGAGCAAGGTTCTGGTAGATGGCTTCCAAAACCGTCGGATACCTTAAATAAATTTACATTAATGTTAAACCCAAATGTCGGTTACAAACAAATTCCATTAATTTGGTATGAGATGATGGATGTAAGTAAGATCATTGGTTTTTTAATACCTGATTGGTTTGCAGATATTTTACCTGGAGAGTACCCAGTACATAATGAACAAGGTGAAGTTAAGCCAAATTTCAAAAGTAAAGTTTTAAGTTTCGTTACTGGAGACTTTAACTTGTTTAAAATTCCAATTCCTACTGGTCACATATGGGACTCATTTTTAAGAGTGTTCCTTGGTTTAGTTGCCGGAATTATAGTTGGAGTTCCATTAGGATTATTCATGGGACTAAATAGATTTGCAAAAGGATTTTTTGATCCTTTAATTGAATTATACAGGCCTGTCCCACCTTTGGCATGGGCGCCGTTAGTCATCTCAGTTCTCGGAATAGACAATCTTGGAAAAGTATTTTTGTTATTTATGGTGTCGTTATCAATTATGATAATTTCAGCAAGAGCTGGTGCATCGGGAACTCAATTATCAAAAATTCATGCAGCACACTCTCTTGGAGCATCTAAATGGCAAATATTAAGACACGTTATTTTTCCTAACTCCTTACCTGAAATACTAACAGGAATAAGAGTTGCAACAGGAATGTGTTGGGGAACATTAGTTGCAGCAGAATTTTTAGCAGGAACAACAGGTGTTGGTTTCGTAGAAAATGTCGCGAAAAAATATTTCCAATATGAAGTAATATGGATCACTATATTTATTATGGGAATGTTAGGATTAATTTTTGATATCACAATTAGAAAAATAATAGACAAAACAATACCTTGGCGAGGAAAAGGTTAATCCATTTTATAATTTATGATTGGAATACTTGGTGGCATGGGCACACAAGCAGGGTTAGATTTTTGCTCTAAACTTGCAAAATTAAATAGAGGAAAAGCTGATCAAAAATATCCTTTATTTGTTTTATACAATAAGTCGAATATTCCGGATCGAAAACAAAATCTTAAAAAATATAATAAAGTTTTAAAAAGTCTTGTAGATGGATGCAAGTTTTTACAGAAAAGCAAATGTAAGTTTATATCAATTCCATGTAATACCGCGCACTATTGGTACAAAGACCTCAGAAAGAAAATAAAAATACCAATTTTAAACATGCCAGAAATTGTATATTTAAACGCAAAAAATAATTTGCAAAGAAATTCTAAAATTGGTTTGTTATCAACTGAAGCAACAATAAAAACTGGTATATATAGTCATTACTTTAACAGAAAATTTTTATTAATTTCGCCAAGCACAACATTGCAAAAAAGAAGCGTTAATAAATCCATTAAACTCGTAAAAATGGGCAAAATCAAGGAAGCTGAAAGAGCTATAAAGCCTGCGGTAAACTATCTAATTCAAAAGAAATGTAAAAAAATCATTTTGGGCTGTACAGAGTTGCCAATTGCAATTTTTGCATATAAATCTTTTAAGAAAGCTAAGCTTTCAAAAACATTTTTAGATCCGAATTTGATTTTAGCTGAAGCATCTATGAAAAAATATAAATGAAAAAAATAATTTTAATAATTCTAATAATAATTCCTTTTTCTTTAAATGCGAATGAAAACGCAAAAGAAAAAAAAGTCGCAAAGTATGTTATGGAAAATATTCAAAGAGACTACGTTAATTGTTATAGTTTCTATAAAGTTGCCGCCCAAAGTTTTAAAGATGCGGGAAAAGATAAAAATATTATTGATAGCTTAGAAAATAGTGCGGATGTGTCTTTAAAATATAACTATGATCTTGGGGAAATAATGGGATTAAATCCAGAAGTAATGTCTCAAATGACAAAAGATAAAGTTAATAAATTTATAGAATTAGCTAAAAAAGATTTTTCTTCTCTGGCTAAAGAGTATGGCATGATGTGTAAAAGTTTAGTTGAGAACCCAGAGCAAAGGACTAATTTTTGGGAAGCTAAAGGAAATAAAAAATTTAAGTGAAAAAAAGTCTTTTAAAATCAAAACTTAAACAAATATTTTTAAAACACAAACTTTCAAAAAAACACGCAGAAATTTGCTCTTATTATTTAATTAAAGCAGAAATATTGGAAGCAAAAGGTCATGGTTTGGCTAGGCTAAAAATGTATTGTGATAGAATTAAAGCAAATGTAATTAATCCTAAACCTAAAATTAAAATAAAGAAAATAAGTTCTTCAGTTTCTTATATCAATGCGGATAACAGCATTGGTTATGTAAGTGCTGATATTGGTATTAAACAAGCAATTAAAAATGCAAAAAAAACTGGGATAGGTTTAGTGGCTATAAAAAAAAGCGGACATTACGGACTCTCAAGTTTTTATGCAGAGCAAGCAGTCAATAATAAATTAATGGTTTTTTGTTTTACTAATGCGCCTGCCGCTTTAGCCCCGCATGGTGCAAAGAAATCTTTATTTGGAACAAACCCTATTTGTTTTGGTGCACCCACAGGAAAAGTTCCTTTTATATATGATGCATCAACGTCAATTATAAACAGGGGAACTATACGAAGAGCTGAAAAGTTAGGTTTGAAAATTCCATATGGTGTTGCTCTTAACAAAAAAGGTAAAATTACTACCAACGCTAAAGAGGCTCTTACGGGTACTCAATTACCTATTGCAGGTTTTAAAGGTTCTGGGTTAGCTTGGATGGTTGATATTCTAAGTGGTGTTTTCACAGGCAGTAGTCATGGAGGAAAAACAAAAGATCCTTTTGATGATTTTTCAGGACCCCAAAATATGGGCCATTTATTTATTACTATTAATCCTAAAATTTTTATCGGAAATAAGTTCGTTAAAGAAATGCAGAAAAATATAAAGCTTGTCAAAAAACTTCCAAAAGCGAAAGGATTTACAAATATTTTATATCCAGGTGAAAGAAAAAATAAGACGTATAAAAAGAATTTAAATAAAGATATATCTATTCCACCAAAAATTTTAAGAGAAATGGAAAAATTAAATGCTTAGTAAAAAAGAAATTATTTGCCCTGAAAGTTTGCTCAAAATAGCTAAAACAAAAGGACCAGCAAAAGCCGTAATAGTTAACGCTGTAAAGCCAGTTTCAATTGAGTCAGCAAAACAAGCTGTAGATGCAAATTTAATACTACCAATTTTTATAGGAGATAAATCAATTATTGAGAAGAATGCTAAGCAATTAAACTGGGATATTTCTAAATATGAAATTATTAATGAACCAGATGAAAATAGTACTGCACCAATTGCAGCAAAACTGGCAAGTGAAGATAAAGTTAAAATAATTGTTAAAGGACATATTCATACGGACGTACTTATGAAAGCTGTTTTAAAAAGAGATTTGAATTTAATAGGAAAAAAAAGACTTAGTCATATTTGGCATATGACTTTAGAAAAAAATGATAAACCATTTATCATTACTGATGGGGCATTAAATGTATTGCCAAAATTAGAAACAAAAATGCATATATTAAAAAATTCGATAGATTTTGCAAATAGGATAGGAATTGGAAAACCTAAAGTATCAGTGCTATCAGCCACTGAGGAAGTTTTAGATAGTGTACCAAGCTCTCAAGAGGCAAGTGAGCTTACCAAAAGAGCAAAAGAGGAAGGTTTGAATGCAGAAGTATTTGGGCCAATGGCATTCGATAATTCAGTTTCTGAAAAAGCTGCTCAAATTAAAGGGATCAAAAATGCAGTTGCTGGTAAAACTGATATTCTGTTAGTTCCAAACGTAGAAACTGGAAATGCCTTGGTAAAAATGATGATTTTTTTTATGGGGGCTTGCGCAGCTGGTGTTGTAGTTGGTGGAAAAGTTCCTGTAGTAATAACAAGTAGAGCTGACGATACTCAAGCAAGACTCGCATCTATGGCTGCTGCTGTTGTTGCGCTTTAATGAAAAAACTTAAAAACTGGGATAATAAAACCTGGTTATCATCTAAATCGTATATCTCTCAATTTAATAAATTTCTTAAAAGAAAAAGTAATTTAAATAAAAATTCAAAAATATTGGACATTGGATGTGGAAGAGCAAATATTATTAGCACCCTTCAAAAGAAGTACAAATTTAGAAATAAACCCATTGGAATTGATATTGTCAGTAATAAGGGTGTTAAAAAGAATATTATATTTAAGAGAGTAGAAGCTTTAAAATATCTAAAGAAAAAAGAAAAATATGATCTAATCTTAATCAAACAAACTATTCATTTTTTTACAAAAACAAAGTTAAACCACCTTCTTAACCTTTCTAAAAGAAGTTTAAATCCCAAAGGCAAACTATTAATTTTTTCGCTTAAAACAAAAAATAATAAGATACCTTGTTTTAAAAAAATGAGAAAAAATTTAGAAAAAAGTTTAAAAAGAGATGAAGCTTTATTTAAGATAATCAAAAATAACTTAAAAAAAATAAGCTATACAAACTTTAATTTTAAAGTAAACATGTCTAAACAAAAATACGTGAGAATGATCAAAGAGAGATACATTTCATGCTTATTAAATTTGAGTAATAAAGAAATTAAATTTGGTATCAGTGAAATAAAATCTAAATATAAAAATCAAATAAAATTCACTGATACCTTAAAATGTATTTGCTACAGAAAATAATTATTTTCCTGGCTCTTTGTATGATGAAGCCATTTTCTGAGCAGTTTTTGCTATCTCATTCAGATCTACATCTTCTAAAATTGTAAAATCTGAAACAGCTCCACTAGAAACAGCAACCATCGCAGCTGCAGCAGCTTGTTCAAAAGTTCCTTCAATCACTGCCATAAAATCATATTTTCCTCTTAGGCCTGAGTATTGAGTTACTTTAGCTCCCACAGAAGCAGCAAGTGCAGATGTAGCAGCTTTTCTGTCTGTAGAAGGATTGCTTACAAATCCTCCAAGACCTTTAGCTGTGTAACATCCAAGTGTATAAAATTTTGCCATTGTTACCCCTTTCCTATTTCTCGATTACAACTGTACCAGAATGAGGATCAGTTACTCCTAAATCTGATGACAGTTCTTCTAAAGTGTGCCGAAGTGAGTCCAAAAATTCAATCATTTTTGGTCTTGCTTTAGCAATGTCATCTTCAGAATTCCATTCACCAATCATAAAAAATTCGTTGGGTTTAGTTTCAACGTACTTTGCTGAGATTTGCCCATCGAACTTTGGCCGCTCATCAATTTTTTTTAAATATTCTTCTCTACTAGATGATTTTACTTTGCATCTAACAATATTCATAAACTTTGCCATTTTCCTCCTTAAACGTAAATTTTATCAGCTAAACCGTAACAAAGAATTGCACTGATAATAACAAGAACGAGTGGAGCATATATTCCATCGTTTCTAGTTTTTTTAGTTAAACCAGTTTTATCAATTTTTAATGTATAAAAATTTACAACTAATATCGAAACATTCATTATAAAAACTAAGTTAAAGAAGGCCCAAGTAGCTTCTACACCGCCTGATCTAATAAAAGCGATATAAATTGCCATTAAAACTGTAGCGATCATAAATGAACCTGCAAATCTTGTAATTAAAGTTGCAGTTTTATCTACCCCTCTACCCTTAAGAAATTTTTTAGTATCAAAGACTAACTGGTAAGCGTAGCTACCAACTATAATAAAATGAGCTAAGTAAATTATTAAATAAAATGCGTTTCCAAATTTGTCTATCATAAATATCCTATGCGTTATAGTCCATGACTTGATCTGTACACTCAACAAACTTATGAGGAGTAAAAAAATCATTCATTTGACCTAGTTGATTAATAATTGCTTGTTCATCTTTTCCTTTCCACCAACAATACATTTCCATTGTATCTCCTGGCGTGTTCCAAGTCATTTGACAAGCTGCATTGTCACTTTTCATGCTCTTAACAATGTCCTCCATCTTCATAGAAGCCACTGTATCAGTAAATTTTTTTTTCATTTCGGCAGACTTAAAAGTATGCGTTACCATATAGTTTTTCATTTATACTCCTTTAATTATTATTCCATTAGCTACTGAGTTTGCTAATCGAATTGGTTTTACTGGTTTATATTCTTCAGAATCGTACCACTCTAAAGCTTTTTCATAAGTTGGAAATTTAATAACTACCGTTCTAGGATATTTCCACTCACCATCTATAACTTTGTACTCCCCAGCACGTACAAGGTATTTTCCTCCAAATTTTTGAACTGTTGGCACCACCTTAACAACATATTCTTTATAAGCTTCGGGATTTTTAACGTCTATATTAGCTATAACGTATCCACTCATATCTAGCCCGCGTAAATCGTTCTGGATAATTTTTCAATTTTTTCCTCTGAACCTTTAATTTGCTTATAAATAAATTTATTACATTCACCATTTTTAGCTTTATCAAAAGGCTTTCCATAAACTTTATCTACATAAGCATTCATGCCTTTATTTATCTCATCATCCTTAACACCTTCAGACGCAAGGTATTCTCTAATAACCTTTACTGAAGCCAAAGCTAACTCCATGTTTTTAACTTCGATAGTCTCAGCTGGTAAAACAGCAGTCGCGCTGTAGTGACCTAAACACTCTATTGTTTTTTCTTTTTGAGCTTTTGTTATGTGTCCTGCAGCCAAGGCTGAGCTCACGTATAAAAAAACTGCGAATATTAAAAATTGAATTCTCATAATAACTTTAATTTCTCAAATTATGGATTATTTTAATTGTGTTAAAAGTAGATTGCAGGTATGCATAATGTCTACAACTTTGAGGTTAAAACTAATGAAAATCATTGATTGCACGTCTTTTTACAATGAGCATATGATGTACGAAGTAAGACTTAATGTTCTAAAAGATAGAGTTGATAAATTTATTGTTACAGAGTCTACATTTTCTCATAGTGGAAAAAAGAAAAAATTAAACTTTGATATTAATAATTATCCAAAATTTAAAGATAAAATAATTTATGTAACTATTGATAAAGAACCAGAAGGAATTGTAGAAGAAAATAACGATCCATCTTTGCAAAGATCAAATAGCTTAAAAAGAATAGCTCTGTCTTATGATGAAAGCTTAAAAGAGTTAAAGAATTTTTCAAATAATGATTTTATCATGCTTAGCGATAATGATGAAATACCAAATTTAAATTCAGAAAAATTTTTAAAAAATAAAAATTCAATTGTATTATTTAATCAATTATTTTTTTATTATAAATTTAATTTACTCTACGATAAAATGATTTGGCCTGGCACAAAAGGATGTACAAAAGGTAAATTAAAATCTTTATCCTGGTTAAGAAATATCAAACTTAAGAAATATCCATTTTGGCGTCTGGACACCTTGTTTTCTAGCACAAAATATATTGACTTAAATATAATTAAGGATGGAGGGTGGCATTTCACTAATTTAAAATCCCCAGAGGAAATGTATGACAAATTTATGAATTTTGGTCATCATGATGAATTTAGGTTAAGTGGTATTACAATAGAGAAAATAAGAGAAAAAATAATTAACAAAGAAATGTTTTATAATCATTTTGCTGATAAATCGTCTACAAATAAATGGGAAAGTAACTATAAACTTAAATTGGCCGATGAAAAAATACTTCCTAATTATTTAATAAATAATAAAGATAAGTTCAGTGAATGGTTTAGTAATTAAGGGATCAAAATTATTTTAGGCGCTATACAGGTGCCATTATGAATTTCTTTAAAAGCTTCTGAGCCTTTTTTTAAATCCCTGTATTCAATCCAACCTAAATCTCCTAATTTTTTTTCTTTTAAAATTTTTAAGCTATTTTTAAAATCTCCATTCGTATAACAATAAGTTCCAACAAGAGTTACCTCTTGGATTGTTAGTTTTTTAAAATTAAAAGTTCCCGATGGTTGAGTTAAACCTATATGAACTATAGTGCCTCCAGGCGTTATTGAATTAATCGCTTGATGTCTAGTAATCTCTAGTCCCACAGACTCTAATATTAAATCAAAATGATTTTCTTTTATAGATTTATCATCTGGTGCAACAAAACTTGCTTTAAGATATTTTCCACACTCATCTAATCTTTTTTTATTAGGATCAGACATGATTATATTGCTAGAATTTTTTTCCTTATTTAGTACCAGACCACAAAGTAGACCTATAGCCCCTGCACCTTGAATTAAAATTTTACACTTTGATAAAGGTTTTTTTAAATTTGCCTCAGCTAATGAAACTGCATGTAAAGCAACAGCTGTTGGTTCAGTCAATGCAGCTTCTTTCATATTTAAACCTTTTGGCACCTCAAAAATATTTTGCTCTGGAACAGAAACTAATTCTGCTAAACCACCATCTCTTTTAGTAGGAGTGCTCATTCCAATCATTGTTCTTTGCGGGCACAGATGCTCTCTTTTGTTTTTACAATAATCACAGTTCTCACAACTAATAAGTGGATTGATAACGACTTCTTTATTTTTAAATTTTCCATCCAAACTTATTCCGCTAAACTCATGACCTAATATAAGTGGCGGAATTCTTCTTTCATCTTTTCCGTGGTAAGCATGCATATCTGAACCGCAGATACCTGAGGCATGAATTTTTACTAATGCCTCGCCAGGTTTTTTAGTGGGATCTTTTTCTTCTCTGTAAACTATTTTTTCTGTACCAGTGTAAACTAAAGCATGCATTAATTAGAAAAACCGTATTTTCTTAATCTCACATCTCCCGTTCTTGCGTGAGCTTCCATTCCTTCGTATCTTGAAAGTCTAGCAGCAGCTGCTCCTACTTCCTTCGTTGACTCTTTCGTCATTCTTTGAAAGCTTAGTGTCTTTATAAATTTTCCAACAAATAAACCACCTGTATATTTTCCAGCACCTTTTGTTGGTAATATATGATTTGTACCTGAACATTTATCACCGTAAGCAACCGTAGTTTCTTCTCCAATGAATAATGATCCATAATTTTTAAGTCTTTTATGAAACCAATCTAAATTTTTTGTTTGAACTTCTAAGTGTTCTGGAGCGTATTCATCACTTATCTGAACCATTTCTTCATCAGTGTCACATAGAATAACTTCTCCGTAATCTTTCCATGCAGCTTCAGCACTTTTTCTTGGTAATTCAGGAAGTTCTTTAATTAATTCTGGAACTCTTTCTAAAACTTTGTCTGCTAAATCTTTGCTTGTTGTATAAAGCCAAGCTGGTGAATTATAACCATGCTCTGCTTGTCCAACTAAGTCAACTGCAACAATTTCAGGGTCTGCATTTTCATCAGCTATTATTGCTATCTCTGTTGGTCCAGCAAACAGATCTATCCCTACTCTTCCAAATAAAATTCTCTTGGCTTCCGCAACAAATTGATTACCAGGACCGACTAACATGTCAGCTGGAGCGTTTTTAAACAATCCATAAGTCATTGCAGCGATTGCAGGAATTCCACCTAAATTCATTATCACATCAGCACCGCATAAGTTTGCTGTATAGATTATAGTTGGATGAGCTCCAACATTTGGTTTTGGTGGGCTACATGCAATGATATTCTTAACACCAGCTACTTTTGCTGTTGTAACACTCATAACAGCTGATGCGATATGAGCAAATCTTCCTCCCGGAATATAACAGCCTGCAGTATTGACTGGCACAAGTTTTTGTCCTGCATATAAACCTTTTGATAATTCTATTTCGAAATCATTACCGTAATTTTTTAATTGAGCTTCTGCAAATTTTCTTACTCTATCATGAGCAAACTTTACATCATCTTTAGTTTTTTGATCTATCGATTTTTTTATTTCTTCAATTCTTTCTTTAGAGACAATTATATCTCCTTCATATTTATCAAATTTCTTTGTTAGTTCTTTACATCCAGTTTCTTTTGATGTTTCTAAATCTTTTAAAAGCGTTTGAACGATTTCACGAGTTTTTGCATCATCTGTGGATGCTGTTTTAGGTGCCTTTTTTAAATATTTAATTGCCATATAAAAGTGTTGGTAACCACAACGCTATTTGTGGAAATATAACTATTAATATTAATCCAATTAATTGTAAAACCATAAATTGCATCATTCCAAAATATATATCTTTTAAATCCCACTCAGGTACAACACCTTTTAAAAAATAAGCCGATAAAGCGACTGGCGGTGAAAGCCAACAGGTCTGGAGATTAACTGCGACTAGTATAGCAAACCAAGTTAGATTAAAACCAAGGGCTTCTACCAATGGTAAAATAATCGGAATAATAATCATAACTATTGGTACCCACTCTAAAGGCCAACCAAGTAAGAAAATCATCGCCATTATCATTGCTAAAATTAAATACTTATTCATCTCTAAACCAAGTAGAAACTCAGTTAGTAAAGTAGGTGTACCCAATCTAGCAAATACAGCTCCGAAGAAGTTTGAGGCAGCTACAAGAACCATTATTAGAGCTGTTATTTCCAAAGTTTTCACAAGAGCCTCTTGTAATTTAGGGAGAGTTAATTTTTTATATGCGAGTGATAGCAAAAGTGCACCCATTGCTCCACAACCTGCAGCCTCTGTAGGTGTTGCAAAGCCTAATAATATACTTCCAAGCGCTGCAAAAACTAATGCTGCTGGAGGAACTAATCCTAAAAGAAATTCAATCCAAACAGTTTTCATACTGGTTGGTCTCATGTCTTCTGGCAATGGTGGACCTAATTTTGGATCTAGCATACATCTAATTGTTGTGTATGCAGCAAACAACGAAGCTAAAAGTATTCCAGGTAATATTGCAGCTGCAAATAAATCTATAACAGGAATTTCCATAATTGGCCCCATAACTACAAGCATGATGCTTGGTGGTATTAAAATTCCTAAAGTACCACCTGCCGTAATTGTTCCCGCAGCAAGCTGAACATTATAACTAGATCTATTCATAGATTTAGCAGCCATAATTCCTAAAATCGTTACTGAAGCTCCAACTATTCCTGTCGCTGCAGCAAAAATCACAGAAACAAATAAAACAGCATAATAAAGTGATCCTCTAACTCGAGCTAACATAAGTTGGAATGATGAGAACAACCTTTCCATTAAACCAGCTTGCTCCATCATAATTCCCATAAATACAAAGAGCGGTACGGCGGCCAGAGTTTGTTCGGTCATGACCATCGAAAATTGTAAGGTCATCAAATAGAAAACTAGTTTACCAAATCCTAGATATCCAAATACAAAACCTAAAAAAATTAAAGTAAAAGATATTGGAAATCCAATGAAGATAGCAAAAAGCATTACTCCAACTAAAATAATGCCTAATACTGCTGGATCAATTAATTCTGCTATCATTTTTTTTCTTCTCCAGGCCACTCACCTTTTTTAGCAGCCCAATAGCTTTTAAGTAATTCTGATACGCCTTGAATTAAAAGAAATATTATACCTATCAATAAACATGATTTTATAGGCCACATAAATGGCATCCAAGTTGTATCCATTCCCCTTTCGCCTCTACGAATTGATTCTTCGACATATCCTATAGTCATGTAAAGAAAGACTGTTAGTCCCGGAAAATAAAATAAAATATATAACCAAAAATCTACGAGACCTTGATTTTTAGTTTTGAAATTTCTGTATAAAAAATCTGCTCTTATGTGAACTCCTTTGGAGAGAGCATACCCTGCTCCTAACATAAATAGAGCCCCGTATAAAAATCTACTCATATCGTAAGCCCAAATTGTTGGAGCTAAAAATAATTTTCTCATTATAACTTCATAAGTCATTGCTAAAATTAAAGGCACAAGGATCCAACAAACTATGTTACCTATACGTTTGCTGAATTTATCTATTGAGGTTATAGTGTTCGCCATCCAAGCTGGCATATCATCTGGCATTTTTCCTGAACCGCCGCGCCTCTCAGCAATCATTTCATCTGAAATGTCTATTTTTGGTGGCTTATCATTCATAATCTAGTCCTAAAAAATTAGAGCGGACTGTAAAGTCCGCTCTAAAATATTTTAAAAGTTTTTGCTTGTTACTTTAATGTCGCCGCGTGAGCCATACCTAGCTTAGCGTTAGACATTTGAGCACCGCTCCAGAATGGTACAGCAATGTCAGCAAATTCTTTCATTGATTTATAAACTTTAGCAAAAAATTTATTTTCTGCTGCGTTTTTGTTCAATGTTTTCTTTGCTGCTGCCATATATTCTTTAAAGTAATCTGTTGGAGTATCTTCTAAAATTACTCCATGCTTAGTAGTTAGTTCTCTTAAAGCTTTTCCATTTTCATAGATTCTGTAGCTTAAAGATTTAGCTAATGAAGCATTTGCAGCTACTTCAAGAGATTTTTTCTCATGAGCAGTCATAGCTTTGTAAGTTTTTCCAGTAATATAAAAATCAGCATTTACTACTACTTGGTGTAAACCTTGTAGGTAATAGTGTTTCAATACTTTTTGGAAACCAAATGTTAAATCTGGTTTTGGACAACACCACTCTGCTGCATCAATAGTACCTGCTTGTAATGCTGGAAGAATATCTCCACCACCCATTGCTACAGATGCAATACCGATATCTTTATATGTTTGACCAGGAATTCCTGGAGGTGTTCTGAATTTATATTTTCTAAAATCAGCCATGTCTTTAATTGGTTTTGGAAACCAACCTAAAGCTTCTGGACCAACTGGTTGAAGCATAAATCCTTTAATGTCTCTACCCATTTCTTTCCATAATTGGTCGTATAATTCTTTACCACCACCATATTGGAACCAAGATAAAAACGCTAAGTTATCTATACCTACTCCACCACCTGCTACTGGCGAACCGAATAACATGGCAGCTGGGTGATCTCCAGACCAATAGTGTGTCCATGCGAAACCACAATCAATTAATCCTTTGTCAACCGCATCTAAAGTCTCTTTTACTCCTACAACAGCACCTGCTGGCAATATTTCAAATTTTAATGAACCGTCAGTAAGCTCTGTTACAGTGTCAGTAAAGTCCTTCAACATTTTAACTTCATCAGCTTTAGTGTTAAGAACGGTCTGACATTTCAATGTTTTAGCGTTTGCTGAAGTCATAGAAATTCCTACAAAAACAGCTAACCCTAAAATTACAGATAATAATTTTCTCATTATTCCCCCGTTTTAGTTTGTTAGTTGCAGGGAGTATGTTTTATCAAGGTATCAGAGTCAAACTAAACAATTAAAACCACAAGTTGTAAATTAAATAGCGAATACCCATTTTTTAATGATTAAGCTATAAACAAATTATGGAAGAATTTGATTTTATAATTATTGGTGCTGGATCTGCTGGATGTGTTTTAGCAAATAGACTTACAGCCGATGGAAAAAATAAAGTTTTATTATTAGAAGCCGGAGGCAAAGATACTTATCCATGGATACATATTCCCGTTGGTTATTTTAAAACAATGCATAATCCAAAAGTTGATTGGTGTTTTAAAACTGAGAAAGATGAAACGATGGCAAATAGATCAATTAGATATCCTAGAGGAAAAACTTTAGGAGGGAGCTCTTCTATAAATGGTTTGCTTTGGATTAGAGGGCAAAGTAATGATTATGATAATTGGCGTCAACAAGGTAACAGTGGTTGGGGTTGGGATGATGTGCTTCCCTATTTTCTTAAATCAGAAAATAATGAATTAGGAAATAATAAATTTCATAATGATAAAGGCCCTATTGTAGTTTCTAACAAACAAATAAATTTAGATATGCTTGAGGAGTTTCAGAATGCTGCTGAAGAAACAGGAATACCTAGAACAAAAGATTTTAATACTGGCGATAATTTTGGTATTGGTTATTTTCAATTTACTACAAGCAGAAATAAATTATTAAAGTTGAGATGTAGTGCAGCAAAGGGATACTTAAATCCTGCCAAAAAGAGACAAAATTTAAAAATTGAAGTAAATGCTCATGTACAGAGGATTAATTTTGAGGGTAAAAAAGCAACTGGTGTAAATTACTATAAAAAAAATGAATTAAAAACCGTTAAAGCAAAAAGAGAGGTAATTTTATCTGCAGGTTCAATTGGTTCCCCACATATCTTGCAAGCTTCTGGGGTTGGTGATAGTGAAAAATTAACTAAACATGGTATTGAAGTTGTCCACGAATTAAAAGGTGTTGGAAAGAATTTACAGGATCATCTAATGTTTAGACCGGTTTATAAAGTTAAAAACTTAAAATCTTTAAATAGTAAAATTAATAGTTTATTTGGAAACTTTTTAATCGGGCTTGAGTATATTTTTAAACAGAGTGGACCTATGACAATGGGCGCTAGTCAAGTTTGCGGATTTGTAAAAAGTGATCCATCCAGAGCAACGCCTAATTTACAATTTCACGTCCAACCCATAAGTACAGATATTTTAGGTGCATCAAAAATGCATGATTTTGATGGTATCACGCCTACAGTGGCAAATGTTAGACCTACAAGTAGAGGTGAAATAAATATTACAAGTGCAGATACTCGTGATAATCCCAAAATTAAAATGAATTATCTATCTACTCAAGACGATAGAGATGTGGCAGCGAAAGGTTTAAAAATTGTAAGAAAAATAATGTTAGAAACTGAAACATTTAAAAAATACGAACCAGAAGAATACAGACCAGGAGCACATATTACTAATGATGAGGAATTAGTACAGGCGGCTAGTGAATACTCTCAAACTATTTTTCATCCTGTAGGAACTTGCAAAATGGGTAAAGGGGAAGAAGCAGTAGTAAATGATAAATTATTAGCCCATGGTTTAAAAAATTTAAGAGTGGTAGATGCATCAATAATGCCAAATATTACTTCCGGTAATACAAATGCACCTACGATTATGATTGCAGAAAAGGCTTCAGACATGATACTGAACATCTGATGTTAGCCGAAATATTTACCGCCGAACAAATAACAATTTTAACTCAAATTATTTTTATAGATTTAGTGCTTGCTGGTGATAATGCAATTATAATTGGGATGGTAGCATCAAAGTTTCCAGTAAATCAAAGAAAGCAAATAATTTTTTGGGGAATTAGTGGAGCAGTAATTTTAAGAATAATCCTAACTTTATTGACAGCTTATTTGTTGCAAATAAGCGGGCTAAGATTAATAGGAGGTTTATTATTATTATTCATTGTTTACAAGCTGTATGTAGACGTAATCAAAGGAGAAACAAAGGAAGAGGGTATTAAAGTAGAAAGCTCGAGTTTTTTAAAAGCTATCTGGACAATATTGCTTGCTGATTTTACAATGAGTTTAGATAATGTTCTAGGCGTGGCAGGTGCTGCAGGTCATCACTATCATTTATTAGTTTTCGGTCTAATTTTGTCGATAGTTTTAATGGCAGTCGCGGCTAATTTGATTTCTAGCTGGATTAAAAAATATAAATGGATAGCTTGGTTAGGTTTATTAGCTATATTAGCGGTTGCTATAGATTTAATATATACTGATATTAATATTTTATTTCTTTAATGCTTAAAAAAATTAATCTCAAAAATAAAGTTGCTTTGGTAACTGGGGCAGGAAAAGGCCTAGGAAAAGCATGTTCTATTGCCTTAGCTGAAGCTGGCGCAAAAGTAATTATTTTAAGTAGAACAAAATCAGATTTAACTAAAGTTGGAAAAATAATTAAAAAAACTAAGGGTTCAAGTAAAGCTTTTGTTTGTGATATTACAAATGTAGATGAGTTCAAAAATATTCTTAAAAAAATTTCTCGATTAGATATCTTGGTTAATAATGCTGGTAATAATCGTCCAGAACATTTCACAAAGGCTAAACGAGAAAATATGGAATATCTAACTAATTTAAATATGAAAGCAGCATTCAACGTTGCTCAATTATGCTCTCAAAAAATGGTAAAAGCCAAAAATAGAAAAAGAATTGGAGGATCAATAATACATATGTCTTCTCAGTTAGGCAAAGTAGGATGTGAGGGAAGAAATGTTTATAATATGAATAAATTTGGAATTGAAGGTTTAGCGAGGGGCATGGCGGTAGAATTAGCACCCTATAATATTAGAGTAAATACTGTTTGCCCTACATTTGTTGAAACCCCAATGGTGAAAAAGTTTTTTAAAAATAAGAAATTTAAAAAACAAATGTTAAGCAATATACCACTTGGCAGAGTTGCAAAAGAGAGTGACGTAGCAACTGCTGTCGCTTTTTTAGCAGGAGAGACTTCAGAAATGATAACTGGAACATCATTAGTTGTTGACGGAGGTTGGACAGCAAAATAATGGGCCTTTTTTTAAAGAATATTAATTTAAAAGGTAAAACTGCTTTAATTACTGGAGCCACAAAAGGATTAGGCAGAGGAACAGCTCAAGCAATAGCTGAGGCAGGTGGAAATGTGATAGCAATTGGAAGAAATCAAAGTGAATTAAACAGCCTGGGTAAGATAATTAAGAAATTAAGAGTAAAATATGTGTCATTTAATTGTGATGTAAACAATTTCAATCGTATAAAAATATTTATTTCTAAATTAAAAAAATTAGATATTTTAGTTAATAATGCTGGAACTAATATCCCTGAACCTTTTTTAAATGTAAAGAAGTCTTCATTAGAAACTTTACTAAACATAAACACTAAAGCAGTTTTTAATGTTGCTCAACTTTGTGCTAACCAAATCATAAAACTAAAAAGAAAAAACGGTTCAATTATTAATATTTCTTCTATTTTCGGAATTGTAGCAGGAAAAAAAAGAACAGTTTATAGTATGACTAAATTTGGTGTAGAGGGTTTAACAAAAGGTATGGCATTAGATTTAGCTAAATACAATATCAGAGTTAATAGTGTTTGCCCTAATTTAGTTATGACTCCAAGAACAAAAAAATATTTTGCAGATAAAAATTACAATAAATACGTTATGGAAAGTACTCCAATTAACAAAGTTGTTACAGTAAGTGATGTTGCAACTGCAGTTGCTTTTTTGGCTTCAGATGCATCTTCAATGATTACTGGGAGTTCAATTGTTATTGATGGGGGCTGGACTGCGAAATGAAGTTTCTAATTATATCTCTTATTATTATTTTTAATTTCCAAACTTTAAACGCAGTTGAATTTTTTGGAAAATTTAAACAGGGATCATTTATTTTGGGAAAAATAAATCCAAATTCAACGGTAAAGGTGGATAACAAAAAGATTAGAGTTTCAAAACAGGGGTATTTTGCTTTTGGTTTAGACAGAGATAGAAAGAATAATGTGATAATTAAAATTAAAGAAAATGGTGAAACTAAAATAATTGAAAAAAGGGTTTTTAAAAGAAAATATGAAATTCAAAGAATTGATGGTTTAGATACAAAACATGTGACACCGCCGCCTGAAGTCTATGAGCAAATTAAAAAGGATAATATATTAATCGGAAAAGCAAGGTCAATTGATACGCCTTATGATTTCTTTAAAAATAAATTTATTTATCCAGTTGATAAATACATAATTACTGGTGTTTATGGTAGTCAAAGAATTTTAAACGGTAAACCCAGAAGGCCGCACTACGGTATAGATTTTCATGCACCAGAAGGTACCCCCGTCAAAGCTATGATGGATGGTGTAGTTACTTTAGCGCAAGATAATATGTATTTTACAGGAGGGACAATTATTTTTGATCATGGACACGGAATAAGCACTTTATACATGCATATGAAAGATATTAATGTAAAAGTTGGTCAAAAAGTTAAGCAAGGACAAATTGTTGGAACTTTAGGGAAAAGTGGGAGAGCTACAGGTCCGCATTTAGATATAAGACTTAATTGGTTCGATGTTAAATTAGATCCAGCAACTATATTAAATTAATTTATGCTTGAAAAAAAAGATATAGATTATTTTAACTTTGGAAAAATAGAAAATTCGAAATTTTGGAGGAGATTGGGTGGAAAACCTAATCTAGAAAACAAATCAGTTCTTGATTTTGGGTGTGGACACGGTTCTCTTTGTTTAGATATTGCAAAAAGTGATGTAAAATTAGTTACAGGAATCGATATAAACAATAATTTAATTAATTTTGCAAAAGAAAACTTAAACGAAAATTATTCCAAATATAAAAATAAAATTAATTTTCACAATAAAGATATATTAAAAGAGCATTTTAATGAAAAGTTTGACCTGATTGTATCAAAAGATACTTTTGAACATACAAATAATTTACCTGAAATTTTAAATAAATTTTATGATATTTTAAACATAGGTGGGTCGGCATATGTTGGTTTTGGACCACTTTATAATTTTTTTAATGGGGATCATGGAAGAACACAATTAAAAATTCCTTGGCTTCATGTAATTTTGTCTGATCAATTTATTATTGATAGGTATAATAAAAAAAACAAATCAAAAATTAAAAAAATTGAGGAATTGGGTCTTAGTAAATATTCATTCAAGGATTATGAAAATTTTTTTACAAATTCGAAATTTAATTTAAAATTTTTTACTACAAATCAATCAGATAATAAATTTTCAATAGTTTTTGATTTATTAAGTAAGTTTAAATTTCTTAAAGAGTATTGTACTTATAATATTTATTGTATTTTAGAAAAATGAGAACCTTTAAATTAGTCTATTATAATTTATTGATATTTTTTTTATTTTTTTTAATAATTGAAATTATTTTTGGGTATTGGTTGGATAAAGATAATTTTGGGCCTTATATGAGAGAACATAGATTAAAAAAAAATAGTTATTCTGTGACTTTTAATAAACAAACTTATGATTTTACCTATAAAAGAAATTATCATGGATTTAGAGGTGATGAAATCAAATTAAAAGATATCAAAGCTCTTATGATAGGTGGTAGCACGGCAGATGAGAGGTACAAACCTGAGGAATTAACTATAGTCGGATTATTAAATCAAAAATTTTTAGATAATAGTTTTGATCTAAAAATTATTAATGCTGGTATTGAAGGACAATCCACTCTTGGTCATATTTATAATTTTGAAAATTGGTTTCCAAAATTGAGGGAATTAAAGCCAAATTTTTTTATTTTCTATATTGGGATAAATGATGTTGTTGCAAATAAAGATAGAATTAAATCGTCAGATGGGCATGTTTTGAATCCTTCAAAATTAGAGCAATTTAAAGATAATTTAAAATCAAGGAGTATTTTTTATGATTTATTGAGAAAAATTAAACACAAATACTACAATAAAGACGAGAAATTAATCTATGATTTAAAACATGCTTTGAAAACTAAAAAAGATAAAAAAAATTTTTTAGGATTTGAGGAAGCATTAAAGATATATAATTTAGAAAAACTTGAGAATGAAAATAAGCTCCTTATAAAAGATTATTTAAGCAATATTGATAAATTAGTTTTTTACTCTCAAAAGCTAAATGCGAAGCCAATTTTCATAAATCAACTTACTGAAACTGGAAATGGAGATAAAAGAATTTTTATTTTAAATTATTCACTCATTAAGCATTGTAAAAAAAATAAATATAATTGTATTGATTTAGCAAGAAAACTTAAGGGAAAAAGTGAATTTTGGTGGGATGGAATACATACGACTCCTGAAGGATCTTTGGAAATTTCTAATATAATTTTTCCTGAACTATTAAATATTGTAAAAAAAAACTAATCTAGCTCAAATTTATTCTTATAATTTTTAATTAATGACTGATCTTGTTCATCTTTTATTAAAACAAAGTTTTCAATGATAAGTATATCTAAATTTGTTCCCATAAAACAATTAAATGCATCTTGTATAGAACATACAATTGGTTCTCCTCTCACATTGAAAGAAGTGTTTACTAATACTGGACATCCCGTAATCTTATAGAATTCTTTTAATAAGTTGTAATATTTTGAGTTAGTTTCTTTATGAACTGTTTGTATCCTTGCTGAATAATCAACGTGAGTAACAGCTGGAATGCTTGATCTTTTAATATTTAACTTATCTATTCCAAAAAGCTCATTGTCATTTTTAGACATAGGTATTTGTAGGTCTTTTTTTATGTCTGATACTAAAAGCATATAAGGACTATCATAATTTAGTTCAAACCAATTGTTCACTTCCTCTCTTAATACTGAGGGTGCAAATGGTCTGAAACTCTCTCTGAATTTAATTTTCAAATTTAATTCTTTTTGCATTTTTTCTGACCTTGGGTCAGCTAAAATTGACCGTCCTCCTAAGGCTCTAGGTCCAAATTCCATCCTACCTTGAAACCAGCCAACCGTTTTACTGTTAGCTAATTCTTTTGCAACAAATGATGCAGTCTCATCAGAAGATTTTTTACTATAGACGGCTTTTAAACTATTTAACTGACTTTCTATAAAATTTTCAGAAAACTTAGGTCCTAGATAGGCACCTTTCATTTGATCTTTAAAATTTTTCCTAGGTTTATTTAATTCTTGATGCCAGTAAGCCAATGCTGCTCCAAGAGAACCTCCTGCATCTCCAGCCGCTGGTTGAATCCATATGTCCTCAAAAATCTTTTCTTTTAATATTTTTCCATTCGCCACACAATTTAAAGCAACCCCTCCAGCTAAACATAAATTTTTTATTTTATATTCACTAGCAATATTTCTAGTAAGTCTAATCACTACTTCCTCGGTAACCGCCTGAATTGAGGCTGCAATATCCATGTGAAAATCTTTTAGTAAATCTTTCTTTGGATTCCTTACAGGATTTCCAAAAAGCTTGGAAAACTTTTTATTTGTCATAGTTAAACCGGTAGCATAATCAAAAAACTTCATATTTAATTTAAATGAGCCATCCTCCTTAAGGTCCATTAATTCATTTATTATTAAATCTTTATATTTTGGCTGACCGTATGGGGCTAATCCCATTACTTTATATTCACCGCTATTTACTTTAAAACCAGTATAATAAGTAAAAGCAGAATAAAGCAGTCCTAAAGAGTGAGGAAAATGTATTTCTTTTAACATTTTGAGATTATTCTTTTTACCTATAGCTACAGTCGTTGTTGCCCACTCTCCTACTCCATCTAATGTTAAAATGACTGCTTCTTCAAAAGGTGAAGGGAAAAATGCGCTTGCAGCATGACTAAAATGATGTTCGGAAAATTTAATTTTTTTAATGTCCTTAAATTTTTCATCGTGCTGTTTAAGTTTTTCGAATAAGAATTTTTTTTGAAAAAGCTTTTCTCTTAACCAAATTGGCATTGAAAGACTAAAAGATTTAAAACCCTTTGGCGCAAATGCCATATAAGTTTCGAGTAATCTTTCAAATTTTAAAAAAGGTTTTTCGAAAAAAACTATGTGATCGATATCACTTAGTTTTATTTTTCCCTCAGACAAAACATAGTTTATTGAATTGAAAGGGTATCTTGGGTCATGTTTTTTTCTTGAAAACCTCTCCTCCTGAGCAGCTGCTATAATTTCTCCATCTATGATTAATGCGGCTGCACTGTCATGATAAAACGCTGATATACCTAAAATAGATGTCACTTAAAAAATTGTATATATAAATGGAGCTACTGCTGATCCTTGACTCAAAACTATTAAAACTCCAAATAAAGCTAAAACAATAATTATTGGTAATAACCAATATTTTTTTCTCTCGTTTAAAAATTCCCAAAATTCTTTTAAAAAATCAATCATTAGAATTGTTTATCCATTGTTCCTAAATTTTTTTCTCTTTTAATCCAATAACTCTTTAAATTATCGTTAAACTTCAAGCTAATCAAATCTTTACCAAACAATCTCACAAATAAACTTACTGGAGTTAATATTAAAAAATAAACTATAGCCATTACTATTGGTGCAATTATTCTGCCTAAAATTTCACCAAATTTTACCCATCCTTTGTTTAAAGGAGTTAATATTTTTGAGTTGATTAATCCCAGTAGTAAGAAGATTAAAGCTATAAAAATTAGGTAAAGATTAATTTCTCCACCGTTTTTTAGTGGCCATAATGCCAATACTAGAAACACAATAAAAAACAGCAGCCCAAAGCCTCTGTTTTGTTTTTTTTGTTTCATTTTACGATTTAGTTAAGACCTTTTTGAGGTTTCATATCTTCTTTTCTAATGCCAGCTACTCGAACTGGTTTTTTCATAGCATCTCTTCTAAATGGCTCACCTAATTCTTGGTTAAGTATTACTTCAATAAAAGTTGTAATACCTTTCTTTTGGTCTTCACAAGATTGTTTAATCGCTTTTGTGGTTTCCTCCATTGTATTAACTGTTACTCCTTTTAAACCACATGCATTAGCAACCTTTGCATAACTTAATTCTGGATCTAATTCTGTTCCAATAAAATTGTTATCAAACCATAATGTAGTGTTTCTTTTTTCTGCACCCCATTGATAATTTCTGAATATAACCATAGATATTGCTGGCCATTCCTCTCTTGCGCAAGAACTCATTTCATTCATACTTATTCCGAACGCTCCATCACCCGCAAAACCTATTACAGGTGTGTCTGGACATCCAATTTTAGCACCTAAGATAGATGGAAAACCGTAGCCACATGGGCCGAATAAACCTGGAGCTAAATATTTTCTGCCTTTTTCAAAAGTTGGATAAGCATTTCCTATAGCGCAATTATTTCCTATGTCACTTGAAATAATTACATCCTCGGGCATACCAGCTTGAATAGCTCTCCAAGCTTGTCTAGGTGACATTCGATCTTTATCTCTATCTCTTGCTTCCTTATTCCAAACAGTGCCCGGATCATCATCCTCGTGATCTAAACTAGAAAGTTTTTGTAACCAAGCTGATTTTGTTTGGTGAATTAAATCTTTTCTTTTTTGTCTATCAGTATCTCCTGCTTTTGGAGACAGTTTGCTTAATAATTGTTGAGCTACCAATTTAGCATCTCCACAAATTCCAACAGTTACTTTTTTAGTTAGACCAATCCTATCTGAATTCATGTCTACCTGAATAATCTTTGCATTTTTTGGCCAATAATCAATTCCATAGCCTGGTAAAGTTGAAAAAGGATTTAATCTTGTTCCTAGAGCTAATACAACGTCTGCTTTTGCTATTAATTCCATTGCAGCTTTTGATCCATTGTAACCTAATGGGCCTACTGCCAGTGGATGACTCCCTGGAAAGCTATCATTATGTTGATAACCAGAACATACTGGAGAATCTAATTTTTCCGCTAGCTTCACACAATCTTTAATTGCTCCACCAATAACAACTCCCGCACCTGATAATATCACTGGAAACTTTGCACTAGATAATAATTTAGCCGCTTCCTCTATTGCTGCTGAACCGCCAGCTTGCCTTTCTAATCTTACAATGGGAGGTAATTCAATATCTATTACTTGAGTCCAATAATCTCTTGGAACATTAATTTGAGCTGGAGCTGAACCCCTTATAGCTTTCTCAATAACTCTATTTAAAACCTCCGCAATTCTTGATGGATCTCTAACTTCTTCTTGATAACAAACCATATCTTTGAACAAATTCATTTGTTCTACTTCTTGAAATCCTCCTTGACCCATTGTTTTATTTGCAGCTTGAGGTGTTACTAAAAGAAGTGGAGTATGATTCCAATATGCAGTTTTAATTGGTGTAACTAAACCAGTTATACCTGGTCCGTTTTGTGCTACGACCATTGACATTTTCCCGGTAGCCCTAGTGTAACCATCAGCTATTAAACCACCGTTTGTCTCATGAGCCACATCCCAAAAAGTAATTCCTGCATCAGGGAAAATATCTGAGATAGGCATAAACGCAGAACCGATGATGCCAAAAGCATGTTCAATTCCATGCATTTGTAAAACTTTTACAAAAGCTTCCTCTGTAGTCATTTTAGCCATAAATCTCCTAAAAGTATTAAGAAAAATCTAGCTTTCATTATACTAAATTTTAGTCTATATCCATTAGATATTTTTATGTCACAGCCCGATCTCATCATTCACGACGAAAAAGATAACGTGGGAGTTGTTGTAATAGAAACTACTAAAAAAGGCCAAGATTGTAGCGCTTGGATAATGGAAAACGACAAAACCGTTAAAGTTCCTTCGACAAACGATGTTCCTTTAGGGCATAAAATTGCACTAAAAGACCTTAAGGTTGGGGATACAATATTTAAGTATGGCCACGATATTGGAAAAGTAGTTAAAGAAATCAAAAAAGGTGAACACGTTCATGTTCACAACGTAAAAACAAAAAAGTGGTAAAATTAATATGGAAATTCCAAAAAGTTTTTTAGGTTATAAGAGAGAGAACGGAAGAGCCGGAACAAGAAATCATGTAATTATTCTTCCAGTTGATGATATTTCAAATGCTTGTGCTGAAGCGGTAGCGAACAATATTAAGGGAACTATAGCTTTACCTCACTCCTATGGAAGATTGCAGTTTGGTGCAGATTTAGAACTTCATTTTAGAACAATGATAGGCACAGGAAGAAATCCTAATGTTGCTGCTGTTATTGTGATTGGAATTGAACCAAAATGGACAAAAAAAATTGTTGATGGAATAGCTGAAACAGGAAAACCAGTTGAAGGTTTTCACATTGAAAGAAGTGGTGACATTCAAACAATAATGAAAGCATCCAAGAAAGCCCAGGAATTTTCTATGTGGGCCTCTGAAAAACAAAGAGAAGAATGTCCAATGAGTGATCTATGGATATCAGTTAAATGTGGCGAGTCGGATACAACTTCGGGTCTTGCATCTAATCCAACAGTTGGAAATTTAATGGATAAACTTGAGCCATTAGGCGTTCATTTATGTTTCGGAGAAACTTCTGAACTAACTGGTGCAGAACAAGTATGTGCCAAAAGAGGGGCAACTCCAGAGGCTCAGAAAAAATTTATGAAGACATGGAGTGATTATAACGATTTTATTTTAAAAGAAGCGACTGATGACTTATCGGAAAGTCAACCCACTGCAGGTAATATAGCAGGAGGACTAACTACAATTGAGGAAAAGGCTTTTGGAAATTTCCAAAAGATAGGATCTAGAAAATTTATTGACGTTTTAGAACCAGCTGAAGAACCCAAAAAAGGTAAAGGTTTATATTTTATGGATACTTCCTCTGCAGCTGCAGAATGTGTAACTTTACAAGCAGCTGGAGGATTTAATATTCATCTTTTTCCAACAGGACAAGGAAATATCATAGGTAACCCTATAGAACCTGTTGTAAAACTAACTGCCAATCCTTTAACAGCTAAGTTAATGAGTGAACATGTTGATTGTGATGTTTCTAAGATTTTAACAAGAGAAATGAACCTTGATCAAGCCGGAGATAAACTTATTGAAACAACACTTAAAGTTGCCAACGGTAGATTAACATGTGCTGAAGCTTTGGGTCACAGAGAATTTGTTATGACTAAGCTTTATCGAAGTGCGTAATGTCTTCAAGTACCGAAGACTGTATTTTCTGTAATAAAACTAATTGTAAAGTTATCTCATCAACAAAACATTTTTTCATTATTCGAGATACTGCTTATCCTGTCACTAAACATCACACTTTGATTATTACCCACAGACACGTTGATGATTATTTTGATTTAAATAAAGAAGAGATTAATGATTTAGATGAGATTTTAAAAAATCAAAAAAGAGAGTTAAAACAATTAGACAAAGATATAAGTGCATTTAATATTGGGGTTAATATAGGTAGAGATGCAGGTCAATCAATTATGCACTGTCATATCCATTTAATTCCTCGAAGAAAAGGAGATGTAGAAGATCCTAGAGGTGGTGTAAGAGGTGTAATACCTCAAAAACAAAAATACAAAAAAAGATAATTATTTTACTGGGAATTTGACTTCTTCTTGTTTTGGTTTTTTATATCTTAAATCATGAACAATTTTTCTAATCCATGCCATTAATGCTCCAAGCGTAACAGCAAGGATTATTGCAAAGGCTCCATATAAGAACGGTGCATCATTAGCCATTCTTACAATAAATTCAGCGAAACTATTTAATTCTGGTGTTGTAACTTTACTTCCATTAAATTCTGTTTTATTTCTGAAGAAAGAGTCATAGGCAATTGCTATAGCAACGGTAATTAAAAGCATTGCAAATAAAGATTTAAGCTCATTGCTATCTAAAAATTGACCAATTTTTTGACCTACTTGAACACCAACAATTGAACCTAAAATTAAAGGAACTACAAGGAACAAATCAATTGTTCCGTAATTAAAAGAATGTAAAATTGTTACTACGGCGCTTATGAAAACCGTAACAAATAAAGAAGTTCCAGGAATTAATTTAACAGGCATTCCAATAATATATATCATCGCAGGTACCATTAAGAATGCACCGCCTATTCCCATCATTGACGCAACAAATCCAACAATAAGTCCTAATAAAATAGGGGTGAATGCACTTTCATACAATCTAGACTTATTAAATCTCATTCTTAATGGAAGACCTTGTAACCAATTATGGTCGTGTAATTTTTTTTTTATACTTGTTTTAGATTTTAATCGATTTCTTTCTTTTATACCCTCAATCAACATTAATGTTCCAACTATTGCTAAGAGATACATATACAACAAGGAAATAATTAAGCTTATTTTTCCGATTTCTGAAAAAAAAGTAAACGTCATAATTCCTATGATAGTTCCGACTACACCTCCTGAAACAATCATTAAACCCATTTTATAGTCTAAAGTTTTCTTATACCAATGAGTTAAAGAACCAGATACTGAGGTGGCAAGAATGTTATTAACTTCATTTGGAACTGCATACACTGGAGGTATTCCCATAAAAATTAAAAACGGTGTCATCAAAAAACCTCCTCCAACACCAAAAAGTCCTGATAAAACTCCAACAGCCAAACTTAAAAATAATAAAAGAAAAATGTCTATATTTACTTGGGCAATTGGAAGATAAATTTCGAGCATTAATATTAGCAGTATGCCTGAAACATTAACTTGTCAATCTTAATAAATTGTAGCTCCAAAAACTTTTACAAGACCATCTTCTTCCCCTAAGACTAGCCTACCTAAAAATTCACCAGGCATTGTTTGGCTTGTTTGTTTATAAAGAACAGTAATGAATTGATTTCTTCTTATTGTTCCTAAAAATTCTTGTTTTTCAGATAGACTTGTAAGCAATTTATTATTAGCCCATTGCTTTCCAAGCTCAACTTCATTTGCTCCATAAAGCATTTGTGACGAAAAATCTTTGGTAAAGCCACCATAGTCTTTAATATTAGAAGATTTGACTAAATTATCCCAAATTGGCTGAGCAATGTCTTGAATTTCTTTGTCGGATTTTTCTAACAACTCCATTAAACTTTATGAAGCTTTCTTTTCCTTCTTTTCGTCTACAATATGATAAACTGGAACTTTCTCCATTGTAAACTTTTTAGTTTTAGGGTCTCGTCTTTAAACAGTTAAACAATGCCAGTTTTCATCATCAAGTTTGAGATGGTCGCCTCTGTAATAATAACCTGGCCATCTAGTTTCTTCTCTAAATTTAGTATGTTCCGTCACACATTGTGAGGTAATAGTTCTATGTTTTAATTCCCATGCTCTCATTAGCTGGTGATAATCTTCAGCGCCAACATTTTCTAAATCTTCTTCTAGCCATTTTAATAATTCTAATCCTCTATTAAGCATGTTTTCATTAGTCATGTAATTTGTAGCTATTCCTCCGACATACTCATCCATAATTCTTTGAAGCCTTTGTAGTCCTTGAATGGGAGAAATGTAACTTGGTGATACAGTTCCTCCAGTAATTTCGTTTCTTCCAACTGTATAATTTTCTAAGGGCTTATAGATTACCTTTTTTAAATCTTTGTATTGTTTTTCGCTTACTTTAATTCCATCTGCTTTTTTATCTTCGATATATTTCACAGCAGCTTTCGCAGCTAATCGCCCTTCAGTGAAAGACCCTGATGAAAATTTATGTGCACTTCCACCAACTGTGTCTCCCGCACCGAACAATCCGTCAATAGTTAACATTCTATTGTAACCCCAAAAATATTCTGGTGGAGATAGATCTTCTGGTCCACTTACCCATGCTCCAGAGCATGTTGCGTGTGAACCCATTACATATGGCTCAGAAGTTGTAAGCTCTGGATTTGTGTATTTTGGATCAATGTTTTGTGAAGCCCATACAACAGCCTGACCAACTGTCATTCCTAAAAAATTTTCCCAACCAACAGTTTCTAAATGTGGATCTTGAAATGCTTCTTTAGTTACCATGTGAATTGGTCCACCGCCAGCCTGAACTTCTTGGATAAAAGCATGGTTTCTTAAACATGTAGGTGTAGGATGGTGATCAATGTATTCTCCAACTAATGATTTAGTTTGATCGTACCATTTCTTTTCGTAGTTTTCTCCATTTGCATTTTGAGTATAAGTTTTTAAATGTAAGAAATAAGCTCCTACCGGACCATAGCCATCTTTAAATCTACAAAGTACAATTCTGTTTTCCATTTGGGTCATCTTAGCACCAACCTGAATTGGAAGAGCATAAGCTGAACCGTTACTCCATGGAGCATACCAAGTTCTTCCCATACCTTCGCCTACTGCTCTAGGTTTAAAAATATGTGAAGCGCCGCCAGCTGCAACAATTACTGCTTTAGCTTTAAACACATGATAATCACCAGTTCTCATATTAAAACCAACTGCTCCGCCTATTCTATTTTCTTTTTCATCATCCATTAAAAGATGAGTGATCATAATTCTGTTGTAAATTTTATTAGCAGATTTTTTTGCAGCTTCTGCAACAATAGGTTTATAACTTTCACCATGTATCATGATTTGCCATTTACCTTCTCTTAAATATCTTCCTGTTTTCTCATTTTTCATCATTGGCAAACCCCATTCATCAAACATATGGACTGTTGAATCTACATGACGGGCCATGTCATAACCTAAATCTTCTCTTACCATGCCCATTAAATCGTTTCGTGCGTATCTAACGTGGTCTTCAGGTTGGTTTTCATTCCACTGCATGCCCATGTAACAATTAATTGCATAAAGACCTTGTGCTACGGCACCACTTCTATCGATATTTGCTTTTTCAACACAAACTATCTTTAAATCTCTCCCCCAATGTCTAGCTTCAAAAGTAGCTCCAGTTCCGGCCATACCTCCACCGATAATCAGAACATCGCTTTCTTCAACATGAGTTTTTACGTTAGCCATTAATAGTAAACACCTTTTTTAAATGAGTCTTTGCTTACTGTTGGAAGATCTCCATCAATATTCAAACCTTTTGGTTCTGTATAAAGCCTTTGAGTAGTTATTTCTCCTTGGTTTGGCTTATCTTCTTCTGCTAATTTAGGAATAAATTTACCCCAAGGTTTAGTTGTGATTGGTGAAACAAAATTTTTTTCGGTACCGTTTCTAAATTTTATTCTCCAAGAAATAGTTCCTTTTTCCTCTTCTCTTCTTACTCTAACGCTGTGTCCCATCGGAGCAAAATCAGCATAACCTCGGACATCGATCGCATGATTTGGACAAGCTTTGACACACGAATAACATTCCCAACAAAAATTTGGCTCAATATTTTTAGCTCGTCTAATTGTTTCATCAATATGCATTATATCAGATGGACAAATATCTACACAGTGGCCACAGCCATCACATCTAGTCATGTATACAAAAGTTGACATTAATTATTTTACTCCCATAAGTTTTTTAACATAAATTTCTCAATAATGCTTTGGTTGTTCTCTTTTAATTCCCAGACCAAATTGCTCTGGTGCATCGGCAGGTGGTGGCAAATTGTCTCTAGAACCATCAGCTTCCGCCAAATTTTTTTGAATTGCTGCACCAGGTTTATAAAACATGTGTGCAAATTTCGACCAATAAACTCCCCCAAATAAAACTAAATTTGAAATAATAAACAAAATTAAAAATAAATAACTTAAACCAGTCATTCCAGAATATTGTGTATACGACCAAGCTAGACCAAATGTTGCACAAGCTAATAAAGCTAAAACAAATAGGTCTGCTTTTATAATTCTGTACCAAGGATGTGCTTCAGCTGAAACATCGACTCTTAAAAAAAACCAAAACCAAAATCCGCCTAAACAAGTTAAAATTGCACCTATATGCCATAGTGCTGATAAAATTGCAGGAGTTTCAATTCCAACTGACGAATAAGAAAAAATCAATACGGCTGAGCAAACCCAAAAAATAATAGTTCCGTACATACCTAAAACATGTGCCAGTCTTCTTTTCCCCCATCCAAGTTCAGAAGTTGTTGCGATATCATGAGCGACAGTTTTTAAGATAACGGCAGTTCTTTTACCGGTTGTTAATTCAACTTGAGCATTCTTTTTAGCTTTTTTTGCATTTTCAAAAAAATATTTAACATTTTTTTTATGAACTATATCAACTAATACACCAATCAAAGTTAGTGCAGCCATTGTAATCACAAATCCCTGCATAGCTAAAGCTGGGACTATTTCGGCTAGAGTTGAAAATGGATTGTTAGTTATCATTGAGCTTTTATATATAGGCGTATTTTAGAGGTCAAGTGAGAAAGGTTATCAACTATTTAAGTTTCCCCTCTTTTCTCATCTGCTCACGTATTTTTGTAGCTGAAATTTGTTGTGTTTTCTCGTCTAAAACAATCTCCTCTATTTTATAACCTACTCCTCTACCATAACAAATGTTAGTAATATTAGGAACTAATGTTACTTGAATTCTATTTTTGTAATCTTTGAGTGCCTGAAAAATATTTCTTTTAACAGTTTCAAAATCAAAAGGATTGTCATCAATACCTTTTACATCTCTAACCATAATATTTACCTGTCCAGTTTTTTTTAATGTTTCTTCAAAAAGTTTTTGATGACCATCATGCCATGGTTGCCAACGACCTAACATTTGTGCAGTAGGATGTTTGTTATCCCACACATGATTATCGTTTTTCATAATTTGCAAACTAAAAGATAATTCTAAGCAGCAATAGTCTGGAGTTTATGTTTAGAAGTCATACCGCTTAAGAAGTTCCATAAGTATCTAGCAGTTAACAATGAAGCAGCTTCAGCTTTTTCTTGTTCTTCTTTGGACAGACAATCTAATAATTTTTCACACTCAGCCCTATGAATTACATCCGCAGATTTATGCGCCTCAAAAAATTCTAGACCTTCTTTAGATTTTACTCCGTAAAATTTTTTTAATCCTTGAATTTTAGTCTCAGCTATTTCTGGTATTTGTCTTTCATAAGTATATAAAGATGCAAGACCTTCGGCATACGATTTTCTAGCTTGAGAAAAAAAATTATCAATCATATCTTTTGTAAACCAGTCAAGCTTTACCTTTTCGATTTCTTTTTCATCTGATCCAAGAGCTTTTGCAAAATTTTTCCACAACTTTGGATGATCGCCATCTTTGTTCTCTTCATCCTGTAAATTTTCTAAAAGAATTCTTCTTTTTTCTAAATCTTCACAAATTGAATGTGTCGCGCTTATATATCTTGGGAATGCTTTTACATGTTGATAATACTGTTCTGCGTAATCTTTTATTATTTCACGATTCAATTTTCCCTCATTCCAATAAACCTGATAAAATGGATGCTTGAGCAAATGGTATCTATCTAGTTTTTCTCCGAGTATTTTTGAAAACATATTATCTCCTTTAGTTAAATTCAGAATATTAAAAAAA
Source organism: uncultured Pelagibacteraceae bacterium (assembly GCA_902538445.1). Taxonomy (GTDB): domain Bacteria; phylum Pseudomonadota; class Alphaproteobacteria; order Pelagibacterales; family Pelagibacteraceae; genus Pelagilacustribacter. The sequence goes on along the minus strand of CACBFE010000003.1, from coordinate 35,594 downwards.
TAGTTATCTTTGAATTAAATAATTAATTATTTATCCACAATTAATAGTTGAAAAACTTCCAATGTTCACGTTTTGATTCACTTTTGATTCATAAATAGACTCTAATTACAACCCTAAGGTGATATATGATTAGTTTAAATGACATCTGTTTTAGAAATAAGCATAATTATATTTTTAATTTTTATTCAATCAATTTTTGGCGTTGGTTTATTAATATTTGGAACGCCATCATTTTTAATTCTTGGCTATGATTTTGCAAATACCATAAACATTCTCATGCCTATATCAATTACGATTAGTATTTTACAGTTTTTAAAATCAAAAGTTAAAGATCCGAAATTTGTTAAAGAATATAATTTATTTTGCCTGCCATTTTTAGTATTTTTTTTAATTGTTGCGCTTAAATTTAAAAATATTTTAGATATTAAATTTTTAGTGGCTTTGCTTTTGGTTTTTTCCTCTACAATAATATTAAATAAAAAAAGATTTTCTACGTTCAAAAAAACTTTCTTTAAATTAAAAAAACTTATTTTAATTGTCATTGGAAGTGTCCATGGATTATCTAACATGGGGGGGAGTTTTTTAGCTATATATTCTACTTTAATAAGCCAAAACAAAAAGGAAATTGCAAGATATTATATTTGCTATGGATATTTAATAATGGGTATCCTGCAGTATTTAACAGTTTTAATTTTAAGTTATGAATACTTAAAATTTACAAAATTATTTTATGTTTTATTTGTATTAATAATTTATTTTCCTGTACAAAAATTATTTAAAGTTATAGATGATAAAAAATTTTCTAATTACGTTAATATAATAGCTCTGATATATGGAGTGATAATTTTATTTACCTATTACTGAGAGGTGCTGCCTCCCTTTCAATTGGCTTTTCATCTATTGGAAAATGAACCACAGTGGCAAAAATAGAAAGAGCTATAGCCATATACCAAGCATAATCATATGATCCGTAAGTATCAAAAAAGTATCCTCCAAGAAAAGCTCCAGCAAATGCTCCGAACTGATGACATAAAAAAACAATACCAAATAAAGTACTTAAATATTTTGTACCAAAAATTTGAGCGACTATTCCGTTTGTAGGTGGAACTGTAGAAAGCCATAAAAGGCCAAATGTAATTCCAAAAATAATTGAATTTATGATAGACGGCGGAGAAAAAATAAATATACAAATACTTATAGCTCTTAATGAGTAAAGTATACATAATAGATTTTTCTTTTTATATTTAGTGCCTAAAAAACCCATGCCTAAAGTTCCAAAGATATTAAAAAATCCAATCAACGCTAGTATAATTGTTGCAGACCATCCACTCATTCCTCTATCTTGCATATAACCAGGAATATGAGTTCCAACTAATGTAATTTGAAAACCACAAACAAAAAAACCTAGAACCAGTAAAACATAACCTTTATGAGAAAAAGCTTCTTTGATTGCAGAACTAAATGATTGATCTCGATCAGCTTGAGTTGAGTGTAGAATTGTTTTTGACGGAAATAAAAAAATTGAAGCAAACAATCCAAGGCCTATAAAATACATGAAATATTTTAATGTTTGCTCCCATCCAACTAAGCCAAGACTATATTTTGTAAATAATGGTGATAAAAAATAACCTATGGAAGCTGCTGCTGTTACAATTCCAGTTGCAACAGTTCTGTTTTGGTTAGGAAAATGTTTTCCAACTTCTGATACTGGTACACCTATTGCTGTTGCTCCAAGAGCGATTCCTATAAGAATTCCTAAACTTATCTGAAAAAAAATTCCTGTGTTAGGTCCAGCGTAAAGCATATAAACACCTAAACCAAATATCATAAAACCAATGAAAACAGCTTTATTACCTCCAAGCTTATCTGCAATTAAACCGAATATAGGTGCAAAAATTCCCCAAAAGAGCATTTGAATACCAATTGCTAAACCAAATTCTGTTCTAGTTGCGCCAAGACCTTTTTCAAAATCTTCAAAAAATAATCCAAAAGTTTGCCTTAAACCCATTGAAATTAAAATAATGCTACAAGCTGAAACTAATACAATAAAAGCTAATCTATTTGGAATAAATTTGAACACTATCTTATATACCTTAAAGACTTTTTCAAATCAGCTATTAAATCCATAGGGTCCTCTAAGCCTATATGCAATCTCACTATGTGCTCATCTTTATTAAACCTGTAATATTTTCTTCCTTGAAGATACTCATCCTTTTTGCTCGAACGAAGTTCTTGTAAAATTGCAAGACTCTCAAAACCTCCCCAACTATATCCAATACCAAATAATTCTAATGAGTTTACAAATTTAATTACAGAAGATTTTTTTTTACTTTTCAAAACTATTGATAATAATCCAGTAGCACCAGAGTAATATTTTTTCCACAATTTATAATTTTTACTTGAGGGTTTATGTGGGTATAAAATTTCTTTTATCTTTTTCTGTTTTTTTAAAAAATTTATTACTTGTCTTGTATTTTCATAGTGTTGTTTTAATCTTGTATCTAATGTTCTCAAACCTCTGATAATTAAGTAAGCCTCATCTGCAGACATTCTGTAACCGGAAAGTTTGTAAAAAAACATCACTTTTCTAAATACTTTTTTATTAACCGCTAGAGAGCCGCCCATCGCATCGGAATGACCTGAGAAATATTTTGTTGCAGATGAAAAAGACATATCAAATCCAAGCTTTAATGGTTTTAGATATAATGGGGTTCCCCATGTATTATCAAGAAAAGTGTATATTTTTTTTCTTTTAGCTAAATTTACAATTTTAGATAAATCTTGAAATTCAAATGTATTACTTCCTGGATTTTCAACTAAAATCATTTTAGTTTTTTTTGTTGCTTTATTTTTTAAATCTTCAAAAGAGTCTGGGTTATAAAATATCGCTTTAACATTAAATTCTTTAAGTAATTTTTCAGACATTTCTTTCGTTGGACCGTAAACGTTATCAGATACTAAAATTTCATCTCCTGGCCTACAAAGACTCATAATTGCTAAAGCTACACCCCCAAATCCTGTTCCTGTTAAAAAAACGTGAAATGCTTGTTCTAATTCTTTCAGCATGTTCTCTAACTCAATAGTGGTAGAACTTCCATACCGGCCATAACTGTAATGACTAACTCTTTGATGTTTCTTTATTTTTTTTTCATGATTATGAAGTTCTTGCATAGTGTTAAAAAGAATGGTGGAGGCTCTAATAACTGCTGGGTTAGCAGATCTGTTAGAGTTATCTTTCGTGGGGTGTTTAAGAAATGTCTTAATGGACTTTTTCATAAATATTTATAATTGATCTTTATATATTAATTGTCTAATTAAGATACTAAAAGGAGGCAAAAATATGGGTTATCCAAAAAAGCACCGTGGAAGAAGAAAAATTGGCTCAAAAAAAAGAAGAGCGAGAAAAAGAAATAAGAAAAAATAATCATAAATATTTTTATGAATGAGATAACTCAAATAAGAAAATTGAGTTTATGGATATTTTTTATTCCATTAATTGCGATAAATCTGTGTCTATTTATTTCACAAAATTATGAATTTTTAGAGCAAACGTTTTTTAAAGTTGATCAAATTGGCCGATCAGGTTTTTCAATACCTTATATAGATGGAAGTCTTTCAATAAGTAGGGCCTCTAGAACTTTTCCGCAATATCTAATTTTCAAACCAGCAATGATTGTTACAGCAGTAACGCTTTACTATTATTGGCAAAACAATAACAATTTAGTAAATAAATTTAAAAATACTAATTTAAACTATAAATTCAAAACTTTTGGAATTCTTTCAGCCATTTTCTTAGCAATACATGCAATTTTTCTTGGTATTAAATTTGATATTCAGATTTATAAATTAATGAGAAGAATTGTTCTTTTATCTTTTATAATTTTTGAAATTATAGCTCAGGGAATACTTGTATATCATTTATTCAAAATCAAAGAAAAACTTATAAAGCTAATAAATAAAAAAGTTTTAATATACAAAGCAATTTTAGTTTCAATTTTAGTAACCGTGGCGGTAGTTAGTTTGCCTCTCCTGATTACTAAAGGTAATACTCATTTTAAACATGCTTTAGAATGGAATTATTTTGTTGGGGTTATTTTATTTTATTTATTTACAAGATTTTTGTGGAGGAAGAACCACATAAATTTCTAGGCTTTCGCCCAGAAATTTAGTAGTTTTGGCTCGTCGTTTTAGGCGCTACCGCCAAGCCATCCCGATGAACTATTCTAGCGCTACTAGGTCCACCTTTCTGCCCTTTAAGCTTGAACCTCTCGGTTTTTCCTTAAATGGCCAGTTAAGAGTTGCCTCTTAATTAATTCTATTAAACCATATCTAAAAAAAATTGTTATCACTTTTAACGAGCAATAAATTAGGTTGTTAACTTAGTGGATAAATTTTTATTGTAAACCTTATCAATCCATCCACCGCCTAACACCTTATCCCCAATATCGTCTTTTGAATAAAACACACAAGCTTGTCCAGGTGAAATTCCTGTCTCTTTGTCTAAAATTTTGACATCTGCCACAGTTTCCAAAATATTAATTTTTGCTTTTAAAAGCCTTCCTGTGGACCTGACTTTAATATTTATAATTTCTTTAAATTCTTTTTTAAAACCAAGAATATTTAAATTCTTAAGTTTTATCTCTTTCACTTCAAGAAACTCTTTACCTCCAACAATTATATTATTGTTCTTAGCATCAATGTTAATTACATATAATGGAATATTGCTTGCAATCTTTATTCCTTTTCTTTGGCCTATTGTGTAGTTGATTATTCCATCATGTTCACCTATTTGTTTACCTTGAATGTCAAGAATTTTTCCAGGTGTAAAAGACTCCGGTTTAAATTTTTTAATTACTGACGCATAATCTCCATTGGGTACAAAACAAATGTCCTGACTATCAGGTTTAGATGCAACGTTTAATTTTAATTTTTCAGCTATTGCTCTTGTTTCTGACTTATCAATTTCTCCTAAAGGAAATCTCAAATAATCCAGTTGTTCTTGGGTGGTGCTAAATAAGAAATAACTTTGATCTCTACTTTGATCTTTTGCTCTATACATGCTTGCATGTCCATTGTCTTGAACCCTTGAAACGTAGTGACCAGTTATAAGTGCATCAGCCTTTAATTCTTTAGCATATTTAAATAAATCTCTAAATTTAACAGTTTGATTGCATTGTACACATGGTATCGGTGTTTCACCTGCAACATAACTATCAATAAAGGAGTCAATTACTTCAGACTTAAATTTTTTTTGATAAAATAAAATTTTATGATTTATATTGATATTTTCTGATACTCTCTTAGCATCTAAAATATCTTGGCCAGCACAGCACTGCCTGCCTTCTTTTGATTTTTTATTATCATCATATAGCTTTAATGTTATACCGGTAACATCATAACCCTCTTTCTTCATAAGTGCTGCTACGACAGATGAGTCTACTCCGCCTGACATCGCAACTACTACCTTGGTCTCTTTTTTTGGTTTATTAATTCCTAGTGAATTCATTATTTAAGTGTATAATCGAAATAACCGTGATTTTCCATAATGCTTATTGATTTTGAACCAGGGGATTATGTTAAAAACCCTTCAAATAAAGAATGGGGAATAGGACAAGTCCAATCAATTATAGGTAATAAAGTTACAGTAAATTTTGAAAATTACGGTAAAAGAGTAATAAATATTGAAAATGTGAGTCTTGAAAAAGTTATTAATGAAAACTAGTGAGTTAAAATTTATATGCGAGAGTCTAATTGAAACATTTAATGATGCAGGAAAAGTCTCGATAGACCTTTATAAAAAAGGTCTAAAAATAGAAATGAAAAAAGATAAATCACCAGTAAGCAATGGAGATTTAGAAGTAAATGAATTAATTACAAATAAAATTAGATCACTTACTCCTAGTATACCAATAGTTTCCGAAGAAACTGTAAATTTACGTGTAAAAAATAAAGCAAAAATATTCTGGCTTATAGATCCTATAGATGGAACTAAAGAATATATTGTTGGTAAAGATGAATATACTTTAAATGCTGCTCTGGTAATTAATACTGTTCCAGTGCTAGGTATTGTGGGAGTTCCAAAGAAGAATAGGCTTTTTTATACATACGGGCCTGGTGAATGTTATCTAATCGAGAATGGATCAACAACAAAAATAAATTGTGAAAAAAAACAACCAAAAGGAAGAATTGTAGCTTTATCAAGTGTAATAAAGCCTTCAAATGTTATTTTGAATAAATTAAAAACATTTAATGTTTCATCTATAGTTAAAATGGCAAGTTCTTACAAATTTTGTGTTATTGCCGCTGGTGAATATGACATTTATGCTGCAAAAGAAAGAGCTAACGAATGGGATTATGCTGCCGGCCATGCAGTTGCCCAAAATGCTGGTGCCATAATTAAAACACTCGATGGAAAACCATTTTTATATGGAAAAGAAGATTACAGGAATCCTAGCCTACTTATTAAAAGAGCTGAAAATTTAAATGTTTAAAACTATTACAATTATTGTTTTATCGGTGACTTTTTTTGGTGTTTTATTTTTTATTTTAGTTCGTAATGCCCTTAAAAGAAAACTTGATATTTTAATTGAAGAGGAAAAAAAGAATAGATCAGATAATCTTGATTAATTTAAGAAATTCACCTTTTTCTAAATCTAAAACTCTTTTTGATAATTCAAAACTAAACCCGCCTCTAGCTAAAATACCCATATCCTTTTTATAGAATATTTCTCGATTAGCATCTGGTCTAAGTGGGCCTATTCTCCTTCTTCTGCATAATTTTACCGCAGAAACAAAGTCTGGTTCAATTTGATCTTCTTTGATCTTATTTATACTTTGTGTAATAAATTTGTTATCTACGCCTTTGTTTCTTAAAGTTTGGTTAATTTTATTTAAAGAATAGCCTCTTCTTAAATACATTCTTGCCTTCGAATCAGAGTACATCTCATCGTTAAGTATTTTATTTTTTTCGAGATGTAATACTATTTCATCAATTATAGCAGTAACTTCTTTTTTTGATTTTGATCCTTTAATTTTGGTTAAATATTTTTTTAATAAATATACCTTCAACTGTTGTTTGGATGGACTATATTTTTCTAAATAAGAATATGCTAAGTCTCTAAGATTTGTAGTTAAATCTTTAAAATCACTTTTATTAGCTGTGGGATTCATTTAACTAATATACTATATTATTTTTCATGATAAATAATTTATTATTTAACTTAACTTCCGAAAATATTTATTTAATTGCTAATTGGGGTGTTATTCCATTTTGGCTTTTATTAATTTTTTTCCCACACAATAAAATAACAAGTTTTCTTACACAATCTATAATTGCCCCAATTCTTTTAGCTATTGGTTACTCATATTTAGCTTATTCTTTATACTTAGAAGGTAATATATTTGATAGCTTTGAATTATATAGTGGCTTAGACGGATTATATTCGATTTTTGCTAATGAGGTTTTATTATTAGTTTTTTGGCTTCATTTTTTATCCATAAGTTTATTTGCTGGAGCATGGATTGTAAGAGATAGCAGAAAATTTTTTATTCCAAAAATCATCATTATTCCTTCTCTAATTTTAACTTATTTTACTGGCCCAATAGGATTAGTTTTTTATTGGTTTATTAGAATTTTCTTTGCTAAAAAAGTTAGCTTTGATGATTAAGCCTTTTGATTTTTATTTTGATTTCGTAAGTCCATATTCTTTTCTTGCTCACAAGCAACTAAAAAAAATAGAAAATAAAGAGGGGATTAAAATAAGATATAATCCTGTTCTACTTGGCGGATTGCATAACTTACACGGAATAAAAGCACCTGCTTTTATTCCAGCAAAAGCTAAACACATGATAAGAGACTGTAAATTAATTGCTGAAAAAAACGATATAAGATTTAAGTTTAACTCTTATTTTCCAATCCGTAGTTTAAATTTGATGCGTGGAGTGTTGGTGGCAGAAGAAGACAATATAAAGAGCAATTATATAGACAGCATTTTTAATACAATTTGGCAAGATGGATTAAATATGAATGATGATAATGTAATACAAAAAGTATTGAAAAATTTGAATATCAATCCAAAAACATTTTTGTTGAGAATAGCTTCGTCATTAATAAAAGATAGCCTAAGAAAAAAAACAAGTGATGCGTATGCAAAAGGCATTTTTGGAGCTCCAACATTTGTTGCAAACGATAAAATTTTCTGGGGCCAGGATAGAATTGAATTTGTTTTAAATGAAGCTAGTAAATAATTTATTTCTTCTCTTTAGTAACTATTTTAAACCCACTTTTTTTTAGAGCATCAAATCCACCTTCTACATGAGCAATATTTTTGTAACCCATATCTACAAGAGATTTAGTTGCTAGAGCTGAGCGTAATCCGAGTGCACAGAATAAAACCATTTTTTTAATATCTTCAATTTTATTACTCTGATAGTATGGGCTTTCTGGATCAAGCCAAAACTCTAGCATGCCTCTTGGTATATGTTTAGAATTTTCGATTGTACCCTCTTTCCATAGTTCTCTAATATCCCTTACATCTATTAAAGTAATCTCTTTATTTTCATAAAGTAATTTGACTTCATCTGAACTCAATGTTTCTATGCTTTTCTTAGCTTCTTCGACTAAAACTTGTGATGATTTAATGTTCATAGAAGTAGATTATAAACTAATATATATAATTTTAAACGATGAAACAAATTAGAACTATTAAAAAACCAAGTTTTTTTAAAAAAATATTTATTAAATTTTGTAGAATTTTGGGTTTTGAAATTATTGATCAGTCAAGTTTATTTATACCAACTTCAAAAAAATTAGCTAATGATAATCTCTCTATTTTAGGAAAAACTAGTATTAATATTCCTTTAGGCAAAACAACGATCACAAGAGATATAAAATCATTAGATATAATTATAAAAACTTGCACATCTGTAAATTTAGTTACTCAAAGTAAAGATAGAATATTTGAAAAGGAAAAATCTGAATATACTTTTCGAACAATTAATTCTTTAATAAATAGTATAAAGTTTAAAAAAGATTTATTTAAAAAAATTCAATTTAAAATATTTATTGTCGATTGTAATTCGAAAAAGGATGACTTAGAAATAATTAAAAAAAAATTAGGTGAAGCTGGTATTTCATTTGAAATAATTAATGTAGAATTAAACCGATTTGATCAAATCAAAACTTTAAATAAAAACAATCAAATAATTGAAAAAAATATGAAAGCTACAATGGCTAGCATACAAACATCATTTTTTGTAGCTAAAGAAAAATGTAAAGATTTAGTTTATTTTGTTGAAGACGATTATATTCATAAAAAGGAGAGTATTTTTGAGATGTTAAGTTCATATGAAAAACTTTCCTCTGAACTCAAAAGAGAGTTATTTATCTGCCCCATTGACTACCCTTATCTTTACAAAAAATTAGAAAATTCAAACATATTTTTAGGAAACAAATATCATTGGAGAACTGTAAATGAATCTTTACTTACATTCTTAACTAGTAAAATATTAGTCAATAAATACTGGGATGATTTACTTTTAATGAGTAAAAATGAACATGCTCCATTTGAAACCCCTCTACATAAAATTTTTGAGAAGGAAATATGTATTTCTCCAATACCATCTTTAGCTATGCATTGTACAAATGTTAACTCTATATTTGGTTTATCTCCAAATTTAGACTGGCATAAGATTTGGAACGAAAGTGAAAAATAGTTAAAAGGCCCTTTAATTCGGGCCTTTTAGTGATTAATTCAAAAAACTAGTCCCTTATTGAATACGCGGTTACTCCTACTTCTGCTTTGTCAGTTCCTAATTTCTCAGCTGCTTTACTAATTCGTAATCCAATAGTTGATTTAAGAGCAGTAAATGTAGCCCAAGATAAAACAAAGCTAAAGATACAAACTGAGACAGTTCCAATGAATTGTGTGCCAAAAGATGTCTCTGGATTAGTTAATGGAACTACCAATGTTCCAAAAATTCCAGCAAACATGTGCACTGGAATTGCACCAACTACGTCATCTAAACCATAGCTCTCTAACATTTTTGTACCAAAATACATAATGATTGCTCCAACAGATCCTATGATCATTGCAGTGATTGGTCCCGGTGTTAAAGGTTCAGCAGTAATGGCTACAAGTCCTGCCAATGCCCCATTTAACATCATAACAATATCAGTTTTGCCTCCAATTAATCTTGTCAGTGCTGCACCAGTAAATGTTCCAGCTGCGCCTGCTAAATGAGTATTAACTGCAATTTTAGAAATTGCGTTGACATCGTCAAATGTACCCATGGCTAGTTGACTAAAACCATTAAATCCAAACCAGCCAAACCAAAGTAAAAATGTGCCTAAAGTCACCAATGGAATACTTGAGGCTGCAAACGGTTGCATAGACCTCTTTTCTCCTCTTCTACCAAATCTTCCTTCTCGTGCGCCTAAAACTATTACCCCAGCAAGTGCAGCTGCTCCACCACATCCGTGAACTAAAGTTGATCCAGCAAAATCTGAGAATCCGCCGCTAGATAACCAGCCTCCGCCCCATTGCCAACCCATTGAAATCGGGTAAATAATTCCAGCCATAATTGCTGCGAAAATAAAGAATGGCCAGATCTTAATTCTTTCAGCTACTGCTCCTGACACGATTGAAGCGGTTGCGCAAACAAACATTGTTTGAAAGAACCAGTCTGAATAACCTGAATAACCTGTTTCAGCATCAGATGAGTCTGTCCATATTGTAAATGATCCTACGTAACCACCCTCAGGCACTCCGTAGGCTAAATTATAACCTACTAAGAAGAATACGAGTGAACATATAGCGAATTTACCTATATTTTTCGCGGCAATTGTCGATACACTCTTTGTAGTCACTAAACCACTCTCAAGCATACAAAAACCTGCAGCCATGAAAGCAACTAGTACTCCACCTAAATAAAAGCCTAATGAGTTAAAAATATATTGTCCCTCTTGAGACATTGTAGTTTCTGCGAAGCTTTGAGAGCTAATCATTAGAGCAGAAATACAACCTAATAAAATGAAAGTTATTTTTTTCATGTTTCCCCCTTATTTTTGAAAACTAGATATCAAATTTTAAAGTTTTGAAGCATGAATTTAATGCATACGAGCTTTGTAAAATAAATAAGGCCTGGACGGGGGATCCGAACCAGGCCTTATAATTTTTCCCAACTAACGAGGGAGGGAACTTTGATTAGTCTCTGATACCGTAAGCTATTACACCAACCTCTGCTTTGTCAGTTCCTAGTCTTTCAGCTTCCTTGCTTATTCTTAATCCAATTGTACTTTTGATAATTTGGAAAACAATAAACGAGACTATGAATACGAATACCACAACTGAGATAGTTCCTAAGAATTGTGCTCCGAAGGTAACATCTCCATTTGTTAATGGCACTGCTAATGTACCCCATACTCCAGCTACTAAGTGTGCTGGGATGGCTCCAACTACGTCGTCAATTTTCATTTTGAACAATAGTTTTGTTGAGAAGTACATTAAAACTCCTGCTATTGCTCCAATGAAGATTGCAGCTAACGGACTTGGTGTTAATGGCTCTGCTGTAATACCTACTAATCCAGCGATTGCGCCGTTTAGCATCATTACTACGTCAGTTTTTCCACCAATAACTCTTGATACTGTTGCGGCGGCTAATACACCACCACCTGCAGCTAAATTCGTATTAATATAAATTGTAGCAACTGCTGAAACATCTTCTAGTGTTCCAGAAGCTAACTGAGATCCACCATTAAATCCGAACCAACCTAACCAAAGTATAAACACTCCTAATGTTGCTAACGGAATTGATGATGCAGCAAATGGTGCCATCGGTTTAGCCTCGCCTTTTCCAGAGAATCTGCCACTCCTAGCGCCTAATACAATTGCACCTGCAAGAGCTGCGGCTCCTCCGGCGGCATGTACTAATGTTGAACCAGCAAAGTCTGAAAATCCAGCTACCGATAACCATCCTCCACCCCACTGCCAACCCATTGAAATTGGATAGATAATTCCAGTTAAAATTGCGGCAAATAAGAAAAATGGCCAGATCTTAATTCTTTCAGCTAACGTACCAGATACGATTGACATTGTAGTAGCGCAGAACACCATTTGGAAGAACCAATCAGAACCATCAGAATATCCTGTCTCTAATGATGAATTATCACTCCATGGTGTGAAAGAGCCTATATATCCGCCTTCTGGAATACCGTAAGCTAAATTGTAACCAACCAACCAGAACATTACTCCGGCGATTGAATATAAACCTATGTTTTTAGCACAGATTGCTGATACAGATTTTGATGTTACTAATCCTGACTCTAACATTGCGAAACCTGCGGCCATCCACATGACCAAGAAACCTGACATTAAAAATAATAGGGTATTAAAAATGTATTGTACCTCTGCAGACACTGTAGTCTCAGCATATCCAAGACCAGCAAAGCCAAAGTAAATGGCTGTACCTGCTAGAAAGTATCCTAAGTATTTTTTCATAACTAACTCCCTTGTTTAGCGTGCGTTATAGGGTTTTAACTTATGAAAAAGAATTGAATTGTGTTAATTTGAGCTATGCAGTTTTTGCAAGTAGTTAGCCCTTATTTGAGATCATCAAATAAGGGCTAAATAAATGTTATCGATTAAACATTTCTTTTAAGCTTTTAGCAGGTAAAAATTTTACCTTTTGTGATGCAGCAATTTGAATTGACTCTCCTGTTCTAGGATTTCTTCCTACTCTAGCTTTTCTCTTTGCTACTTTATAAGTACCAAAGCCAGCTATCTTCACAGTATCGTCATTTTTTAAAGCATCTAAAATAATAGTCGTTATTGAGTCAAAAGTTCTTTCAGCATCAGCTTTACTTTGACCCAAAGTTGACGATATTTTTGCTACTAGTTGTTTTTTATTCATTTTAAGCCCCTTTTTTGGTTAATTTATAATCTGCAAAAAAAACCAATAAAATCAATGTTTTTTTGTGTTTCACGTAAATATCAACACTATATATTGTATCTTAAATAAATGTTGATTTTATTGACTTTTTTGAAGAGAAAAATGGCTTAAAATAAGCCTAAATCTTTGAGATCATTAAATGTTGTGAAAAACATTAGTGAAAGTAACAAAAATAACCCGATTCGAAAAAAACCTTCTTGAGTTCTTTGAGTCAAAGGACGTCCTAAGATTTTCTCAAAAGCGTAAAACATCAAGTGTCCTCCATCTAGCATTGGAATTGGTAAGAGATTTATAAATCCCAAACTGATAGAAATATAAGCCATTATACTTAGGAAAGCGACAACTCCAAACTTAGCGACCTGACCAGTTATTTTAGCAATTTTAATCGGGCCTCCTAATTGAGAGGTGTCCCCTGTACCTTTAAACATAGAAATTACAAATTCCCATGATGCCTCAATAACAAACCAAGTTTCTTTGACAGCATAATATAATGCTGTAGCAGGACCTAATCTCTGCCTGTTTATCTCTTCATTTAAAGGTGCGACTTTAATTCCAATAATCTTCTTATTTATTTGATTTCCAAGCGAGTCTTTTCCTTCAATAAACTTTGGCTTTACCTGTAAAGTAAGTTCATTACCATTTCTTAAGACTTCTATGTCAATAGTTTCTGACGATGAAGCATTGATGAAAGTAGAAACCTCCATAATGCTTTTTACTTCTCTATTGTTAATCGATTTAATTACATCACCTGATTTAATTCCTGCAACATAAGCAGGGCTTTCAGATTGTACTTCATGTATTTGCGCAGGAGTAAAATCTTTGCCTGCAAACATATAAATAAAAGCAAAAATCAATATGGCTAGTAAAAAGTTTGCAAATGGTCCAGCAGCAACAATTAAAGATCTTTGGTAAAGGGGTTTTACAACAAAAAGCTTTTTTCGATCTTCCTCATCATACTTTTTTAAAAGTTCTTCTTGCTCTGCTTGGCTAAAGACGTTTCTATCACCAAAAAATTTAACATATCCACCTAAGGGTATTGCACAAAATTTCCATCTGGTACCTGATTTATCATTAAAACCAAATATTTCTTTACCAAAACCAATAGAAAAATCAGTAATACCAACACCATATTTTTTAGCAAAATAATAGTGTCCATATTCATGTATAAAAACAACGATTGTAAGTAAAATTATAAACGGGATTATAAAAGATATTAAAATTTCCACTCGTTTACCTTTGTAAATATAAAGTTTCTGAAAGCCATTAATCTAGCGTTATTCTTTAAAGATGCGGGATATACAAAATGTGTTTCTGTAGGTTTACCTGTTTCCTCAGGTAAAACTTTAGTTATATTATTTACGTTATGAGCGATGTAGTCTGGTAAAGCGGCTAAACCAACTCCGCTTTGTACTGCTAATAATAATCCATAAACGCTGTTTACTTTCATGATCGATTTTCTTTTTTTTCCATCTTTAACACCATGTTTTAAAACCCAGTCAGGATTATAAACTGGAGATGGAGCTCCTTTCCCGTAAGTTATAAATTTGTGTTTATCTAAATCTTTTAGAGTTTTTGGATATCCATTTTTTTGCAGGTAATCATTTGAACCGTAAATATGATAATTAAAATCAACGAATTTTTTTTGAATTAAATTTAATTGTTTTGGCCTTCTCATTCTTATTGCTGCATCTGCTTGTCGTGTGCTTAAATCAAGTTCTTTATCATCAAAAATTAATTCAATTTCAATATCTGGATGTAAATCCATAAATTCTTTTATTCTAGGTGTAAGCCAGGTCGTACCAAAACTTACTACTGTAGTAACAGTAAGTTTTCCATTAAGTTTATCTTTGTGTCCGCTAAGATTAGATTCAACATCTTTTAATTTTGAGATGATCTCATGTGCTGATTTGTAAAGATATTCACCATTTTCAGTCAAAACTAAACCTCTTGCATGTCTTTCAAAAAGTTGAACTTTTAAATCGCTCTCTAATGCTTGAATTTGGCGGCTTATAGCGGATTGGCTTAAGTTTAAAATAGTTGAAGCTTTAGTAAAACTAGAGGCCTCAGCAACAGTATGAAATATTTTTAATTTATCCCAATCCATAGATAAAGTTAATTATAAGTTATTTATTTGGATTTACTATAGCTCTTCCAAAAAACTCTCCTTTAAGAAGTTTAGGATAAGTTTCTAAAAGTTCAGTAAATGAAAGCTCTTTAGTGAAAGATTTTACCTTTGAAAAATCTATTAACTTAGATACTTCTCCCCAAACAAATTCTCTTCGTTTAATTGATGATCCTGACGAATCAATTCCCCACAGTTTAACTCCTCTTATAATAAATGGCATAACATTTGTATTAATTTTAATGCCTCCAGCATTTCCGCAAGCAGCTACTATTCCACCTGGTTTTGTTTGAGCAAATATTTTAGTTAAAGCAGATCCGCCAACAGTATCAACTACACCGTCCCACACTCCTTTTTCTAACAGTTTGCTTTCGCCTTCAAACTCTTTTCTGTCGATAATATTTTTTGCACCTAAATTTTTTAAATAATCGTTCTTATCTTTTTTACCTGTAACAGCATGAACATCGTATCCCATTTTTGATAAAATCATTACCGCAATACTTCCAACACCTCCTGTTGCACCAGTAACTAAAACATCTTTAACTTTTTCACCTAATAACAATTCTTCTTTTGCTTTTACAGCAAAAGAGCAAAGTAAAGCAGTAAAGCCAGCAGTACCTAACATCATAGCTTTTTGCGCATCTAATTCTTTTGGTATTTTGATTAAAAAATTTGAGTCTACTTTTGCGTATTGAGAAAACCCTCCAAAATATGCTTCTCCTACTCTAAATCCTGTAAGAATTACATTATCATCTTTTGTAAATTTACTATCTTCGCTCTCTACTACTGTTCCTGAAAAATCTATTCCCGGAACAAAAGGAAATTTTCTTACAATTTTTCCTCCATCATTTAAAATCAGAGCATCTTTATAATTTAAGCTTGAGTAGTCAACTTTGACTAACACATTTCCATCTTTTAATTGGGTTTTATCTATTTCTTTAATTTCCCTTGTAAATTTTTCGTTTTGGTTATCAATAATAATAGCTTTGAATTTATCAGACATCTATTTTCCAATATATTTCAGGTATCTATTTTGAATACTTAAATCTTCCTTAAAAGATCCTAAAAAATAATTTGTAACAGTTGTTGCTTTCTCTTTTTTTATACCTCGCATAGTCATGCATTGATGAGCTGCATCAATTGTAACTGCTACACCCTTTGCATCCAAAGCACTCATAAGCGTTTTTGCTATTTGCATTGTCAATCTCTCTTGCGTTTGCAATCGTTTAGAAAAAATTTCAACTGTTCTTGCTAATTTGCTAAGACCTACAACCTTTTTATTTGGAATATATGAAACATGAGCAACGCCTATTATTGGAGCCATGTGATGCTCGCAATGACTTTCTAAAGTTATATTTTTTTCAATTACCATATCATCGTAACCTTCAACATCACCGAAAGTCTTTGATAAATCCTCCTCTGCGTTTTGATGATATCCTTTAAAATACTCTTTGAAAGCTTTCACTACTCTTTTTGGAGTCTCTTGTAAGCCTTCTCTACTTGGATCTTCGCCGATCCAGGCTAATAATTTTTTTATTGCCTCTTCAGCCTCTTTATCACTGACTTTAGGTTTATTTGATGACTCCTTATTAATGTCTTTAACTAATTTCATACTAGAACGTTTCTATAGGACATGGTTAATTATTGCAAATTGCTATTTTGTCTTTTTTTCACTATTTTATTGTCATGTTTAAAAAAAGAGAAAATGTATTTGAAGTTGAGGAGGGAAAATTTCTCTCTCCAAAATTTGATAACGATGGTTTAATTCCTGTGACCACTACAGATAGTAGTTCTGGAGAACTTTTGATGCACGGATACATGAATGCAGAAGCTTTAAAAAAAACTATTGAGAAAAAAGAAGCTCATTATTGGAGTAGATCAAAAAAAGCTTTATGGCATAAAGGTAAAACGAGTGGATTTGTTCAAAAAGTAATTGATTTAAGAATTGATGATGATCAGGATGCTTTATGGATGTCAGTAGATATTGGGAATGGTGCAAGTTGCCATGTCGGGTATAAGTCTTGTTTTTATCGATCAATACCTTTAGGGCCAATAAAAAACGCTGAAGAAATCGAATTAGATTTTAAGGAAAAGAAAAAAAAATTTGATCCTGAAGAAGTTTATAAAGGTCAACCTAATCCTACAAAATTATAAATATGAAAGTTTTAAGTCCTTTCGGTCCTAAAATTGCAAGTCTAAAACTATCAGGAGGTTCAATTAGAAAAATTAATATCGAAGTTGATAAAATTATCTCAAAAAAAAATTTGTTAAAAAAATTAGATTATTCAAATAAATTAGTCGGTCAAGTGAGGCAAGAATTTCAATTACCAAAAATCTTTATAAAAAAAAATTTAGAAAAAATTTTGTATAAAGCAGTTAAAGATTATATTTTTAAAAGTTTAGGGAAAAAAATATCTAAAATAAAAATTAAAAATTTTTGGATAGTTCGTCAATTTAATGACGAATATAATCCTGTTCATTTTCATGATGGACATATTTCAGGAGTTGGTTATTTAAAAATACCTAAATTTTCTAAAAATAAAAAATACACGCAAACTGATGGCTCAATAGACTTTATAAATGGAAATAAAATGCTTTTAAGTGAATGCATTTTTAATCATCAACCAAAAGTAGGTGATATGATATTGTTCCCTCATTATTTGATGCATACTGCTTACCCTTTTAAAACTAAAGGTGAGAGAAGATCTTTTTCTTTTAATTTAGAAATTGATAAAAAAATCGCAAATGTATTTAGCAAATGAGTGAAGAAACTCAAAAAAATGTTTTTGGAGAACCTCTTGAACCATGTTCAAAAGACCCTTTAACTGGTTGGTTTAGAGATGGATGTTGCAATACAGATAAAAACGATCGTGGAGTACATACCGTTTGTGCAAAAGTAACGGATGAATTTTTACAATGGTCTAAAAAAGTAGGCAATGATTTAATTACACCTCATCCTGAATTTGGTTTCCCAGGTTTAAAAGATGGAGACTCTTGGTGTGTGTGTGCTACATGGTATGCTAGAGCTATTGAAGAAGGAGCTGCCTGTCAAGTGTACTTAAAAAAAACTAATGTTAAAACATTAGATCTTATTCCAATTGAAAAATTAAAGAAATTTGCTTTAGACTTGTCTTAATAAACTTTAACGCCCTTATTTTTAATAATCAACTGAAGCTCATTGTACTCATCGCAATTGCAATTTTTAAGAACTGCTAATCTTTCGTTAGCTTTGTCTATTTGATTTGTCTGGACGTAAAGTTCACCCAAATATTCATTTATACCATTGTGATTTGGTTTAATTTTTAAACCCTCTAAGTAAAATTTTTCAGCCTGGTCAAAATTTCCAACTTTTCTAGTTGTGAATCCCATATAATTTAAAATATCTGGATTTTTTTTATCTGATTGATAAGCCTTTTCTAATTTAGAGAAAGCTTGTGTGTAGAGCTTCTTAGCTTTATCTAACTTTTCTTTTTTCTCAAGCTTACCAGCTCTTTTTACTAATTTTACAGCATCATCATACAAAGAGACTTTTGAAGTATCGCTGCTACTATCGCTACCTGCAGCCATAAGGCTGGTACTTAGAAATAAAGAAATTAATAAAATTGTAATTTTTTTCATAATAACAATTTAAATATTTAAATAATAATTGTTATGCGACAGATGATCTTCCTCCGTCAACACCAAAGATTTGACCTGTAATCCAAGTACTTTCATCTGTTAGAAGAAATTTTGCCACAGATGCAGAATCCCCTCCTTCTCCAATTCTTTTTAGTGGATGCATTTTAGCAATACTCTCAGCCATCTTCTCGTTTTTAAGTAAAAAATTTGATATTTTTGAATTAGTCAAACTTGGAGCAATACAATTTACTCTAATGTTTGGAGCATATTCAGCGGCAAGAGCTAGAGTTAAACCTTCAATTGCTCCTTTCGCAGATGAAACTATAGCATGGTTTGGGAAACCTTGTTGTACAGCCACTGTTGAAAATAAAACAATCGACCCTTTGCTTGCCTTTAAGTTATCAGCTAAAGATTTAATAATTTCTGTTGCAGAAACTAAATTAAGATTGAATGACTGCATAAAATCACTTTTCTTAGTAAGCTTGAGAGGTTTAAGATCTATTGATCCAACACAATAAGCTAAGCCATTCACCTGCTCGTCTTTAAGATCATTAATTATTTTTTCAGAAAAATTTTCTTCTAAAACATCACAGGTTGTAAACGTAGAATTAAGTTCGTTTGCTAACTCTGATAAACTAGCTTCGTCTCTCCCTACCAAATGTACTTGTTCTCCTGAATCTACAAGTTTTTTTGCAAGTGATGATCCAATTGATCCGGTTGCACCTAAAATTACTTTTTTCATAATTAAAAATAACATTATTAAAGGTTATTTACATGCAAATAATGACGCGTGTAATATCTTAATAAAATATGTACTTTATTACTTATGAAGCTTTTTATTATTTTAGGAAATCAATTATTTAACCCAAAATATCTATCTGATTATAAAGATCATATTTTTTTTATGGCAGAGGACTATGGTTTATGTACTTTTGAAAAGCACCATAAATTGAAAATTCTTCTTTTTTTGTCTTCAATGAGATCTTTCAAAGATGAACTAAAATCAAAAAATTTTAATTTAATTTATAAAGATATAAATAAAGATTTTAAATTATCCTACGAAAAAAAATTAGAAAAGACTATTAAAGAAAAAAAGATAAGAGAAATTACTTTTTTTGAAATTGAGGATAAATTTTTTGAAAAAAGAATATTAAATTTAGGAAAAAAAAATTCACTTAAGATTAACCAAGTTAGATCTCCAATGTTTTTAATGGAGAGGCAGGAATTTAAAGATTACCTTTCTAAAAATAAACGGCCTTTCATGGCAAATTTTTATAAAATTGTAAGAACAAAAATGAATTTATTGATGAATAAAAATGGAACTCCAAAAGGAAATAAATGGAGTTTCGATGAAGAAAATAGAAAAAAACTTCCGAATACTATTAAAGTTCCTGTTATTTCTAAGGTAATAGAGACAAAGGAAACTATTACTCTTAAAAAATTCATAAATTCTAATTTTAAAGACCATCCTGGGAATGCTGATAATTTTTGGTTTCCTACAACAAGGAGAGGTGCAAACAAGTGGTTAGACGAGTTTTTAAAAGAAAGAATAAAGCTTTTTGGGGATTATGAGGATGCAGTAACAGACAAATCTAATACTGTTTTTCATAGCGCTTTAAGTCCACTAATAAACTTAGGTTTAATAGCCCCAGAAGAAATAATAGAGAAGTTAAGAAAGATTGAAAATAAAGTACCTATGAATTCCTTAGAAGGTTATATTAGACAGATTATAGGTTGGAGAGAGTTTATGAGAGGAATTTACCAAAACTATGATCAACGATTAGATAACACTAATTTTTTTAATCATAAAAGAAAAATGAAAAAATCCTGGTACGAAGGAAATACTGGTTTAGATCCTTTAGATCACGCAATCAATAATGCTAAAAACTACGGCTGGTCGCATCATATTGAAAGACTAATGATATTAGCAAATATAATGAATCTTTGTGAGATAAATCCTAAACAAGTTTACAAATGGTTTATGGAAATGTTCGTAGATTCATCTGACTGGGTAATGGCTCCAAATGTTTATGGAATGGGATTATTTAGTGATGGTGGAATATTTGCAACTAAACCTTATATTTGTGGATCTAGCTATTTTCTTAAAATGATGCATTTTAAAAAAGGTCCTTGGTGTGATGTAATGGACGGATTATATTGGAAATTTATAGATAGACATAAGAAATTTTTCTTAAAAAATCCTCGTCTTGCAATGATGGTTAGAGTTTCTGAAAAAATGAATAAAGAAAGAAAAACAAGAATTTTTAAAGCTGCCAATAATTTTATAAAAGATAATACTAATGGTTAAAGTTTTTTTTAACAATTCATGTAATATTTGTAGAGCTGAAATTAATCATTACAAGAAACACTCTGATGGTAATTTGGAATGGGTTGATGTTACTGATAATCAGGATGCACAACAATTAACCTCAAAGTCATATAAGGACTTATTAAGAAGAATGCATGTTATACAAGATGGTAAAGTAATTGATGGAGCAGAATCTTTTTTAATCATTTGGAAAAATATACCTAAATATAATTTCTTGTATAAAATCTTTAAGATAAAACCTTTGTTTTTCTTTCTAAATATTTTTTATGAAATAGCAGCTTATTTTCTTTTTATAAAAAATAAACATTTATTAGATAGTGAAAAAAACTAACTTACCGAAAAAAATTTGCCCAAAATGTAATAAACCTTTTACTTGGAGAAAAAAATGGAGGTTAAACTGGGATAGAGTTAAATATTGTTCTAAAAGGTGTGCCTCTAAGTAATTTTTTGAATTATCTTTGGTATATTTGATTTGAAATTAAAATAACCTTTATTAGAAAACTGCCAGCAGAATTCATCTCCGTCTCTGACTATAAAATTATAATTCAAATTCTTCTTTTTTTTAATACTTTTTAAAAAAGATAAATTTTCTCCTATAGAAGGGTAAATTACATCTAGATCTTTTATTTCATTTGTATATTTATCAAAGTTAATTTCATCAATTATTTTTATATTTGAAAACCTATTGACTTGGTCTTCAATAATTTTTTTTTTAAAATTGATTACTTTTTCATCAAATTTAATTTTTCGTTTTTCATTATTGAGAAAAACACAATAAATATTCCGATAATCTTTTAGATTTAAAGTTTCAATATTTTGTTCACTTTCAAAAAATATAAGTGTGTCGCTTTCTAAATCTTCTTTATTTATTTCCAAAGATGAGAGTTTATATTCTCTTCTGTCTATTATAGGTGAAGCGTTCTCACTTAATTTAACATTTTTATATCTATTATTTGTGAACTTGCTTATATTCCATGACTGAGCTACGTAGTTTTTACCTTTGGTCTGTAAGCCTGCTACCCATCTCCAACTTAAAGTATTAGAGGCGGCATCACCATCATATAAGTGCTTCATAAAAAACTCTGCACCTTTCTGCCAAGGTAAATTTAAAGTAAATATCCAAATGCTAGCAAACCACATTCTTGTATGATTGTGTAAATAATTATTTTCTTTAAGCTCTTTTACCCAATCATTAAAACATTCAATTTGAGTTTTCCCATTAATTGCCTTTTTATAATTGTCATCTTCCTTTAATCCTTTTAAATCATCTAAAAAGTCAGTCCAAACTTGAGGTCTAAGTTCTAACCAACCTTTCCAATAAACTCTCCAAAATATTTCTTGTATATATTTTTCAACTTTTTGATATGGAAACTTTGCTAAAACTATCTTTGCGACTTCATATTCGGTAATTAATCTGTGAGAGATATAAGGTGATAAGCAAGATACGTTTGATTTATCTTTTGGCCCTAAATCAAAATTTCTTTTGAAACTATAATTTGCTAATTCACTGTTTATAAAAACATCGAGCTGTTTTAAAGCTCCTTCTCTTGAGATTTCGAATTTCATTAATCCTCGTCATCCCTCCAGCCATCAATGAATAATTTCCAGCACGCAAATGAAACGCAAATTATCCCAACACTAAAACCTAAAAGTACCCCATTATCTTTTCCTAAAAAAATTGTTCCGTAATGCGTGCTTAGAATTGGCGGCAAAACCAATATCGCTCCAATTATAAAGTACCTAACTACAAATGGTGGTCGTTTCAAATAGAGTTTCCTTGATCTGTAGGCATTGAAACTCCTGAAGTAAACCAACAATTTTTACAATCTTTGTCGTCACCTTTTTCAACATGCCATAAATAATAGAACTGTTTTTTCTCCTCGCTTAAAACTTTTACACCATATACATATTTTTTTTCAGTGTTCATAATTAAATCTATTTTATGTGAAAAATGGTTTAAAAGAATTCGATAATGCACATCGTAAAGCATTATTCTAAAACGTGCGTATGGTCCTGTCATTTTTTTGTTATTCGGATGGGCAAATAACCATGTTTGTTTTATTCCTGCATCGTTGTCATCGTTATTTTTGAGAGCGTCTAACTGAATTTTAATTACATCATAAGCTGATAAATTTTCTGCAGGTTTAATCATTTCAGCTTTCGCTGAGCTGACGAAACCAACAAAAAAAATTGCAACTAATAATTTTTTCAATTCCATATTCTTTTCAAGGTCTCCTCTCTTTTACACCCCTTTTTATATATAAGGTATCTAATAAAGTTTTTTTCGTAATAATCTTGGTGATAATCCTCAGCAGGGTAAAATTTCTCAAATTTCCAAACTAAAGTTACTATTTTATTATTAAATATTTTCTCTAATTTTTTGAATGATTTTTCAATAAATTCTTTTTCTAGTTGTGTTTGAAAAAAAATTACAGATCTGTAACTTTTTCCTTTATCACAAAATTGCCCTACAGAGTCAAAAGGGTCAATGTTTTTCCAATAAATATCTAAAAGTTTTTCATAATTAACAATTTTAGGATCATAAACAACTTCGATAGCTTCTACATGACCAGTATCTTTATATGTTACGTCTTGATAAGTAGGATTTTTTAAATGCCCTCCAGAGTAACCTGAAACAGTTGAGATTACACCTTTTACTTGATCAAAAGACTCTTCCATGCACCAAAAACAACCCCCTGCAAAATAAGCTTTTTTATTTTCACCCGCATTTAAATTACTATAAATAAAAAATACAATTATTATTAAGACTTTTTTCATTTAAATATGATATCTTAAATATCATGAAAAACGATGATCAAATTGTCTTAGATAACAAATTGGAAAAAACTGATAATTTTTGTGAAGAATGTAAAAAAGAAGATGAAAGTGTTAAACAAAATTTAATAATTCATGGTTATAAAATTTGTAAAAGCTGTAATTTAGCTAAAACAATATTTCCAATTTAAATTCCTTTAAATAAAACTATCACTAAGAGAAGAAAAAAGGCTTGAAATAACCAAGAAACTACAACTACTCCAAAAGCCTTCCAAAGACTGTCATAGTCTAAAGCAGCTTTTACTGCTACAACCATACAAGCAAGCATCCAAAAAGCAGAGCCAATAAATGTAACTGTCATTAACTCTGGTGTAATTCCAAAAACCCTTATTAATCCTGGTGCGCTTGAAAAGCCTATCGTTCTTAAAAGTTCTCCATGATTACTTTTTGTTTTAACGCCCCCAAAAAGTTTTACTCCAACAAAATAAATTACATACGCCCACACATACCAGCTTAATAATGAAAGAGCTGGTGCTATAAGAAAATTAGAAGCTCCTAAATGAATTGAACCAACACCTGCGGCCAAACTAGATAAGACTACTACAGCACCTGCTTGAAAAGTTGCATTTTTATCCTTTTCAACTTCTTCAAATAATTCAATATCAATTTTAATTGCTCTAAATATTCTATTTAAAAATATATTTATCATTTTTTTTTTTGGTAAACGGTTTTAACAAATTTAAAATCTTATTATGCAAAATTTTGTTAGATGTTGCTAGAATATTTCCACCTTTCTCTGCTGGTTCATTATTCCAATTTGTTACTATTGCTCCAGAATTTTTTATTATTGGTATCAAAGGAAGTATGTCATAAGGTTTTAAGTTTGCCTCAATTACAGCATCAACTTTTCCCTCAGCTAATAAACAATAATTCAGCGCATCAAATCCAGCTAATCTAAAAGACCAACCAAATTTTTTAATCACTTTGCGTTGTTTTTCATAACTCAATGTTCCATGAAAATTTCCGATTATCTTAATTGTTTTTAAATTATTATTATTAGATGATTTTAAAATAATCTTTTTTTTATTCTTATAACAATAAGATTTTTTTTTATCGTTTATATAATATTTATCTAGTTCTGGAAAATTAGCTAAGCCTATCAAAGATCTTTCTTCAAAGGATAAACTTATTAAAT
This sequence comes from uncultured Pelagibacteraceae bacterium, assembly GCA_902538445.1. GTDB lineage: Bacteria > Pseudomonadota > Alphaproteobacteria > Pelagibacterales > Pelagibacteraceae > Pelagilacustribacter. The sequence goes on along the minus strand of CACBFE010000003.1, from coordinate 10,607 downwards.
TTGACCATGTAGGTGCTCCAATAACAAAAGCTCTTGTACCATCTATTGGGTCAATAGACCATTTATAATCATTTGACGAGAATTTATCCTCAAATTCCTCGCCGATAATAGAGTCTTTTGGAAACTTTTTATTTATTATTGAGCGTATATATTTTTCAAATGCTCTATCAAAATTAGTTACAGGATCAAAATTTTTTTTTGACTTTGATTTATTGCTTACAACTAAGCCCGATTTAGATTTTGTTTTATAAAATGAGTTCAACTTAGGTGGTAAATTTTTAAGAAAGTTGAATGGTTTGTTATAATCCATTATGTGTATATAGCTTAATTTAAAAAAAAATATATATGAAAATGTCAAAAAAATTAGAACCTTTGCTCGCAGGACTATTTGCTTCAATTATTATTGGAATTCTATCTTTCCTTAGCTTTGAAACATCCACAGGCTTTTGGTTAATGTTTTCTTTTGGATCGTCTACTTTAATTGTGTTGGTATTTCATGATAGTGAATTTGCTCAGCCCTCAAATGTTTTTTTTGGTCACTTATTAGCAATTGTTATAGGAATACTTTTTAACGAATTTTTAGGGATGTCTTTCTTAACGCTTGGTTTATCTGTGGGGACTACCGTAACACTTATGATGTATTTTAAAATTATACACCCTCCTGCAGCCGCAAACCCTTTAATAGCATTATTTGCTGACGTTTCATTGAGTTATATTATTTTTCCCGTAATAGTTGGTTCAATAGTCATCATTGTTTTATCTATAATAATAAATCGGTATCTCCTGAAAAGAAATTACCCAGTAAAATGGTTTTAGTTTAATAGAAAAATAGAACTATTTAGAATGAATGCATAGCTTGACCAAGCTAAATAAGGGATCATTAAATAAAAACTCATTTTATCCCTAGAAAAATACTCTTTCATTAAAATTATAATAAATATTAATATAATTACTAAATTTATTAAAGCTATACCAATAAAGTGAAAACCAAAAAATACTACGCTCCATGTACTATTAAAAAATAAATGAATGAAGTAAATTTTTAATAATTTCGTTTCAAAAGATTTTATCCAAACTTTCCAAATCGCAAATGACATTAAAAAATATAATGTTGTCCATACAGGGGCAAAAACCCAGCTTGGAGGATTAAAACTAGGTAAAATAATTTGTGAGTACCAGGGTTCTTTAAAAGTTGTTGTCACATAGCTGCCGATCATCGGTGCAATAAAGGTTATTAATAGTATAATTATTAAAGATAAGTATTTATTTTTCACAACTTTATAAGATATAACTAATTAATGTCTGAAAATCATAAAAAAATTTGGATCACTGGAGCTAGTAGTGGAATTGGTAAGGCAGTTGCAGAAAAATTTGCAAAACAAGGTTGGAAAGTTGCGGTTTCAGCTAGGAGAAAAGAATTATTGGATGAGTTAGCCAAAAATGAAAATATTTCCTCTTTTCCTTTAGACGTTACTGATAGATCTCAAATAAATAATACGTTTAAAAATATTTTAAATGAATTTGGCGAATTAGAAATATGCTTGTTTTCAAGCGGAACATATGAGCCCAAAGACGAGCAAAATATAGATCCAGATAAAATTAAAAATGTAATTAATGTTAATTTTTTAGGGGTTATTGATTGTGTAAAAGTTGTTGAAGATTATTTTAAAAATAAGAAAACTGGACACATTTCAATAGTTTCCTCAATTGCAGGTTACAGAGGTCTGCCAAATTCAAGTGGTTATGGTCCTTCAAAAGCTGCTCTAACTAATTTTAGCGAAAGTATTTACTTTGATTTTAAAAAATTTGGAGTGAGGGTCTCAGTTGTATCACCAGGTTTCATTAAAACTCCTTTAACTGATAAAAATGAGTTTCCTATGCCATTTTTAAAAACTCCTGAATATGCTGCAGATAAAATTTATAATGGCTTGGTAAAAGGAAATGCTTTTGAAATTCATTTCCCAAAAAGTTTAACTTTAACTTTAAAATTTTTAAGAATATTACCTTATAGTCTTTATTTATTTTTAGTAGACAAACTTGTGAAACGATAATTAAAGAAGAGAGTCAACGTATTCCCAATTAATAAGTTTATCAAAAAAATTCTCTAAATAAGCTGGTCTTTTATTTCTGTAATCTAAGTAATAAGAATGTTCCCAGACATCACAACCTAATATAGGTTTCATATTATGAATGATTGGGTTTTCGGCGTTTGGTGATTTAGTTACTACAAGCTTATCTTCTTTTAAAGATAGCCAGCACCATCCAGATCCAAACTGAGTGACTCCAGCATTGATGAACTCTTCCCTGAATTTTTCAAAATTTCCAAAATCTTGTTTAATTTTATTTTCAAGTTTTGATGGAACATTTCCTCCGCCATTAGGTTTCATGCACTTCCAAAAAAGATTGTGGTTCCAATGTTGGCTTGCATTGTTAAAAATTCCTGCTTTTTTTTCATTCGATGATTTTTTAATTATGTCTTCCAAAGACAATTTTTCATATTCAGATTCTTTTATAAAATTATTTAAATTTGTAATATATGTTTGGTGGTGTTTACCATGATGTAAATCCAAAGTTTGCTCTGACATAATTGGTGAAAGAGCTGAATTAGCGTAATCTAGTTTAGGAAGTTCAAACATATCAATCTTTTACAAACATTACTGTTAATTCTGCAACTTTAATTCCAAATTTAGTCATTGTCGCTCTGTTTATTGCCACACGCTCATCTTGCATAAAAATCCAATCATCAAAAGTAATTTTAATATTTTTACCCTTAACCGGTACCAGCAATACATATTCAAATTTAAAAGCTGGACCATATGAAAATCCTTTAGCTGTACCAACCACATCAGGGGCTGTTCCCTCATAGTTATGTTCATTGATTTTTTTAATAGTCCATTGACGAGTTTGTCTTTCCCCATCGTTCCAATTAAAAACTTCGTCTAAAATTAACTGGGATCCATCCCATTTTCCATTTAAATCAGCTTTAAATTGTCTTGTAACTTTTCCAGATCTATTTTGTAATACCCCCCAGGCTTTAACATTGCCTGACAAATAATTTTCGATGACTAGTCTAGGTTTTTGATCTTTAAAATCTGTTGGTTTCATTTTATTTGCACATCCTGTAGTTAAAATTAGTAAAAATATTCCTATAAATTTTATCATGATGATTATCTATTAGACATGGAGAATTGAATCAAGTTAATGTTTCTAGACTTAAAACCACCTTCACAATAAGATAAATAAAATTCCCACATACGCTTAAAGCAATCATCAAAACCAAGTGGGCTAATTTTTTCCCAAGCACATAAAAAATTTTTTCTCCAAGTTGCTAAAGTTCTGGCATAATCATCGGAGTAGGTATTAATTTTTCCTAGTTTTAGGTCATTCTTTTTTATTAGATTTTCCATAAATTGAATTGAAGGTAAAAACCCGCCTGGAAATATATATTTTTGAATAAAATCCTCATTTGCTCTATATCTCTCAAATAAGTCATTTTTTATCACGATGCCTTGAATTGCAGCAGTTCCCCCGTAATTAAGAACATTTTTAATTGTACCAAAATATTGGTCCATATATTTTTCACCAACAGCTTCTATCATTTCTATTGAAGCTACGTGATCATATTTTTCCTTGAGATCTCTGTAATCTAAAAATTTAACATTAACTTTATTGTTTAGTCCTGAGTTGAAAATCTTCTTTTTAGTAAACTCATATTGATTTTTAGAAATTGTGATACAGTCTACACTCACATCATAATTTTTAGCTAAGAATTCAGCAAATCCGCCCCACCCACATCCTATCTCTAAAACCTTGTTTCCATCTTTTATATTCATTAAATTTATAAGCTCTTGAAATTTATTTTTTTGAGCTATTTCTAAATCATCTTTCTCATTTTCATATACTGCGCTGGAATAAGTAAGAGATTTATCAAGCCATAACGAAAAGAATTCATTCCCTAAATCATAATGTTTTGAAATATATTTTTTACTTTTAGATTTTGTATTTGATGCAAATATTTTTTTTAGAAAATTTTTTATTTTTTGTAATTTTAAACTTCCTGAAAAAGAATAAATTGTATTGATATTTCTCGCTGTGAGTTCAATTAAATTTGTTAAATTTGAGGAATAAAAATCTTTTTTCATGTGAGCTTCTCCTAAAGCTGAGCTTCCACCCATAATAACATTTAGATAAAAATTGGGTTTGTTAATTTTGATGTCTGAAGATAATTTGCTCTCTAAGTCACCAAAATGAAAAACTTTTCCATCATAATTTATGAGCTTAAGATTCCCTTGTGAGATTTTTTTCAGTTTATTAAGAACGAATCTTTCTGAAATTTTTATTAAACTCATTAATATTCCTCGTAACTTAAATTATTTTTTAATTTGGTAATTCTTCGTCTATATATTGCCCCTTTTTTCCATAAAAGTAATGCTTCAAAATGTATCGAACCTATAATTTTAATAGTCATTAACGGATACTTAAAAAAGTTATGCATGAGTTGTTTTGAGCTGAATTTTTTTCTCTCTCCTGTTTGGGTAGCAGTTAAAACTGTTCCTATCGAGTCTGTTTGTTTTATAAAGACTGAGAGTTTATCATTGGGGTTTAGTAATTTAAAATTATAGTAAGTTTCCATATCCATAAATGGTGAAACGTAAAACTTTTTTTTGCATTTTTGAGCTATTTCTTCATTATCTTTAATTTTAAAAATATATGTGTGCTGCTCATTAAAAGTATTTTTTACTTCATAAAAAATTGCCTTCAATTGATTATCCTCGTAGCAGTAAAAAATACTTAAAGGGTTGAACACATAGCCAAAGATTCTTGGATAGCAAAGTATTTTAACTTTATTAATTTCACCTTTTATATTGAACTTGCTAATGTTTTTAAGCACCCATTCTTTTAAATTGCTTCCGTCGCGTTCTCCATGATCTTTGTCATAAAAGCTGAAAATGTTAAACTTATTATGAGAAAAAATATTTATTGAGCTATCTAATTGATCGATTTCATCTAAATCAATTAATAATGAAAAAGTTTTATATTTTAAAAAATGTCTTACAGGTTTAAATCTTGTATGTGTTACTTCACCGTTATAAATGCAGGAGTTCATCAAATTTTAAAGTTATTTATCAAATCTATAGACGATTTTAATCCATCTTCATGAAATCCGTAACCAAAATAACTTCCACAAAACCAGGTCCTTTTTTTTCCTTGTATTAATCTTAGATCTTTTTGAAGCGCGGTATTTATTGAATTTAAATATGGGTGGGTAAAATTAACTTTTTTTATAACAGAATTTTCGTTAATTTTACAAATAGGGTTTAAAGTTAAAAAATAGTCTTTAGATGTATCTAAGTTTTGTAGTTTATTTAACCAATAAGTAATGCATGTCTTTTCTCCATCTGAAACAGAATTCCAACTGGACCAGGCCCTTTTTTTGTGAGGCATTAATCTTTTATCAGTATGTAAATAAGCTTCATTCTTCACGTAATTAAATTTTTCCAATATATTTTTTTCCTTTTCCGTTGGTTTTTCTATCATTCTTAAACTTTGGTCTGCATGGGAAGCTAGAACTACTTGATCATAGTCAACATATTCATTGCCAATAATTACCCTGATATTGTCATCGCTTCTAATTAATTTATCCACTTTATAATTTTTAAAAATTTCTCCACTAATTTTATCTGTTACTTTTTTTACATAAGCTCTACTTCTATTTGAAACTGTGTACCATTGTGGTCTATTTTTAAATTTAAATAAACCATGATTAGTAAAAAAATTTAAAAAAAATTTTAACGGCATTTCCTTTGCCTTATTAAATGGCATTGACCAGATAGCAGCAACCATGGGAATTAAGTGATACTCGATGAAGTATTTTGATAACTTTTTTTTATTAAGAAAATTTCCTAGAGTCTCTTCTTTAATTTCATTTTCAAGTAATTTTGGAGCAGTTTTATAAAATGAAATTATCTCTCTAATCATATATAAAAATTTTAAATTAAGAAGATTTAATTTATTAGCGAAAATACCTCCTAAACCACTTCCGCTATATTCAACATTACTATTCTTAATTGATACAGAAAATGACATGTCGCTTTTTTCATAAGGAACTTTTAATTCATTAAAAAAATTCACTAAATTTGGATAAGTAACCTCATTAAAAACAATAAAGCCTAGATCTACTGGAACAATCTTATCATCTTCTTTTATCTCATAGGTAAAAGAATGGCCTCCAAAGTGATCTTCTTTTTCGTATAGATCAACTTTATATTTTTTTGATAGAAAATATGCGGAAGATAATCCTGAGATACCTGAGCCGATAACAGCGATTTTCATTAAAAGAGATTAAGCAGCTTCATCTTTATATTCATCCATTGAAGGACATGAACATACTAAATTCCTATCTCCAAAAACGTTATCTACTCTAGCAACTGGTGCCCAATATTTATTATTTTTTACATACTCAGTTGGAAAAGCCGCTTCCTCTCTTGAGTAAGCATGCTCCCACTCACTGGAAGCTAATTCGACATAAGTATGAGGTGCGTTTTTCAGCGGATTATCATTTTTATCAAACTTTGATGACTCCACTAAATTAATTTCTTTTTTAATTTTTATAAGTGCATTACAAAATTTATCAATCTCCTCCAAATTTTCACTTTCAGTCGGCTCAATCATAATTGTACCAGCAACAGGCCATGACATTGTTGGAGCATGGTAGCCAAAGTCAATCAGTCTTTTTGCTAAATCCTCCTCAGAGATTCCTGAACTTGCTTTTATTGGTCGGATATCAATTATACATTCATGTGCAACATTTCCATTTTTGCCAGTATAAAGAACTTTATAATCTTTAGATAATTTTTTTGAAATGTAATTTGCATTTAAAATTGAAACTTGCGAGGCTTTTTTCAATCCCTCAGCACCCATCATCTTTATGTACATCCAGGATATTGGAAGTATGCTTGAACTACCCCAAGGTGCAGCTGATACAGCTCCCATTCCATTCTTAGGGCCTGCCTCTTTGATAATTTCATGTGTTGGTAAAAAATCAGCTAGATGCTTAGCACAAGCTATTGGGCCCATTCCTGGTCCGCCTCCACCGTGCGGTATGCAAAATGTTTTATGTAAATTAATATGACAAACATCTGGTCCAAATTTCCCTGGTTTTGCAACGCCTACAAGTGCGTTTAGATTTGCTCCATCCATATAAACTTGTCCGCCATGCTTATGAATTACTTCACAAATATCCATAATTTTTTCTTCAAATACTCCATGAGTAGAGGGGTAAGTAACCATTAAAGCAGCTAAGTCTTTTGAGTGTTTTTCAGCTTTATTTTTAAGGTCGTCTATATCTACGTTTCCATCTTCGTCACAATTGACTACAACCACTTTCATCCCACACATTTGGGCACTTGCTGGATTAGTTCCATGAGCTGAGTCCGGAATTAGACAAACGTTACGGTTTTCTTGTTTATTGTTTTTATGGAATTTTCTTATGGTCATTAGACCTGCATACTCTCCTTGAGCCCCAGAGTTAGGCTGTAAAGAAACTGCGTCATATCCAGTAATTTCTTTCAGATCGTTTATTAGATCATTAAAAAGAATCTTATAGCCCTCCATTTGATTTGTAGGAACAAAAGGATGTGGAAGTGAAAACTCTTTCCAAGTAATTGGAATTAATTCTGCTGTTGCATTGAGCTTCATTGTACAAGATCCTAAAGCAATCATTGATCTATTAAGCGCAATATCACAATCTTCTAATTTCTTTAGATATCTTAACATCTCAGTTTCAGAATGGTATTTGTTAAAAACTGGATGAGTTAAGTATTTTGAAGTTCTTAAAAGATTTTTTGGAAGATTATTTAGTTCAACCTTAACGTCTTGTTTAATTACTTTAGTTATTCCAAATATTTTTAACAATAAGTTAACATCATCAAGTTTTTTTGCTTCATCAAACGCAACAGATAAATGATCTTTATCAACTTTTCTAAGGTTTACATTCTCTTTTAATGCAGCTTCAAAAATAGAATTTGTTTTTCCATCGGTCTTAATTGTGACGGTATCAAAGAAATGATCTGATAAAATCTTGTAACCACCTGTTTTGATGTTATCAGCAAAAATTTTAGCTAATTTAGAAGTTCTATTCGCTATTTTAAGTATTCCGTCTGGTCCATGATAAATTGCGAAGGCAGCAGAAATGATAGCTAATAATGCTTGGGCAGTGCAAATATTGCTTGTTGCTTTATCTCTTCTAATGTGTTGCTCCCTAGTTTGTAAAGAAAGCCTGTAAGCTTTTTTTCCATGTCTATCTTTTGATACACCTATAATTCTACCCGGCATCGATCTTTTAAATTCCTCTTTAGTTGCAAAAAATGCTGCATGAGGTCCGCCGTAACCCATTGGGATACCAAATCTTTGAGCGCTACCAACAGCAATGTCAGCTCCGAGTTCAGCTGGAGTTTTTAATCTAGCTAAAGCCAATAAATCACAAACTAAAATAGCTTTTCCATTTTTTTTATGAATTTGACTAATACTTTCACTAGGATCGTTTATCTCACCTAAAGTTCCAGGATATGATAAAACACCGCAAATTATATCTTCATTAATTTTTGAAAGTTCTTTTTTTTCATCACCAATGATCAATTCTAAACCAAAAGGATTTGTTCTAGTCTTTATGAGATCAATTGTCTGAGGATTACAATTGCTTGAAATAAATATTTTTTTTGAATTAGTCTTATCTAATCTCTGGCTTAATCCTACTGCCTCTGCTGTTGCTGTTGCTTCATCTAGCAAAGAAGCATTAGCTATATCCATGCCCGTTAAGTCAATTATCGATTGTTGAAAATTTAAAAGCATTTCAAGACGACCTTGCGCCACTTCAGGTTGGTAAGGTGTATAAGATGTATACCATCCTGGATTTTCTAGAATATTTCTAAGAATTACATTAGGTGTAATAGAATTATAGTATCCCATTCCAATAAAATTTTTAAAGATTTTATTTTTTTTAGATATAAATTTTAATTTTTTTAAAGCATCGTTCTCTGACATTGGATGATCGATTTTAAGTTCATCTTTTAATAATATTTTTTCTGGCACAGTATTGCTCATTAGATCCTCCAATGATTTATACCCCACATATTGCAACATTTTGGACTGATCTTCTTCAGAAGGACCAATATGTCTTTTAATAAATTCTTTTGAATTATCGTCAATCATTTAGCTAGGGTTCTCCTTACAAAATTTATCATACTCGTCTTTTGACATTAGGGAGTCATACTCACTTTTATCTTTTATCTTTAACTTAAAAAACCAACTGGCACCTTCAGGGTCAGTATTTACACTACCGGGATCATCTGCAATGGCTTTATTTCCCTCAGTAATTTCTCCAGAAATAGGAGAATAAACATCGCTCGCAGCTTTAGTAGACTCTACAACAGCTGCTTGACCCTCTTTTTCTACAGCTTTACCTGCATCAGGAACCTCCACAAAAACAATGTCACCGAGCATTTCTGTTGCATGCTTAGTTATTCCTACTGTAGCAACGTCTCCATCTAGTGAAACCCATTCGTGTTTTTTAGAAAATTTTTTTTCACTCATATTTGTTTCCCCTTATTTAACATAACTTTTTTTATAAAACGGAAGTTCAGAAACCTTACCCCCATATTTTTTTCCTCTTACTTCAAGCTGAATAGATGTACCTACTTCAGAAAATTCTGATTTAACATATCCCATTGCAACTGGAGCGTTCACACTCGGGCCAAAAGTACCGCTAGTAACGAATCCTATTTCATTATCATCTGACGAAAAGATTTTAGTATTTTCTCTAGCTATAACTTTTCCATCTGGCTTTATACCAACTCTAATCTTTTCACTTCCGTTTGCTAATAAATTTTTTATTTTTTCCCATCCATTAAAGCCGCCATCTTCTTTCCTTTTTTTTGCTATAGCCCATTTTAAATTAGCTTCAACTGGATTTATTTTTTCGTTTAAATCATGACCATATAAACACAGACCTGCCTCTAATCTTAATGTATCTCTAGCTCCTAAACCTATCGGTTTAACCTTATTTGAAATTAAGTAATCGATAAGCTTTTCAACTTTTGTATTTGAAATTGAGATTTCAAAACCATCTTCACCTGTATATCCAGATCTTGTTACGTATAGATTTTCACCTTCATGCTCAAAATTGTTTCCTGTCATAAATTTTAAATTAGCAACGCCTGGAATTAATTTTTCTAAAATCTCTACAGATTTAGGTCCTTGTAACGCTATTAAAGATAAATCGTTGTTTAAAAGATGTTTATGATGTTTTTTTAAAAATTGAGAAATTTGTTTTATATCATTTTCCTTACAAGCTGCGTTTAAGATTATACAAAAACCTTTTTCTGTTCTCGTAATAATTAAATCATCAATTATTCCACCTTCATTATTAAGTAAAAAAGAATATTTTGAATGATTAATTTTCAAATTTTTTAAATCTGCTGGTATAATTTTCTCTAATGACTCTATTAATGTTTCATCCCCTTCTAAAAAAAATTGCCCCATATGTGAGACATCAAAAAATCCAGCGTGTGTTCTTGTAGAAATATGTTCTTTAACAATACCATCTTTAT
>CACBFE010000002.1:27500-139758 GCA_902538445.1 uncultured Pelagibacteraceae bacterium | reverse complement strand
CAAGAAAGGAAAAATAACACAAATCATTGGTGCAGTAGTTGACGTAAATTTTGAGTCTGACTTACCGGAAATTTATACAGCGCTAGAAGTAAATAATTCAGGAAGTAAATTGATCTTAGAAGTTGCTCAGCACTTAGGAGAAAATGATGTTAGAACAATTGCGATGGACGCAACAGAAGGTCTTAAAAGAGGTGATGAAGTCATAAATACTGGAGCACCCATAAGCGTGCCGGTTGGCCCTGAAACACTAGGAAGAATTATAAATGTTGTTGGTGAGTCAATAGATGAAAAAGGTGAAGTTAAAACAAAAGAAAAATGGCCAATACACAGAGCAGCTCCAAAATTTACAGATCAAGCAACTGAAACTGAACAACTAGTTACAGGCATAAAAGTTATCGATCTTTTAGCACCATATGCAAAGGGTGGAAAAATTGGATTATTTGGTGGAGCCGGAGTTGGAAAAACAGTAACTATCATGGAGCTTATAAATAATATAGCAAAAGCACACGGAGGATTTTCAGTTTTTGCAGGTGTTGGCGAGAGAACTAGAGAAGGAAATGATTTGTATCATGAGATGATTGAGTCAGGAGTAATTAAAACTGATGGAAAAGGATCAAAAGCAGCTCTTGTTTACGGACAAATGAATGAGCCACCAGGAGCAAGAGCTAGAGTTGCCTTGACTGGTTTGACAGTTGCAGAATACTTTAGAGATAAAGAGGGCCAGGATGTTTTATTCTTCGTAGATAACATATTTAGATTCACTCAAGCAGGATCAGAAGTATCAGCTCTATTAGGAAGAATACCTTCAGCCGTGGGCTACCAACCAACCTTAGCTACTGATATGGGAAATCTTCAAGAAAGAATTACATCAACTGACAAAGGTTCTATTACATCTGTGCAAGCTATATATGTACCAGCCGACGATTTAACAGACCCGGCACCAGCAACATCATTTTCACATTTAGATGCCACAACAGTTTTATCTAGGCAGATTGCTGAAATAGGAATATATCCTGCAGTTGATCCGCTGGACTCAACTTCAAGAATTTTAGATCCAAGAGTTGTTGGAGATGATCATTATAGAGTGGCGAGAGATGTCCAGAGAATATTACAAGCCTACAAATCTTTACAAGACATAATTGCTATTTTAGGAATGGATGAACTTTCTGAAGAGGATAAACTTACTGTAGCAAGAGCAAGAAAAATACAGAGATTTCTTTCTCAACCTTTTTTTGTTGCTGAAGTGTTTACAGGGTCACCTGGCAAATTAGTTGATCTTAAGGATACTATTAAGGGATTTGACTCTATATGCAAAGGAGAATATGACCATTTACCCGAAGCAGCCTTCTATATGGTAGGGGGCATAGAAGAAGTAATAGAGAAGGCAGAAAAGTTGTCCAAAGATAATAAATAATGTCAGAAAAATTTTCAGTTGAAATAATTACACCAGACAAATCAATTCTTAAGTCAGATGCGATAGAGGTAACAATACCGTCATTTGAAGGTGAAATGGGAATTTTAAGGGATCATATTCCATTAATCACTTTCTTGAGACCTGGAATTATATCAATAAGAAATCAAGATGAAAAAAAATTTTTTGCCGACGAAGGAACAGTTGAATTTTCAAACAATAATCTTTTAATTTTATCATCAACTGTAAAAGATTTAAAAAACTTCGACAAAAATTCTATAAGTGGCGCTTTAAAAGATGCAGAAAAAAAACTTCAAGAAACCAATTTGTCTGATAAAGAGCAATATATTACTTCTTATAAAATAAACTCTTTAAAAGAAATTAGCCAATAATTAAATTTATCTCTTTAAGAAGTTTGATATATAAATTTTTTTTAAAATTTACAATAACTTCTGGTAATTTTATTGGATCTATCCATTTCCAATCAATAAACTCTGGACGACGGGTATCTAAATTGATTTCATTGTCATTTCCTAAAAATCTAGTAATAAACCATCTTTGTTTTTGGCCTCTAAATTTACCGTTCCAAATTTTGCCAATTAAACTTTCTGGGAGCTCATATTCAAACATATGATTTATTTCTTTCAAAATTTTTATATTTGTAACGCTTGTTTCCTCAATTAATTCTCTTTTCATAGCTGTTGTGAAATCTTCTCCTTTGTCAACGCCTCCTTGTGGCATTTGCCAATTATTTACCGGGTTGTCTTTTCTTTTTCCTACAAAAACCTGGTTATAATTATTTAAAAGAATTATCCCAACCCCTATACGCATTGGAAGTACATGTTTGCTCATAATTTATGAGTTAAATAATTTTATAGCGTAATTAAGCTGATTATCTCTCTCAGAATTAATTTTAAAATCATCGCCGATTTCTTCTACAATGATATCTGGAGTTACACCCACCTCTGAAATAGATTTACCAGATGGAAGATAGTATTTGGAGATAGTTAATCTCATACCACCTCCATTCGTTAAAGGAATTATTGATTGAACAGACCCCTTACCATACGAATTTTCCCCCAGTATAATTGCCCTTTTATGATCTTTTAAAGCTCCAGCAAATATTTCTGCAGCCGACGCTGAACCATTATTAATTAAAACAACAATAGGTTTACCTCTAATTTCATCTCCTTTTCTGGCAAAAAATTTCCTGGTTTCAGAAACTTTTCTTCCTTTTGTAGAAACAATTTCTCCATCATCTAAAAAAAAGTCAGTAATATTTATTGCTTGGGTTAATAATCCTCCAGGATTATTTCTTAAATCAATAACGTATCCTTTAATTTTATTGTTATTCTGAAATTTTTTTAGAATTTTGAGAAATTGATTATCGCTATTTTCATTAAAAGATTTAAGCCTTAAGTACCCAATATTTTTTTCTTTACTAATTATTTCGGAATTTACTGACTGAACTTCGATAATCCGCCTAGTAATTTTAAATTCTAATGGTTTTTTCAAATTTTTTCTTCTCACTGTTAAATCTATCGTCGTACCGACTGGTCCTCTCATTAGCTTAACTGCTTCCATTAGGGATTTACCTTGTACTTGTTCTTCTCCGATTTTAACAATGTAATCTCCTGCTTTTATTCCTGCTTTTGCAGCTGGTGTATCATCGATGGGCGAGATCACTTTAACTACCCCTGCTTCCATTCCAATCTCTATGCCTAAACCTCCAAATTCTCCTCTAGTGTCAGTTTGCATTTCCTTAAATAATTCTGGACTCATGTATGCAGAGTAAGGATCTAGGGATTGCAATACTCCATTGATCGCTGAGTCCATGACCTCGGATTGATCTACATCGTCAACATACTCTTTTTTAATATTTTCTAAAACTTCTCCAAATAAATCTATTTTCTCGTAGAGATCATTTTTTGCAAAAACTGAATTGGTCAAAAAATAAGAAAACAATGTAATAAAAATTAAAGTTTTTTTCATATCATTGCCTTTTCTTTTGGAATTTCTTCTGACCACATTTTTTCTAAATCGTAAAACTCTCTCTTTTCAGGATGAAAAATATGAACTATTATATCATGAGCATCTACTAATTTCCAATCACTACTATCTTTTCCTTCCATTCGGCAATTTTCAACTCCTTCTTTTTTAAGTTCATTTACAAGAATTTCAGAAAGCGATTGAAGATGTCTAGAGGATGTACCAGAAGCAATTATCATATAATCAGCAATGTAGGATTTATTCTTGAGATTTATAGACGTTATATTTTGAGCCTTATTATCATCTAGTATTTTTTCAATATTTTTTTTTATTTCAGTAACTTCCATTATTTATTTTATATTTTTTTGACTTTTTAGCTGCGTTGATGAGATTGTAATAGGCTTGTTTTTGATGAAGATAATTTTATTTTTTAAATATTTTGCCACAATTGATATCATTCCCTTTTTATCATATCCTTTTCTAGAAAAAACTACTAATTTCACCAATTTTACTATCTTTTTCCAGCTTTTCCACTTATGAAATTTGATTAAATTATCTGAACCAATTATAAAATAGATATTACTAATTTTTTCTTTTTTTATAAAATAATTTATCAGATCAATAGACCTGGGAGATTTGACAATATTTTCTAGATGTATTGTCGTAATTTTTTTGCAAGATCTAGATATTTTCTTTGCATACTTAATTCTTTCATCTAAAGAATAAAAAGTTTTATTTTTAAAAGGATTTTTTTTGGTTACTACCCAATAAATTTTTTTTAATTTTAATTTTTTAATGGCAATTTTTGATATACCTAAGTGTCCTTTATGAGGAGGATCAAAACTACCACCCAATAATCCGATGTATTTTTTTTGGATACTTTCCATTAATTATGGTCTAACAATTCCATTTCCAGAAACAAGATATTTGTATGAAGTTAGTTGGTTTATTCCTACAGGACCTCTAGGTGGAAGTTTGTTTGTAGAAATACCTATTTCGCCGCCGAAACCGAATTCACCACCATCAGCAAATTGAGTAGAAACATTATGCATAGCTATTGAACTATTAACTCCATTTAAAAAAATCTCAGCATACTTTTTGTTGTTAGTGATTATACTATCGGTGTGCATCGTACCATATTTCAAAATATGTTCGATAGCACCTTTTACATTTTTAACTGTTTTAACTGAAATAATTGCATCAAGGTATTCTGTCTTCCAATCTCTCACAGTGGTTTTTTTTAATTTTCCTTTAAAAATTTTGTTAACTTTTTTATCAGCTCTAACTTCGCAGCCAGAGTCTAAAAGCCCATTAATTATTTCTTTAGCATGTGATTTTAAAGCTTTTTCTTCAATAAGAAGAGTTTCAACTGCACCGCAAATACTTGTCCTTCTCATTTTTGCATTAATAATTAAATCCCTAGCCATATTTATATTTGCACTTTTATCAACATAAATGTGGCACAATCCTTCAAGATGACCAATTACATGTACGTTAGAAAATTTTTGTACTTTTGCTACAAGTCCTTTCCCCCCTCTTGGTACAATCACATCAATGTACGCACTCATTTTTGATAATAATTGATCTACTATTGATCTTTTTTGATTTTCAATAAATTGAACACAGTTTTGATTGACATTATTTTTTCGTAAATTATCTCTGAACAAATTAGCTAATAATCTATTTGAATTAAAAGCTTCTGATCCACCTCTTAAAATAGAACAGTTTCCTGATTTAAAACATAATGCTGCAACATCAGCAGTTACATTAGGTCTGCTTTCATATATTACGCCTATGACTCCGATTGGAGTTGTAACTCTTTTAATAATTAAGTTATTTGGTCTGCGCCATGTTTCTAAAACTCTTCCAATCGGATCTTTAAACTTTGCTATTTCATTTATTGAGTGCCTAATACCTTCTATTCTCTTTTTATTTAAAATAAGCCTGTCTACTAAATGTTTTCTTTTAACGTTTTTTACATCTTTTAAATTTTCTCTGATTATTTTGTTTGTATTTTTTAGAAGAGATCGATTGTAACTTTCTAAAACTTTTTTTATCTTTTTATGTTTTACGTTCTTTAAATCCTCAAAGGCTTTTTTCGCGTTTTTTCCAACTGTTTCTAAATAATTCATTTATAATAATACCATATCATCTTTATGAATGACCTCAGTTTTACTTAGATAACCAAGAATTGTTTCTATCTCTTTACTTTGCTTGCCTTTAATTTTATCTATTTCCACAGAGCTAAATGATGATAGCCCACGAGCAAGCTGATTATTATTCTGATCTAAGATTATTACATTTTCTCCTTTTTTGAAATTTCCATTAATCTTAGTTATACCAGCCGCGAGTAGGCTTTTACCATTTGATAAAGCTTTAGCTGCTCCATTATCAATATAGATAGTTCCATTGTAATTAAGGGAACCTATAATCCATTTTTTTCTCGCGTCTAATGTAGAAATTTTTGGGAAGAAATGAGTATATTTTTTATTTTTAATCATATTTGAAATTGGACTATTTACCTTACCATTAGCGATAAACATATGACTACCTGAATTCATACAAATCTTAGCAGCATCTAACTTTGTAGCAATACCTCCCGAACCAAATTTATTTTTCTTGTTGTCTGTCATAGACTCGATTTTCTCATTAATCGAAGTTACTTCTCTGACAATTTGTTTACCTTTCGACTTATCGTATAGTCCATCAACATCAGAAAATAAAATTAGCACATCAGCCCCAATAATCTGGGCCACTCTTGCAGCTAACCTATCATTATCTCCATATTTAATTTCACTAGTAGCAGTTGAGTCATTTTCATTGACTACAGGAATCGCCTTAAGTTTAAACAAATTATCAAATGTTCTTCTTACATTAATAGCCCTTCTTCTTTGCTCGGTGTCATCTGGGCTGATTAAAATTTGACCAGTTTTTATCTTATATTTATCAAATAGTTTCTGAAATTCTCCAGCTAAATGAATTTGTCCAACAGCAGCTATAGCCTGGCTCATTTCTAGTTTAATTTTTCTTTTTTTAATCTTTAGATATTTTTGGCCAAGAGCAATTGCACCTGATGAGACAATTACAAAGTCTTTTCCTTTTCCGTATTTTTTAATATCTTTAATAAGAGAAGTTACCCACTTTTCTTTGAAATTACCTTTTGCATCAATTACGGTTGCAGATCCAAGTTTTAAAACTATTTTATTCGCGTTTTTAATTAGCATATTTAATTAATAATTTTTTTATTTTTTGAATGTCTTTACTAGAATAAACAGATACAACTTCATATTTAGTTTTAATTTTTTTTTTAAATTTTTTCAATTTTTCATTTATTTCATTATCATCTAATAAATCTGATTTATTAAAAAAAATGATTTCTTTCTTTTTTACTAAATCTTTATCATAATTAGATAATTCCAATTTAATTTTCTTATAAGAACTTAATAAGTCGTAATCTGATAAATCTATTAAGTGAAGTAAAATTTTACACCTTTCTATATGTCTTAAGAATTTATCTCCAAGACCAATACCTTTATGCGCACCTTCTACTAAACCAGGAATATCAGCTAAAGTAATCTCTTTCCCTCCGTAGTAAGACACTCCTAAATTTGGATTAATTGTTGTAAAAGGATAGTTTGCTATTTTTGGCTTAGCTCTTGTTATCGCTGCGAGCAAACTAGATTTACCAGCATTTGGCTTACCAATAATTCCAATATCCGCAATTACTTTTAATTGAAGCCATATCCAAAATTCTTCACCTAATTTTCCATTAGTTTTTTTTCTTGGCGCTCTATTTGTTGAGCTTTTAAATCTTACGTTACCGAGTCCACCTTTGCCACCCGATGCCACAAGATATTTTTCTTTATTCTTAGTAAAGTCATAAATTAATGTATTATTATCTTCCTCATATATTTGGGTTCCTAAAGGTACTTTTAAAATCAAATCTTCTCCATTGGCTCCAGTTTTATTTCTTTTACTCCCAGGTTTTCCATGTTGGGCTTTAAAATGTTGAGCATACCTGAAATCAATTAATGTATTAAGGTTTCTATCAGATTCAATAATTATTGACCCACCATCTCCACCATCTCCACCATCTGGTCCGCCATATTCCACAAATTTTTCTCTTCTGAAGCTTGCAGAACCTGACCCACCACTTCCAGCTTTAATATAAATCTTTGCTTGATCTAAAAATTTCATTCTTACTATAATATAAATAACTTTGGTTATTTATATAGATTTAATTGGGGATTACAGAAACAAAAGTTCTGTTTAATTTAGATTTTTTAAATTTAACTTTTCCTTTAATCAAAGAAAAAATTGAGTGATCTTTACCTATACCAACATTATCACCAGGGTGAATTTTAGTTCCTCTTTGTCTGACTATAATGTTTCCAGGTATTACATCTTGATCACCGTATTTTTTTACTCCTAAACGTCTACCTTTACTATCTCGGCCGTTTTTCGATGATCCACCTGCTTTTTTAGTTGCCATTTAATTTCCTATTTTTTTGCTACTTTTTTTATAACTTTTTTCTCTACTTTAATAGCTTTCTTTTTCTCAACAATTTTTGCTTCATCTATAACTTTTCCGCCTTTTGCTAAAATTTTCGTTATTTGTATCTTTGAATGACGTTGTCTATGACCATTCTTTTTTCTGGAATGTTTTCTTCTTCTTTTATGAAAAATTAATACAGTTCTATCTTTAACATTGTCTAAAAGTTTAGCCTCTACTGCAGCTCCTTCGACTTTAGGACTACCAACCTCGGTACTTTTGTCGTCGTTTAAAAGTAAAACATTATCAAACTTAATGGTTTCACCAACTTTAGCGTTAAGTTTTTCAATTTCTAATATTTTACTTGCGGTTACTTTGTATTGTTTTCCACCAGTTTCTATTATAGCAAATGACATAATATCTCTTTTTCTAATTTCCACGCAATATAGCTCTAAGCGCTAGTAAGTCAAGATTATTGGAGCTAAAAAGAGTCCTTTAAATCTCGTAATTTTGAAAAAACTTCAACATCGGTTGAATCTTTTAATCCTAAGCCTTGCTTTATTTCAGGGTCATCGCACCTAAGAAAAATATTTGTTTTAAGTTCGTCATCTAGAGTAGATGGAATAGTCGGCTGGTTAGAGTTAAGTTTTTTTTCGATGTCAATTTTTTTATCTTTTAAATAGGTATTTTTTGGATCATGCTCTAAACAGAAATTTAAATTTGAATTTGTATACTCGTGTCCACAATATATTTTTGTATCAGGAGGAAGATTTTTTATTTTATTTAAAGAATTAAACATTTCCTCGTGAGTGCCTTCAAATATTCTACCACAGCCTAAAGAAAATAACGTGTCTCCAGTAAAAGCAATTTTTTCCTTTTTAAAGAAAAAAGCTATATGGCCTTTTGTATGGCCTGGAATAAAAATTACTTCAAATTCTAAATTTCCAATTTTGTGCTTTTGATTTTCTGCAAGCAATATATCTATTCCTGGAATACGATTTTCATCTGAGTTTGAGCCTAAAATTTTTGAGTTATATTTTTTTTTAAGTTCAAGGTTAGCGCCAACATGATCAGCATGATGATGAGTATTTAAAATAAAATCTAACTTTTTATATTTATTTATTATTTTATCACAGGCATTAAATTCAGAAGGATCTACTATTGAAACAGTGCCTGTTTCTTTTTCATGAATTAAATAACTGTAATTGTCACTTAAGCATGGAATAATTTCTACAATCATTTACCCTATCAAAAAAATCCCTAATTTTGAAAAGAGATTTTTTATTTCTAAATTGCTTTTTTTTATTAATGAAGTTTTATCTTCATTAACTCCAATTACTTGTTTGATATTTATATTTTTCTCATAACAAAACTTAAATAGATCTTTAATAGTACACATATGTAAGTTAGGAGTGTTATACCAAGTATTTGGTAATGTTTTTGTAACCGGCATTTCACCAAATAATAAAAGTTTCATCCTTACTTTCCAATATCCAAAATTTGGAATTGAAATAACTACTGCTTTGCCTATTCTCAAAAGATTTTTTAAAACTTCTTCTGGATTATAAAAAGCTTGTAACGTTTGGCTAAGCACAACGTAGTCAAAAGATTGATTAGGAAATTGATGAAGTTCAGTTTCAGCGTTCCCCTGTATAACTGGTAAACCTTTGTGTATGCATTGTTGCACATTTTCTTGATTAAGTTCTAATCCACGTACCTCTATATTTTTTTCCTCTTTTAGGAAATTCATTAGAGATCCATCTCCACAACCAACATCCAAGACTCTTGTGTTGTTAGGTAATAATTCAGCTATTACTTTAAATTCTTTTTTCATTTTTAAACTTTTCATACATTGAATCTATAAAACCTTTAAGAGTTTTTAAAAATTCTGGTTCATTTAGCAAGAAGGAGTCATGCCCCCTGTCTGTTACTATTTCTGAATAGGAAACATCAGCACCAGATGCATTTAATGCAATTACTATATCCTTATTTTCTTTTGTTGTATAAAGCCAGTCTGAAGAAAATGATATTACTAAAAATTTCGTGTCTTGATTTTTAAAAGCTTCAACTAACCCACCTTTATATTGTTTAGAAAGATCAAAATAATCCATTGCTCTAGTTATATAAAGAATTGAATTTGCATCAAATCTTTCCACAAAAGCATAACCTTGGTGTCTTAAATAACTCTCTACCTGAAAATCTGCGTTAAAACTAAATTCGTAATCAGCTTTTTCTTGTAATTTTCTTCCAAATTTTTCCTGCATACCTTTTTCAGATAAATAACTTATATGTCCAACCATTCTTGCAACTGCTAAGCCATTTTTAGGCTGCACATTTTTTGATACATATTTTCCATTATCCCATACAGGGTCAGCCATTATAGCTTGGCGTGCAAGTTCATTAAGTGCAATATTTTGCGCACTATGACTCGAACTACAAGCTATCGGAATAGCTGAAAAAGCTTTATCAGGAAATGTTGCGCAAAATTGTAATAACTGCATTCCGCCCATTGATCCACCAGTAGCACATAAAAGTTTTTTTATACCAAGGTGTTCCAATAAAGACTCTTGTGCTTTCACCATATCTTTAATTGTGATAACTGGAAAATCTAAACCGTAGGGCTGGTTGTTTTCAGGATTCGTATCTTTTGGTCCAAGAGATCCCATACATCCACCAATTACATTTGCACAAATCACAAAATATTTATCTGTATCAATAGCCTTGCCAGGACCAACAGCGGTGACCCACCAGCCTTCTTTATTTGTTATAGGGTTTGTGCCAGTTACAAATTGATCACCCGTTAAAGCGTGGAATACTAATATAGCGTTATCTTTGTTCTCATTAAGCTTTCCATAGGTTTCATAGGCTAGAGGAAAATTCTTAATGGTTTTTCCACAATCAAGCTTGAGCGGTTTAGTAATAGTAATCTTATTTATAGTCTCAATTTTTCTATTCATCCAAAAAAAAAGCCCAGCTAAACTGGGCATCTCCCTTTTTAGCTAAATTTATTATGCGCTTGCAATATGGTTAAATCAGCGCGTTATCTATTTACTAGATCATCACAAACTTGTCAATTTTATATAAGATAAAGATTTCTAGAAAAACTCTAACAATTTGGATATTACATTAATAAATGAGGTTACCTAAACCAAATAATATAATTACTGAAAAATACGTAGCAGGAATGAGCGTATTTAAAAATAGACTAGCTAAGATAAAATTATCAGCTAACGAGTCTGCACTTGGACCTAGTCCGAAAGCAAAAAAAGAATATATAAAAGTATCAAAAAGTTTTGCAAGATATCCCGATACCAATGGTACTTTCTTAAGAGAAACTTTATCAAAAAAATTTAAATTAGATAAAAATAGAGTTATTTTGGGATCAGGGTCAGATCAAATTTTTGAATTAATTTGTAAAGCATACCTAAAAAAAGGTGACGAGGTAATTGTGCCTAAATATAGTTTTATTATTTATAGAATTTATAGCAAAATGAATGGAGCAAAAGTTATTTATTCAAATGAAAATAATTTTACAGTTTCAGTAAAAGATATTTTAAAAAAAGTAACTACCAAGACAAAAGTTGTATTTTTGGCTAATCCTAATAATCCAACCGGGACCTATATTGCGAAAAAAGATTTGTTGTTTTTACGAAAAAAACTACGAAGCAATATTTTGTTAGTAGTTGATGATGCTTATTTTGAATATGTAAAACAAAAAAATTATTCTTCAGCTTTAAAATTATTTTCTAACTTTAAAAATGTGGTAATGACAAGAACATTTTCAAAAATCTATGGCCTAGCAGGATTGAGAGTTGGGTGGGGATATGGATCAAAAGAAATTATTGATACGTTAAATAAAATTAAGCCACCTTTTAATGTAAACAAAGCAGCTTTGTTTGCTGCATCTGCTGCAGTAAAAGATAGCGCTTGGTTAAATAAAGAAATTAAACACGTTAACAATTGGAATAAAAAAATGTTTAATGAATTTAAAAAAATGAAAATTGAAACTAATAAAAGCTATAGCAATTTTTTATTAGTTAAATTTGATAAAGTAAAAATTAATTCATCAAGAGTTTTTAAATTATTAGCGAAAGCAGGAATTTTAGTTCGTAAAATGGATGTTTATGGTATTAAGAATTCATTAAGAATTACGATCGGAAAAAGTGAAGAAAATAGAAAATTAATTTTCAAAATGAAAAGAATATTAAATGTTTAATAAAATAAGTATAATTGGATGTGGTTTAATTGGCACTTCTATTTTGAGAGCATTAGAAGAAAAAAAATTAGCAACTAAAATAACTGCTTACGATAAATCATCGAAAGTTATTGATTATTTGAAAAAGAATTTTTCAGTAAAAACTTTCAGTAACATTTCAGATGTCGTAAAGGACTCCGATTTAGTAGTGATTGCTACTCCTTTAAGTAGCTATAAAGAAATACTTTTATCTATTCATACTAGTTTGAAAGAAAATGTAATTTTAACCGATACAGGTTCTGCAAAAAAAGAAGTGAATAAAATTATCAGCAATTTAAATCTTAAAAATGTAAATTGGATTGCTTCACATCCTATAGCTGGAACAGAATACAGTGGTCCAGAGGCAGGTTTTGCAAGTTTATTTAAAAATAGATGGTGCATAATATCTGCTGATAAAAAAGTAGCCGAGGATAAAATAGAATCTTTAGAAAATTTTTGGTCAAAGCTTGGAAGCAAGACTAAACGTATGACATTTGAAGATCATGATTATGTTTTATCATTAACCAGCCATTTACCACATGCCGTAGCTTACAGTATTGTAAAAACAGCAATTAACAAAGAAGACAAATTTAAGGACGATGTCATTCAGTATAGTGCAGGTGGATTAAGAGATTTTACAAGAATAGCAGCATCAGACCCTTTAATGTGGAAAGATATATTTATTGATAATAGTGAAAATATCTTAAAAGTTTTAGACAATTATTCTAAGAATCTAGATGAAATAAAAGATGCCATAAAAAATAAAGATAGTAAAAAACTTTTAGAGATTTTTTCATCAACTAAAAAAGTGAGAAAAGAAATTATTGAAGCTGGTCAAGATACTGACAAACCAGGTTTTGGAAGAAAATAATTAAGAGAACTTTCTTATTTCAGTATAAATTTGACTCTCTATATCTTTGGTAAATTCTTCATTATCTTTACCCGACATGATTGGTTCTAAAAATGAAATGTGAATATCACCAGGGTGTTTCATAAAACTATTCTTTGGCCAGACTTTACCAGCATTATGAGCTACAGGAATACAGGGTAAATTTAGAGCTTTATAAATTCTACCAACTCCTTTTTTAAAAGGTGGTTGTTCACCAAGTTTTACTCTTGTTCCCTGGGGAAATATTAAAAGTGGCCTTTTACTTTTTTCAATTCTTTCTTTTACTTTATCAAAAAAGTTTAAATTTTCTTTTGTTGTTGTTTCTCTAACGATTGCTATTGAACCTATTTTTCTTAAATACCAACCAAACAAAGGAATATTTAACAGTTCTTTTTTCAAAATAAAAATTGGACCATCCAAGGGTATTTGAAGAGCAAAAGTCTCAAACATAGATTGATGTGCAGAAGCGACAAAATAATTTTCTACTTTTTTAAGATTTTCTTCCCCGTGAAAAATTACTTTTGTATTTAAGATTATTCTTAAAATTAGCACTATATATTTTGCAGACAATCTACCAAAAAATATTGTAAATTTACTCGGTAAAACTAATGTTGGAATAGCTAAAATAAAAATTGTTATTAGGCCAACGTATAAAAAAATATTAAAAATTAGTGATCTAATCAATTGCATTAAGAATTAATCAATTTAAGTAAATTTTGTTTCTTTCTTATATATCTAAGTTTATTTTTATTGATTAAAATTTCAGCAACTAGCGGCCTTGTATTATAATTTGAGGATAAAGAAGAACCATAAGCTCCAACATTAGTTATAGCCACAAATTCATTTTCATTTATTTTAGGATAGTTTTTATAAACTCCAAATTTGCAAGTGGTTTCACAAATTGGCCCAACAAATTCTATTTTACCTTTCATTCTTGATGATTTTTTAGAAATAGGAATAATTTTATGAAAAGCTTCATATAAAGCAGGGCGCATAAAATCATTCATACCAGCATCTAGTATAATAAAGTCTTTATTAGCACCTTTTTTAATAAATTGTATTTTACTTATTAGAAGACCAGTATTACCAATAATAGATCTTCCAGGTTCAAAGATTATTTTACAATTTAACTTTTTAGAAAAATTATGTACTAGTTTAGAATATTTAATAAGATTAATTGGTTTTTCTTTATCAGTATAATTAATACCGAAACCACCACCTAAATCGACATATTTCAAATTCAGTTTTAATTCTTTTATTAATTTATGCATTACGTTTAGAGTTTTTCTAAAAGGTGTATCGTTCAATATTTGACTACCGATATGCACACTTAAAGCTTCTAATTTTACATTTTTAAAAGTTTTTACTGTTTTTAGAAAAACCTTAAAATTTTTAATCGATAAGCCGAATTTATTTTCAGCTTTACCAGTTGATATATTTTTATGTGTTTTGGCATCAACATTTGGATTTAATCTAAATCCTATTGAAACTTTCTTTCTTAATTTTTTTGATAAATTATTTACTAGTTTAGCTTCACTTTCAGATTCACAATTGATTAATAATATTTTCTTACTAATTGCAATTTTAAGTTCCTCTTCAGTTTTACCCACCCCAGAAAATACAATTTTATTAGGTCTAATACCTGCTTTTAAGGCTTTTAATAATTCACCACCTGAAACTACATCGGCTCCAGCACCTAATTTACCAAGAACTCTTAGTATATTTAAATTACTATTAGATTTCGCAGCAAAGCAAATTAAAGGATCAGTTTTTTTAAATGTGTTGGCAAACTTTAAAAAATTGAGAGCAATTTGACTCTCCGAATAAATATAAAAAGGTGTTTTATTTTTTTTTAAAATATTCTTAATTGACAGTTTTTCAACAAATAAATTATTTCCTACATATCTTAGATTTTGCATAAGATTATGAAATTATATTGACCTGATCTATTTGACCTTGGTATTTAGGTTCAGATTTTTTTCCACAACTAGTTAAAATAAAAATCACCAGGAAAAAAGCAGTTATTAGTTTCATTAAATTTCTCTTTTATATTTTTTTATCATTGATTTAACGTTAATTATAGATGTTCCTCCATGAGATTTTTTTGCATTCATAGAATTTTTTACATCAAATACTTTTAAAACACTTTTATCTAAATCTTTATGAAATTTTTTGATTTCATCCAAATTTAATTCAGATAACATCTTTTTATTTTTTTCTGCATAATTCACAACTTTTGCTGAAATAGCGTAAGACTCTCTAAATGATAAATTTTTATTTTTAACAAGATAGTCTGCAAAATCAGTTGCTGTTGTATATCCTTGATTAGCCATAAAAAGCATATTTGCTTTATTAGCATTTACAGAATTTATTAATTCGGCGCTCATAGTTAGAGTATCTTTCAAAGTATCATAGCCACTAAAAACTAACTCTTTGTCATCCTGCATGTCTTTAAAATATGACATGGGAAGACCTTTCATTATTGTCAGCATTGCATTTAACTTTCCATAATTCATTCCAACTTTTCCTCTTATTAGTTCCGCAGGATCAGGATTCTTTTTTTGTGGCATAATAGAAGAGCCTGTGAGCATGCTGTCTTTGAATGAAATTAAATTGAAAGCATCGGAATTATAAATAATAAAGTCTTCTGCCAATCTAGATAGGTGCATTGCACAAACAGCAGAAGCATATAAAAAATCAATTGCAAAATCTCTATCCGATACAGAGTCCATTGAGTTATCTGTAGGTTTTTTAAAACCAAGTTTTTTTGCAGTATAGGTTCTGTCTATTTTATAAGATGTTCCTGAGAGTGCTGCAGACCCAAGTGGACACTCATTTAATAGCTCAAGATTATTTTCAAACCTTTTTTTATCTCTTTTTAACATCTCGTAGTATGACAACAAATAATGAGCGAATGAAATAGGTTGTGCATTTTTTAAATGCGTTAATCCAGGCATAACTGCATCTGTATTTTTTTCTGCTTTTTTAATCAGATTTTTCATAACAGCTGAAATACTTTTAATGATTTCGTTTGATGCTTCTTTGACCCATAATTTAAAATCAGTTACTACTTGATCATTTCTTGATCTTGCAGTGTGCAGAAATCCAGCTGAAGGACCAATGATCTCAAATAATGCTTTTTCTATATTTAAGTGAATATCCTCAAACTTTTCTTTAAACACGAAATTTCCCTTATCTATCTGAACTTTAATTTTTCTAAGTCCATTGATAATTTTGTTACCAACTTCACTTTTAATAATCTTTTGTTTCACTAGCATTTGCGTGTGCACAACAGATGAAGCGATATCTTGTTCATAAAGTCTTTTATCAATATGAATTGAAGACCCAATCTCTTGAAAAGATTGAGACGTTTTGTTTTTAAATCTATTAGACCAAATTGTTTTATTTTTCATTTTACTGTGTTATTTCTAATTTAAATTAATATGAAAATTAGTAAATCTTTTAAAATCTATATTCACATAATCCTTCTATATCTGATTAGCCATAATCTTTACGGGGCAGAAGATTTTTCAAAAAATATAGTAATTCATGAAAAACCAACTCAAATTAAAGAATTAAAATTCAAAGATTCAGATCTTAATGAAGTGGATTTAACTAACAAAAAAGGCAACATCATGATCTTGAATTTTTGGGCAACGTGGTGTGCGCCTTGTAAAAGAGAAATGCCCTCGCTTGAAAAATTAACCAATCAATTTCCACAAGTAAAAGTTTACGCTATTAACATGGAACAACCTAATAAGCTAAAAGTTAGAGACTTTTTCAGAAGTATTGGTGTCGCTAGTTTAGATACTTACTATGATCCAAAGTTGAAATTAGTAAAGCAATTCAAAATGCGAGGACTTCCTACGAGTATTTTAATCGACAAAAATGGCGATGAATTTGGCAGAGTAATTGGCGAAGTTGATTTTGTGAGTGATGATTTTATTAGCTTAATAAAAAAATATATTTAATTTTTAAAAAAATAGGCCATTAAAACCAGAACTATAATTGCAATAAACTGAAGCAAGACCCTTAATTGCATTAATTTATTAGAATATTTTTTACTAGTACTTCCGCCCTTAAATAAAGTATATATACCCATTATTAAAACTATGGCTACAGCACCTAATAAAGTAAACCCTATAAAATTAAAAAAAAATTCAGACATTAATATTCTACTATCATGACCTATTCATTAAATACAATTGTTTTAGAACCACTTTCTAAAAATAAACCCAAAAACGCCGTAATACTTTGCCACGGCTATGGTGGAGATGGTAACGATATCTCAATCCTTGCAAATTACTGGCGTACTCATTTACCAGATACAATATTCATTTGTCCTGATGCTCCTGAGAAATGTGCAGCAAGCCCTTCAGGTTTTCAATGGTTTGATCTTATGGATCAAACACCGGAGCAAGTTTTAGCTAAATCACTTGTCGCAGAAAACAAATTAAATAAACTTATTGACGAAGTAAAAAAAAAAAATAGTCTAACAAGTGACAAGATCATCATTGGAGGATTTAGCCAAGGTTGCATGATTACTTTACAAGCTGGTCTAAAAAGAAAAGATACTGTGAATTCTGTTATTGGTTACTCAGGTAGAATCATAGACACCGAACATCTTTCAAAAAATATTAATTC
Source organism: uncultured Pelagibacteraceae bacterium (assembly GCA_902538445.1). Taxonomy (GTDB): domain Bacteria; phylum Pseudomonadota; class Alphaproteobacteria; order Pelagibacterales; family Pelagibacteraceae; genus Pelagilacustribacter. The sequence goes on along the minus strand of CACBFE010000002.1, from coordinate 122,099 downwards.
TAGGCCAAAGATTATTTTAATGCATGGGGACATAGATCAAGTTGTTTCTATCGATTCATTATTAGAGGCTAAAGACTTTTTTAATAAAAATAATTATGAAATAGAAACAAAAATTTTCAAAAACTGTGAACATCGTATACCAACAGAGGGGTCAAGTTTGGGCCTTCAATTTATAAAAAAACAATTTAATTCTTAATTTTTTGAGTGATACATAATTATAACTTGATATAATTTTTTGTATCAGTTAGCTTTAGTTTATGATTATTTCTTCTGTAGATAAAGTACCTCTTGAAAAATGTCCGGCGTTAGTGCTAAACGCTGACTTTAGACCGCTAAGTTATTACCCGCTTTCAATTTGGTGTTGGCAAGATGCAGTTAAATCAGTCTTTTTAGACAGAGTGAGTATTGTCTCAAACTATAAAAGAAAAATAAGAAGTCCTTCATTTGAAATGAATTTACCAAGTGTGATCGCGCTTAAAAATTTTATTCAACCTTCAAAAAATCCGAACTTTACAAGATTTAATGTTTTTTTAAGAGACAAGTTTGCTTGCCAATATTGTGGTGACACAAAAGATTTGACCTTTGATCATTTGTTACCGAAGTCGAGAGGGGGATTAACAGATTGGAACAATGTTGTAACAGCTTGTTCTAGCTGCAATGTTAAAAAAGGTGGAAAGCTTTATAGAGACTGTGATCTAAAATTAGCTAATAAACCTTACGCGCCGACAGTTGAAGATTTACATCGCAACGGAAGACATTTTCCACCAAACTTTCTTCATGAAAGTTGGATGGATTATCTATATTGGGATATCGAGTTAGAACCTTAATTAGACTTTTTCTGAAATCGTAATAGCTATTCTTGATGAAGTTTTAATGATTTTATCTAAGACTCCGTATAATCCTTTTTTTGTTGCTCCATTATCATACGCTATGTCTTTATGATCTAATTCGTCCTGCCTAAATTTCATAATTTTCTTTTTTAACTCTTCTTCATCTTTTCCAAGTTTATAAGTTTGATCTTTATAGTGACCATCAATTACCTCTTCAACTGATGCAGTACAAAGCATGGCTGCTTTTTCTCCTAACATTGCCGTTCCAAAACCAAGAGTTACACCCATCAGATCCCAGAGAGGTAAAAGTTTTGTAGGTTTTATATTTCTTTTTTTAATTTCGTTATCAAAATATTCGTAGTGTTCTTTTTCATGCTCTTTCATTTCCTCTATTTTCTTTTTTAAAAATTCATCTTGTTTGAACGTCTTAAGAGCTAGAAGTTGTCCTTCATATATTTTTATAGCCCCACGTTCACCAGCATGGTCAACTCTTATAATTTCTTCTAAAGTTTTCTTGTTAGTTTTTTCCATAATTTTTAATAATTTTTATTATAATACCACTAAGTATTAATGAGATAACTGTATTTATTGTAGCAAGTGAAAGCCCCAAAAATCTAAAAGTTACATCTTTACAGCTCACTATCTCTGTTTTTTTTAGCTGATTTAGAAGTTCTTCTTTATTTAAGGGCCGGCTATTGCCCAAATCGCAAACTAAAGATTCGCTAAAAAAACCTTGTTCTATACCAAAATGATAAAAAGAAACCACAGCACCAAAAATAAAGAATATTAAAATGAGGCTAGAAATTATTTTTTGGTATTTATTTAAAATAAAGACAAGTGAAATAAGAATTATCGCTGCAATATAGGGAACTCTCTCAATTAAACACAAATTACATGGTTTATGACCAAGCACATATTGTATGAAGTAAGCTATTGAAAGCGAGAGTATACTAAAGGCTAAAATACCATTGAGTAATAGCTTGTTATTTAAAATCATTTAACGAAGATTATGTATAAGACAGCTGCTAAAATTACAATAAATATTCCAGTTAAAGTAAACCATAACGCACCTTTCTCTTCGATAAATTCACCAAATTTTTTACCAAAAAGATAAGTAAAGTAAGAAACTAATAAAAATCTCAAACCTCTTGTAAAAAGACATATGAAAAAGAAAACGGCAAGATTAAATCCAATAACTCCGCTTGTAATTGTGAACACCTTAAAGGGTAGAGGAGTGAAACCAGCTAAAAACATTATACCCAGCCAAGCTAAAAAACCGCCTCTTGTAGACATCTTATCTTGAATTTGAAAAACTTTTTCCTCATATCCATAAAACTCGATAATAACCATCGAAGCATCTAAAAAAAACACACCCAACATGTAACCAAACAATCCACCTAAAACTGAACCTACAGTAGCAATTAAAAATATCTTAAAATAATCTTCTCTTTTGGCTACGACCATAGGCACGATCATTAAATCTGGTGGAACGGGGAAAAAGAAACTTTCAATGAATGCTACAAAGCCAAGTAAAGGCTTAGAAAATTTATGCCTAGCCAGCTCTACACATCTGTCGTATAATTTTTTTAACATGAATTTAAAATGCACAATTCTTAGATACCTCGCAAGTTTAATTTTATCGACAGTTGTGATCTACGCTATCGTAATAGTTGCGGGAATGTTTGGTGCAGATTATGGTTTTTCTCCAGGTGACACGTTTATCATTTGGATTTTAATGGCCATTCTTATTAATCAAAGCGTAACTTGGAATAAATAATCATAATGAGCAATCCTGCAGACATAAAAATTGCTCATATAAACAATCAAAAAAATCTAAAAGGTAGCTTAGACAAAGACAAAGTATTTGAAGTCTTTCAAAGAAATATAAACGAAGTATTAAAAGGTCTATACAGACTACAGCAAGACTGGGTTAACCGTTCTTATTTAAATTTTAACGACTTCGATACATATTTAATCTTAATGTATCTAATGAACAAAGTTTACGTAAACTATTCAGACCGATTTCATTTTATGTCTTTGGATGCTTTCTATAGTCAGGACAAAGTAGGTATTGAAAAATTAAACTTAATTGAGATTTCAAAAGATTTAGATATTCCAAAAGAAACAGTTAGACGAAAGATAAATTATTTACAAAAACACGATGTTATTATTAGAACAGGGAAAACAATCTTTTTAAATTCAAAAGGATTAGAAATTCAAAAACCTATGGCCACGATAGAAAACATGGCAAGTTTGCTATCAAAAATTTCAATTTATTTATCAGCTGAAGATTGGTTTGGTAAAGCCCTACAAAAAGAGGATATTAAAAAGTTTATTACAGAGCATTTCACAGTAAGCTGGGAATACTGGTACAGATTTCAAATACCTTATTTAACAAGACACAGATCATTTTTTGGTGATCTAGAATCTTGGAATGTATATGGATCTATTGGCTTAGTTCAAATGAGAAGCTTATTTGAAGAAATAGAGAACAATATAACGAAAAAACCTAAAACCTATGGAGACTTATTTTTAATGAATTTAAAACATAAGGCAAAAAGAGGAATTAACGCTTCATCAATTGCGGACATCTCTTCTATCCCAAGAGCAACAGTAATTCGGAAACTTAAAACACTTGAAAAAAGGAAGCTTATTTCAAGGAATAAAAAACTAGAGTATTCTTTAGGAGTAAGACGAGAAGATATGAAAATAATAGAAAAAAATTATCTTATTAGTCAAAGAGCATTCAGTGATTATGCTTCAACAATGTTTAACTTGATGAAGTTTTCAAAATTTAGTATCTAAACCTCTTCAAAAATATTATGGAAATAGCAAAAACAATAGCTCCGGTGTGTTTAGCCATAATAATGTTCGGATTAGGTCTTGGCTTAACCGTAGCAGACTTTAAAAGAGTAATTACAATCCCTAGAGATTTTATAGTAGGTTTTTTTGGTCAAGTTATAATACTTCCAATTATCGCTTTTATCTTAATCCATATTATTTCAGTGCCACCAGAAATCGCACTAGGTGTAATGATAATTGCAGCAGCTCCAGGTGGAGTTACGTCAAATATATTAACTAAATTTGCAAACGGTGACGTAGCGCTATCCGTAACGTTAACTGCAGTTGTGAGTTTAATATCTGTGATAACAGTTCCTTTAATTGTCTACAATTCAGCAAGCTTTCTAGGTTTTGAAATAACTAAAGAAATATCCATGATTAATATTGCTGCTAAAATGTTTTTTGTAGTAACAGTTCCTGTTATTTTTGGCATGATTGTAAGAAGTTTAATGACGGATTTTATTGTATCTAAAACTCTGTTAGTTCAGAGATTGTCGGTAATATTATTTCTAATTGTCTTTATTTCTATTTGGGTTGAAGAGTGGGATAGAATTATTAGCTTTATTACAAGAGCAGGTTTAGTAGCTTTCATTTTAAACATCACAATGATTTTTATAGGCTACTACATTGCTAAATTTTTAGCCTCAGGATTAGAACAAAGAAAATGTATTTCACTTGAATGCGGATTACAAAATGGAACTTTAGCTGTTTTCGTGGCCACTCAATTATGGGACGATATCGTTTTTATGGTGCCAACTGCTGCATATGCACTAATTATGTTCGTCACATCAATTATTTTTGTTCTCTTAGTAAGAAAAATAAATTAGATTATTTCGAAAAATGGGCGAATGGTGGAACTGGTAGACGCGCCGGACTCAAAATCCGGTGGTAGCAATACCTTGAGAGTTCGAGTCTCTCTTCGCCCACCAAGTTATGGAAATAGATAAACTTAATAGTCTTGTAGAATTATATTTTAAAAAGTGTGAGGAAGTAGATCCTAACAGACCTTTTTTAAAATGGTTAAAACCAGGAAAACCATCTTATAGTTGGGGTGAAATAAAAGAGAGGATTTTTAAACTTTCATCAAAATTACAAACATTAATTCAAGAAGGAGATCGTTGTTTAATATTATCTGAAAATAGACCGTATTGGTTAATGACAGATCTTGCTGTTATGAACGCAGGAGGAATATCAGTTCCAATTTTCACAACATATTCTTCAAATGATTATGAATATATTTTAAATGATTGTAAGCCATCATTAATTATAGTTTCAAACAATGATCAATTTAAAAAAATAAAAAAACACATTAATTTAAGCAAACAGAAATTGATCTCATTTGAAGAGATAGACGCTGATAGTTTATTAATTCAAAATATTCTTGAAGACAAAAATTATAAAAAAGTGGTTAACAATAAATTAAAAAGAAATATGCCTGCCTGTATTATTTATACATCGGGTACATCAGGAAACCCCAAAGGAGTTATACTAAGTCATGGCGGTATACTATCAAATTGTGAAGGAGCAGTTGAGTTACTTGAAACTCTAACTGAAAAAAGAGATCCTGCATTTTTAACATGGTTACCATTATCACATTCCTATGAACACACTGTACAATTTATTCAAATAATAATCGGAGCAAAAGTTTTTTATGCAGAGAGTTTAGAAAAATTAATTTCAAATATGAGTATTGCTAAACCCACTATTATGACAGCTGTTCCAAGATTTTATCAAAACCTTTTTGTAAAAATAAGCATGAATTTTGAAAAACAAAAAGGACTTAAAAGAAAATTGATAAACCAAACTTTAAAATTAGGTAAAAAAATTCTTAAAAAAGAGAAATTAAGTTTTAATGAAAAAATCGTAAATTTTATATGTGAAAAATTAGTAAGAAAAAAAATCAGAAGTCAATTTGGAGGAAATCTTCAAGCCTTCGTTTCCGGCGGAGGAGCACTAGATCAAAATATTGGAGAATTTTTAAACGCAGTAGGTTTACCCACACTACAAGGTTATGGTCTTACCGAGGCTTCACCTGTTGTAAGCTGTAATGTACCGAATTTGATTAAGGTCGAGTCGGTTGGTCCTCCATTTAGAACTAATAAGGTAAAGATAGCAAAGGATGGTGAAATCTTGATAAAGGGTGAAAACGTTATGTTAGGTTATTGGAATCTAGAGGAGGAGACAAAAAATGTAATCAAAGATGGCTGGTTATATACTGGGGACATTGGTGAATTAGATCAAAACAATTATTTAAAAATAACTGATAGAAAAAAAGACATTATAGTAAATTTGGGTGGAGACAACATTTCACCAAGCAAGGTTGAAAATATTTTATGTTTAAATACATTAATTAAACAATCATTTGTTTATGGAGATAAAAAAAACTATTTAGTAGCAATAATTGTTACAGAACAAGATATTAATAAAGAAAAAATTAAACTTGTAATTGAAAATACAAATAAAAGTTTAAGTTTAATAGAAAAAATTAAAAAATTTGTTTTAATTCACGAAGAATTTACAATTGAAAACGGAATGTTAACACCAACTTTAAAGTTAAAAAGAAAAGAAATAATTAAAAATTATAAACAACAACTAGATAATCTTTATTAAATTAATTAATAAAAAATAAAACAATTGCTTAAAAAAACATTGATATTACTAACTTTTTGTAAAGTAATTTAAAATTAAAAAAATTAATTAAAAATTTAATTTTTGAATCAATTTTCTAAATTAATTTGTATTTGACATGAATCTTTTAATAATTAATGTTTAATTAACAAACGAATCACTAAGATTTGTTTATTAACAAGGGAGAAAAGATGGCTAAAAGAAGAAAAAAAGCTAAAAAGAAAACTAAAAAGAAAGCAAAAAAGAGAAGAAGAAGAAGATAGTTTTCTCTTTAACTAAACGCCCTTTTTATTTTTTAAAGAGGGCGTTTTTTATTACGCGCTTTCTACAATATTTGTTCTTCCTAATGCTTTGTCCATTTTTTTCTGAACTTCTTCAGGACTGATTTTTAAAACTGCCTCAAACTCTGATTTTAGTCTTTCGTAAGCTTTCTCAAATAATTGCCTTTCAGAATAAGATTGATCGGCAATAATATCTGTATTTTTATTTAGATCTTTGACAACTTCGGCCAATTCATAAATTTTACCAGAATTGATTTTTTGATCATATTCTTGAGCACGTCGACTCCACATAGTTCTTTTAATTTTTGGTTTTGTTTTCAAAATAGAAACACACTTATTGATTTGATTAATAGAGGCTATCGGACGTAATTTCGATTGTTGATTAATAGGAACGGTTAAAGTTAACTTTTCTTTCTCTACTAATATTTTATAAAATTGGATTTCAATTTCTCCAATCTTTGATTTGTCAACAGCCATTATTTGGCCCACACCGTGTTTAGGATAAACAACAAAATCTTTTAAATTATAGATTCTTTTTTCAGTGGGTTGCTTTTTAATCTTCTTGATTTCAGGTTTTTCATCAGGGCCAGGAATATTATTTTTTTTATCCAAAAGCTTTAATGATTGTTTTACTTTTTTAGGTGATTTATTTTTAAGAGCTTTTTTTACTTTTTTTACTTTTTTCTTTTTTGGCATAAATGTTTACTTCCCAGGTTTTTCTGAGAAGTGTTTATCATACTTATTTTTAATATTTCTAAATTTTTCATGTTCCGGCATTGGATCCTTCTTTTTAGAGATATTTGGCCATATTGCAGAAAACTTTTTATTTAGCAATAACCATTTTTCCATATCTTTTACACTTTCATCTGTATCTGCTTTTATGGCATCTATTGGACACTCAGGCTCACACACACCACAGTCTATACATTCATCTGGGTTAATAGTTAGCATATTTTCTCCTTCATAGAAACAATCTACAGGACAAACTTCAACACAGTCTGTAAGCTTACATTTTATACATTCGTCTTTTACAATATACGTCATTTGTGATTAATTAATTTTAATTTTATTTCCCCACATTCTTTATCTGAAAAATAAATCAGTCCACAAATTCTTCTCATTAGATTAGACTCGTACTGATCAATAGTATTGTCCGAAATTATTACTTTCCAGAGATGTTCTATGATATCTTTCTTAACTTCAATAGATTTTTCTTTAATTATATTTGTATAATTTAATAATTGATTTGAATTATTTTCTATTTCCTCAGCTTTTTTTAAAATTTCATTTACATTTTCATCCTCCAGATATGATTTGATAAAAGACTTTATTAAATCTTTTTCATGATCAGAGTAAATTTCATCTATGTTTGCGGCATGTACAAGTAATGCAGAAATTCCTATAACACTGTCTTTATCTAATTTAGTCATTTATTTTAAATTTAGAGAAAGCAGTTTATTAAATGGATTTTCCTTTTTGTCAAATCGTATTATTTTCTCTTTTCTCTTTTTTTCGCCTCTGAAAATATAAGTATCAGCTGTTTTATCCTTTTTATAATTCATATAAGTCATCAATTTATAGAAATTATCCTTAGAGCAGCCCAAAAGGTTCATCATTTCAGAATTTATCTTGAATTTTTTATCCTTAGTATTTTCTAAAATTTTTAGAAATAATTTTTCAAGAATATCAATTCTTACGAATAATTCTTGAAATTTTTCAAATCCGCAAAGTAAAAGAAAACTTTTATTTAAGTTGGCGTCAACCAAAAAATTTAATCCTGATTTAGGAATTTTATTTTTATCAGATAGATTGTGAAATATTTTCCATAAGCGAATTCGAAACTCTACTGCTTTAGGCTTAAGCATTTTGGGTAAATAAATATGATATCTACCTATTTTAATTCCCATACCCCACAATTTTTTCCTTTCATCTGCTGGAATTGATTTCACAATTTTATCTACCTCGCTTCTTTTAATGACACCATTATTTTCATAAAGTTGGAAAACCAATCCTCTCAAATATTGATTATTAATTTGATGTTTTGTTAAATTGATTAAATCACCTAGTTCCTTATCAATGTGATTAGTAAGCCATCTATTTAAGAAATTAACTAACTTAGATTTTGAGATCTCATTTAACGATTCATCAGCGATAATATCTATATGAGGACTCAAGTAATTGCTGCCTTTTTTTAGTCTTGCAATAGGATTTCCCTTCCAAATTATCTTGCCTTGATTTTCAATTTCTATTTCAGAATTTGTTAAAATTTCGTCAACTCTTTTAATTAGTTCTTTTTCTACGCCTTTTCTTGCGGCCTTTTTGATTGATTTGATATCGGTGTCTAGTGTTTTAGATGTAACCTCTATAATAAATTTTAAACCCTTTAATTCCCCAACTAACTGTCCATCAATATGTATCTTATTTTCATCGTTAATTTCTGTATTTAAAACTAAATCCTGTTTTAAGCTTCTTGAAAGAATACTAATTTTTTTATCTATAAAACTTTTTGTTAATTCTTCGTGTAATTTGTCAGACAATTTGTCCTCAATACTTTTAGTAAGTTGAACCCAATAGTCAGAGTTTTCTACCCAGTTTTTTTTATTAGCCACGTAAGACCAGGTTCTTACATTGGAAAGTCTATGGGACAATAAATCAACATTTCCATGATCTCTCTCAAGACCCTTTAATTGTTCTTTCATGAAAGAACTTGGAATTTTTCTTTTTCTTGTAGATAAAAATTGAAATACTTTGTCTATTACATTTATATGTTGGTTATAAGCTTTCTTTTCAAAATCTGGGATCTGACAGCATTCCCATAATAGTTCTAAATTTTTATGGTAAATAATATTATTTACACCTTTTTTTAGAAAAAACCTTAATACACTTTCATCAAGCGAGTCATTTGTTCTTAAAAGGTTTTTTTGATTAGGTTTAAGCTCAAGAGTCGCAATTAATTTTTCTGGACTTCTAAAATCTAGATTTGAATTTCTCCAATAAATTGTTTTGGTATCAGGTAAATGATGCTTTTCAATCTTTTCAATTTCATCTGAATTTAAAGTTTCACAATCTCCAGTGGTTCCAAATCCTCCATCATTTTTATAACGACCAGCGCGACCAGCTATTTGAGACATTTCGATTAAATTTAACCGTCTTGTTTTTTTTCCATCAAATTTTTTTAAATTAGAAAAATAAATTTCATTGATATCCATATTTAAACCCATTCCGATTGCGTCTGTGGCAATTAAATAATCTACGTCTCCTGACTGGTATAAACCAACTTGAGAATTTCTTGTTTTAGGACTCAATGAACCCATAATTACTGCAGCTCCACCTTTTTGACGTCTAACTAACTCAGCTATTGCATACACATCCTCAATAGAGAAAGCTATAATTGCTACTTTTCTATCAAGCCTTGATATTTTTTTAATTCCTGAATAACTTAATTTTGAATATCGTTCTTTATTCTCAAAATGAACATTGTTAACTAATTCATTAATAATGTTTGCCATGATTTGTGACCCAAGAAACATTGTTAATTTTGTTCCACGAGACTGTAACATTCGTTCAGTGAAAATATGGCCTCTTTCTCTATCTGCACACATTTGAATTTCGTCGATAGCAATAAAATCTACTATTTTATCCTTAGGCATTGACTCAACTGTGCATATAAAATAATTCGCAGTGCTTGGGATTATTTTTTCTTCTCCTGTAATTAGAGCAACTTTTTCTACTCCAACTCTATTCACACATTTGTCATAAACTTCTCTAGCTAAAAGTCTTAAGGGCAAACCAAATATTCCAGTCTCAAATTCAAACATTTTTTCAATGGCCACATAAGTCTTTCCAGTGTTAGTTGGGCCTAAAAGAGCTATGATATTTCTTGAGTTGGAATTCATATTTGTGTCAGATATTTTTTTTTATACTATATGTAGATCAAAGTTGAGAACAAAGTAAGATTAAAACATGACCGAATCGTTTTGTCAAATGTTCCAATTTTAACAATTGATTTGACTTCTAATAGGCAGTCCCCGTATAGGTAATTTAAAGTTAAAATGTCATCTAAAGTAAAAAAGAAAATTCTGAGGTTAAAAGAGTCTTCAACCCTTGTAATAAACGAAAAATCTAAAAAACTAATTTCTGAAGGAAAAAAAGTATATCAGTTTGGTTTTGGACAATCACCTTTTCCAGTTCCAGAAAAAATTGTAGAGGCACTAAAAAAAAACGCTCATAGAAAAGAATATTTGCCTATTCAAGGATTGCCTGAATTAAGAGATAATATTTCAAAATATTTATATAAAAGAACAAGAAACGATTACCCAAAAGAAAACATACTAATTACACCTGGCTCGAAAGAAGCGATGTTACTTATTCATATCGCATTTAATGGAGAAATAATAATTCCCGCACCAGGTTGGGTTTCTTACGAACCTCAGGCAGAAATTGGTTCTAACAGAGTACATTGGTTAGAAACATCAAGGTCAAATAATTGGTTTCCAACCGGAAAAGAACTTGAAAAAAAAATTAAATTAATTGGCAAAAATAAAAACTTAATTCTAATCATTAATTCACCTAATAATCCATCAGGAGCAGTTTGTAAAAATTTAGAAGAATTAGCCATGGTAGCCAAAAAATATAAAATTTTGGTTTTATCGGATGAAATTTATACTGATCTTACTTTTTCTAGTGAATATAATTCAATTTCAAAATTTTATCCTGAATTTACTTTCATCACTGGCGGATTAAGTAAATGGTGCGGAGCAGGAGGTTGGAGATTAGGATTTTTAGCTGTACCAAAAAAATTGACTGAATTTTTGAAAAGTTTAAAGTCACTTGCAAGTGAGTCTTATTCAACAGTTAATACGCCTACACAATATGCATCTGTAGAAGCTTATGCTCATGAACATGATCTCTATAAACTTAAAGTGACAGCAATATTAAAAGCTGTGGGGAACTATGTTTATAACAATCTAAAATCAAACAAAATACTGATAGCGCCACCTCAAGGAGCATTTTATTTAATGCCAGAATTTAAAAACAAAAAATATAAATCATCATCAGAACTATGTAAGGCTATTTTAAATGATACAGGAGTGGCAATGTTACCAGGCTCAGACTTCGGTTTTAAACCAAAAAAAATGTTGACGAGATTAAGCTATACTGATTTTGACGGAATAGAATTTTTTAGAAATGTTACAAACTGTAAAATGATAGATGATGAAATGATTAAAAAGTACGCCCCAAATGTAGTCGAAGGTGTTTCTAAATTATCAAATTGGGCCAAAAATTTATAAGATTCTCTTTGACCTCTATCAAATAACATAGTTAAATTAATTATTATAACAAGAGGAGTACACATGAGAAAAATAACGTCATTGATTTCAGCGGTACTAGTAATGTTTGCTTTTTCAAGCCCTATTACTTCAATCGCTAAATCAGCAGAGTTCTTTACAATAGGAACAGGCGGACCTACTGGAGTATATTTCCAAACAGGTAACGCTATATGTAAAATGTTACATAAGTCAGCAATTAGTGCTGATCACGGTAGAAAAAAAGGTACAGCTAAAGCTTACAGATGTACAGCACCTTCAACAGGTGGTTCTAACTATAATATTGGACAAATCAAAGATGGTGAGTTTCAATTTGGTGTTGCACAGTCAGACTGGCAGTATCATGCTTACAACGGTTCTAGTAAATGGGAAGGAAAACAGTTTAGTAATTTAAGAGCTGTATTTTCTGTTCACAATGAACCATTCCAAATTTGGGCTAGTAAAAAATCTAAAATAAAAGATTTTAAAGGTCTAAAAGGAAAAACGGTAAACATTGGTAACCCAGGTTCTGGTCAAAGAGGAACTATGGAAGAATTAATGAAAGCTATGGGAGCGGACATGAGTATGTTCAAAGCAACTACTGAACTTACTTCTTCTGAGCAAGTGAAAGCTCTTTGCGACGGTAAAATAGATGCATTTGGATATTCAGTTGGATTTCCTAATGGTGCTATGGAGCAAGCAGCAACTTGTAAAGCAAAAGCAAGCCCAATTAATCTGACTGGTGCACCAGTTCAAGGTTTAATTGATGGAGCTGACTATTATGCTAAAGCAGTGATCCCAGCAGGGACTTACTCAAATCAGAAAAAAGATGCTACAACATTTGGTGTAAAAGCTACAGTTGTTACAAGCGCAGATGTTTCTGAAGAGTTAGTGTACTTAGTAACAAAAGCGGTAATGGAAAACTTTGATGATTTCAGAGCACAACATCCTGCTTTTGCGCCATTGGAAAAGAAAAATATGATAGCTGATGGATTATCAGCTCCATTACATCCAGGTGCAATTAAGTACTACAAAGAAGCTGGATTAATGTAATTCAACTTTTTAATTAAATTAAAAAAGGCCCAATATTTTTTGGGCCTTTTTTTTTATAATAATGTATCTTAAACGAAATGAATAAAACTATTCAAAGTAAGATTAAAGATAAAATTCAAGAAGATATTTCTCCGACACGAAATCTATCAGGCCTACATTTAAAAATAGTTTTTGGTATAGCTATTCTGTGGACTTTGTTTCAACTTTGGTATGCCTCTCCTTTTCCTTTTTGGTTTAACTTTGGAATGTTCAAAGGTTTACCTGCTCGAGCAATACATCTAGGTTTTGCTTTGACGCTTACATTTTTAATTTTTCCTATGGTAAGAGGGAAAAAAATATCAGCTCTAGATATTCTTATAAGTATTGTCGCTGCATGCTGTTGTCTTTATATTTATTTTTTTTATGATGATCTTGTTAATAGGGGAGGTATTCTCTTAGTTAAAGAGATATTTGGATTTAAAGTTCCTGTAGAGCTTATTATTGGAGCAACTGGTATTTTAATACTTTTAGAGGCCACAAGGAGAGCAATAGGTTTACCTTTGGTAATTATCGCTATCTGCTTTCTTTTATTTTCTTATTTTGGAAAATATGCACCTGATATCATTTCTCATGGAGGTTTATCTGTAAAAAGATTAGTCGGATTTCAATGGTTTGATCAAGAAGCTATTTTTGGAATTCCCATAGGTGTTTCTGTTGATTTTATATTTTTGTTCGTTCTTTTTGGAGCACTGTTAGAAACTGCAGGCGGAGGAAAGTATTTTTTAGATTTAGCATTCGCCATGGTTGGAAAGATGCGGGGAGGACCTGCTAAAGCAGCAATTTTAGGATCAGGAATGACAGGAATGATTTCAGGTTCTTCAATTGCAAATACTGTTACTACAGGAACTTTTACAATCCCAATAATGAAAAAAACTGGTTTCTCTCAAGAAAAAGCTGGAGCAATTGAAGTTTCTTCATCTGTAAATGGTCAAATTATGCCGCCGGTCATGGGAGCTGCGGCTTTCGTTATGGCAAGTTTTATAGGCGTTACTTATTTTGAAGTTGTAAAACATGCCTTTTTACCAGCTATTATTTCTTACATCGCTTTATTTTACATATCTCACTTAGAGGCTCTTAAACTAGGACTTAAAGGAATGGATGATGCAGACGTTCCACATTTAAAGAGAACTTTTTTATCAGGACTACATTTTTTAATACCAATTTTTGTTTTAATTTTTCTACTTGTTTATATGAGATATACAGCAGGTTTTTCAATTTTTTATGCAACGATCTCTCTAATCTTTGTGAATTTGATTAATCGTATTATAAAAAACCAAGATTATAAAATTGGCTTAATCGAGTGGTGGAACCAAACTATTGTTGGACTTCAAAAAGGTGCAATTAATATGGTGGGAGTTGGGATAGCTATTGCCACAGCAGGTATAATAGTAGGTGCGGTAGGGTCTACAGGGCTAAGCACTAATTTAATTATAGTTATCGAGACAATTGCTAGAGATAATGTGATTATATTAATTTTACTAACTATTATTCTTTGTTTACTTCTCGGCATGGGTCTACCTACGACTGCAAACTACGTAGTAGTTGCTTCACTAATGGCTACAGTTTTAGTTGATGTTGGAAATGCTTCTGGATTTATTTTTCCGTTAATCGCTGTTCACTTATTCGTGTTTTATTTTGGATTGATGGCCGATGTAACACCGCCTGTTGGTTTAGCGTCTTATGCGGCAGCTGCAATTTCTGGCGGCGATCCTTTAAGAACAGGACTCCAAGCTATCTGGTATAGTTTGAGAACAGGAATTCTACCAATTGTCTTTTTATTTAACCACGAACTTTTATTAATCGGCGTAGATAGTATCTGGAAAGCTTTAATGGTTATAACAACTTCATTAATAGGAATTTTGGTTTTTACGGCAGCTACACAACAATGGTTCATTAATAGGTTAAGATGGTACGAGATAATTGCTTTTTTGATTATCGCTTTATCTTTTTTAGCTCCAGATTATGTTTTAGGAAAGTTTTATCCAAAGTTTAACGAACAAAAACTTTCAACTGAACATATTCAAAACCTATCATTTGATCCATCGAAAGAAGTTCATATTAAAGTAACAAGAATTACTGAGTATGGTGAAAGATATAAGTTATTTGTTATTGATAAGGGAAAATTTGAAAACAATTATAATTTAGAGGAATACGGTGCAACGCTTTCAGAGCAAAATGATCAATTAATTATAGATAAATTGAATTGGAGGGGGGAAGCAAAAAAATCTGGGATGCAGATGGGCGATATTATAAGTAGTTTTAAAATTGAAAATCCTAAAAGGCCTAATAAAGCAGTAGTTTATCCATTTGCTTTAATTTCATTGCTAATTTTTGGTTATATTAACTTTAGGTTTGGCAAAAAAATATCTTAGCTTAAATAAAGCTTAAACCGTATCTTTAACTTTAAATTTTTCTTAATTAAAAATAATTGCTAAAATTGCTATGATTACAATTGCTTCACCAATCATTTAAATACCTCCAAAAAAATATTAATTTTTTTTTTTGTTTAAAATATGATTAGGTGGTTGTATTTAATGTTTTGTAAGATAGGTATCCACAGGTATCAAAAAATTGATATAAATTATAGTTTTGGTCCAGGCGGTTCAACTGAAACGATAAAATGTAAAGATTGTGGAATTAAAAAAATTAGAAGAAAAAATTGATATCGTTCAAGCAAGAAAACCGCAGTGAGTCTATCTTTAAAATGATTTAGTTTACTTTTGTGAAATTTTTTCTAAAAGTATTATTTTTTATATCAATTCTCTTCTCAACAGCTAATGCTGAGGTAAACTATCAGCAAAAAAAATTTTACTATGAAAATCTTGTTAAAAACTGGAGCAAAATATTTCCAGACAGCAATAGAAATGCCGCTGGACCTAGATTTTTCAAATATTTGTTAGACCAAAATTTAACTTACGAAGAATTCATTGAGTATAATAAATTATATTGTCCTGTATCAGGTTCATTGATTAACCCTGGAGAAAAACCAGATTTTATTTTTGTTAAAGAATTAAGAACACAAAAAAATATTTGTGGTGAACTTTACAGATGTTGTTGGCCATGTTCTTGTGATCTAATGAATTACACTAAGGTGAAAAAAATCAAACATAAATTCAAAGATGGCACAAGACCGATTGATGTTCTTTTAATAGATAATCCATGTACAAAAAAAGATTTTCCAAAGGAAGTAAATAAAAATTATTTTTGCACCGGTCAAAAATTAAATAAAGAAGAGGTTCATGTAGTTGATAGTAAATTAGTAATAGGAATTTTATACGAGGCAAAAAAATGTCAAAAAACAGATATTAAAAAAATAGAGTCTAACGAAATTACAGGAAAATTTTGTGCTTTCAAAAATAATATTCCTTTAGAAGAAATGAATATCGGCATGGGTGATATATTTATTAAGATGGCGAGATAGTCATATTACTTTGTTTAAAAATATATGTTTTTCCAGTTTTTGTAATTTTGTAATTATTAGTCTTTCCGTTTGTCCATTTAATTGAAACTTTAAAATCTTTTTCACCTTTCCGAATTCCATAATGAGCAACAGGCTCCATTTGACATAAATATCCTGATCCTGCATCGATTGTTTTAGAGTGTTCTCTTAAATTAGAAGTAAGCGTTACCGTAGCGCCTCTTGCCGGTGCACCATTTTTATTTAATGGTTTTATTCTTAAAAAGTTATTACTTTTTTTTGTATCAGCTTTATAAAGAGTAAGTATTTGGTTCCCAGTTTCTCCATGTGAGATTAATAATTCTAAAATGCCATCTTTATCAATATCTGCTACAGCTGCGCCGGTACCAAGTCCATTAGGTTCAGAATTAACTTCTAAATCAATTTCTTTTAGCTCCCCGTTTTCTTTGATTTTAAATAATTTATTTGGCTCTCCAATATTATTTAAAAAGATTTCATCGTAACCGTCATTATCAAAATCTGCAGATATTACTGTTCTTATTTTGGACGGTTTCTTAAATTGTCCTTTAGCGATGTCTTTAAATGTATTTTCTTTTTTCACAAAAATTCGATGTTCTCCATCCCAATTACCACTCACTATATCTAATTGTCCTCTGTACAAGACATCACTTAAGGTTGTTCCTCTTCCGTTTTCATAGGGGTCTAAAACTTCGTAGCTTGAGGCAACATCATAGAAAGTACCTTCAAAATTTTTGTACAAAAAATTAACTCCTCTTTCGTTTGCAGCGAAAATATCAATATTGTCAGATAGAATGTGGCCCGCAACAACTGCTCGTCCTCCAGTTATTTTGTCCAACCCAAACTCTGTTGCTCTATCAGCAATTCTCCCTTTAAACTTTTCATAGAATCTTGTAGGGCCACCATAATTAGCAACGTAAATCCCAAATTTTCCATTTCCTTTTCTATCTACACAAACTACCGAACGACCGGCTGTAAAGTTTAAATCTAATTGATTTTTCTTTTGTTCGAAAATATCAAAAAATTTTTTATTTTTTAGATCTATTAGTCTATCAGAATATTTTTTTTCACCGCTGTATGTGTCTGTGTTAAGAAAATAAATTTCTTCATATCCATCAGAGTCAATATCACACGCCGCAACTCCAATAGTAAAACTTTTTTTATCAGTAAATTTTTCGTCCTCTATAATATTTATCAACTTATTATTTTTATAGGAGAGGGCTAAATTCTCACTTCCAAAACCCGCAACTATAAATTCATACGTCCCATTGTTGTCTACATCGGCAACTGATATTCCGTATCTAAGGCTTTCGTAATTTCCATCAATTAAGTTAGTAATGTTCTTAAAAAAATTTGCTGATGCATTATTAAATATAAAAAGAGAGAGTAAAGCAGAAACTAAAACAGTTTTTGTATGCATTGATAACTATTTTAGTATTTTCCAAGTACCACTTGCAGAGGCAACTATGTCGCTAGAATTTGAAATTTCACAAGAGATAAAGATAAGAGTATTTGTTTTTTTTAATATCTTAACTTTTCCTTTCAATTGATCACCTAACAACCCAGCAGAAATAAATTTCATATCTAAATTTATTGTTACACATCTTTTATCTCCTGCTACTCTATGAGCAGCCGTGCCCATTCCTGTGTCTGCAATGGAAGCAAGGAAACCTCCATGAGCTATTTTTCCAGTATTCAAATGCATTTCTTTAACCTCAACTACAAATTCGTATTGAGTATCGTTGATCTGTTTTAATTCCAGACCACCTAAATGCTTCATAAAACCTTTATTAGTTTCGTCCATAATTTTTCTTATCATATATTGGCATTAGTTGTGAGAAAATTACTGCAGCTAATATTAAAAATATTCCTAAAACTTTAATTTCATTTAAGAATTGGTCTAATATTAACCATGCTAAAATTGCTGCGAAAACACCTTCTAACGAAAAAACTATTGCAGCAGGAGCTGGAGATATATTTTGTAAACTATATGTTTGTAATAAAAAAGCGAGACCACTTGATAAAATACCAACATATAAAACTTCATATGAGTCTTTTAAAAAATTGTTAAACGTTGGATCCTCAAAGTAAAACATTGGACCAATTAAAACTATGCATGCCACAAAACATTGAGACATTGCAATAGTTATAGGAAAGTTAAACATCTCAATTGTTTTTCTTATCAGCAAAATATGAACTCCCCAACAAAAGGCACTTAAGATACCTAAAGTATCACCTAATCTTACTGAATAATTATTAAGTTCGCTTAGAAGTAAGCCACCAAGAATACAGATAAAAACTGATGGCCAAATTGACCAATGCATTTTTTTTGAAAAGATAAAATAAGAAATTACCGGAACGACCAAAACATAAAAAACTGTGAAAACCCCTGTGTTAGCTACATCAGTATAGATTAAAGAAATCTGCTGTAGTTCTTGGCCTATGGCTAAAACAAATCCTAAGTAAAATAAAAAAAAAGCTATTTTTCTTTTATCAAGTTGTTTAAAATTTATATTTTTAGATTCAAAAATGAAAAAGAAAGGAACTAGAGTTAAAAACCCGATTAAAAATCTTCCTACATTAAAAGTATGTGGCCCTATGAAATCCATACCCATGTCTTGCGCCACAAAAGCTGAGCCCCAAAGAACAGACGTAACTATAGCGCAAATCAGTGAGAACGATTTTTTATCCATCAGGGGTTAATAGTTTAAGAAGTTCTAAACAGCAAGCTTAAAGGCAAAATCTTTACCAAGACATTTTCCAAGATAGACACAAAATCTAGCTCCTTCTGCCCCATCTATTAATCTGTGATCGTAAGATAATGATATCGGTAGTATCTTTTTAGAAACTATTTGATTTTTTTCTTTAACAAGTCGATCGAAAGTTCTTCCAACTCCTAAAATTGCTACCTCTGGCGGATTAATGATAGGTGTAAAATGTGTTCCACCAATTCCTCCTAAACTTGAGATAGTCATCGATCCACCAAAAAATTCTTTTTTATCAATCTTAAGTTCTCTGCAAAGTTGACTTGTATTTTTAAGCTCTTCCCCAATTTTTTGAATACTCATTTGGTCAACGTTTCTCAATTTAGGAACCATTAAACCATGCGGAGTATCAACAGCAAAGCCGATATGAAAATATTTTTTATAAATAATTTTATTACTCTCAGGGTTTAATGATGCGTTAAAATTAGGAAATTCTTTTAGAGCACTCACTAAGGCTTTTGCAATAAAAGCAAGAGGAGTTACTTTTATTTTTTCACCAGTATAATAATCGTACAAAGAATTTCTAAACTGTTCCATGTCAGTAACGTCTATTTCATCATGTTGAGTAACGTGTGGAATTTCTGTCCAAGATCTGACTAAATGTGGTCCCGAAAGTTTCTTAACACGTGGTAGATCTTGTGTTGCAATTTCTCCAAATTCTTCATGAGAATATTCTTCCACATATTTTGTAACTTCTTTTTTTTGCACCTCACCTTGAGAAACTGTAACTTGAGATCTTACAAAATTTTTAACATCTTCGGCTGAAACTCTCCCAGCACGTTGTGTGCCAGAAATTTTAGAAATATCCGCTCCCAGTTCTCTTGCAAATTTTCTTATTTTTGGACTTGCAGAACTTTTTCCTGAAGCAGGAACACTAGGTGCAGGTTGTTGTTTTTTTACCTGGACTACTTCATTTCGTATTTTTTGTTTTACTGGTTCTTTTTTAGATTTTTCTTTTACAGGTTCATTTGTTTCTTGTTTTGACTCTAAAGTTAGAATTAAATCCCCTTTATTAATTTTATCACCTACGGAAACATTAATTTTTTCTATCTTACCTTCGTGAGTTGAGGGCACCTCAACACTTGATTTGTCACTTTCCAAAGTTATTAAAGAATCGTTTTTTTTTATAGTTTGACCTTTTTTTACAAGAACTTCGATAACCTCGACATCTTTAAAGTCACCCATATCTGGAACTAAAATTTTTTGAATTGCCATTTTATAAATTTGCTGGGAAATCTTTCTCTTTATCTATTTTGTACTTTTTAATCGCTTTTTCTGCTTCTTTAGAACCTACAAGTTGTTCTTTTGCTAATGCGCTTAAGGTAAAGGCTACTATATGCTCTTTATCTACTTCAAAAAATTTTCTAAGATTTTTTCTAGTGTCACTTCTTCCATAACCATCTGTTCCGAATGAATAAAACTTTTTGTCTGTGTAAGGTCTTATTTGATCAGTGAATGCTCTTGTATAATCTGAAGCTGCTATAACTGGTCCATCTCTTTTTGATAAACATGTCTGAACATAAGATTTTTTCGCTTTTTTATCTGGGTTAAGAAGATTTAATCTCTCGGTTTCCATTCCATCTCTTCTTAACTCATTGAAACTCGTCACACTCCAAATGTCAGCGTCTATATTATATTCTTTTGATAAGATCTCAGATGCGGCTATAATTTCTCTTAAAATAGTTCCTGAACCTAATAATTGAACTTTAGTTTTTCCTTTATTTTTTCCCTCTTTAAATAAGTACATACCTTTTAGAATTCCTTCATCACAATCCTTAGGTTTTTCTGGATGAGAGTAATTTTCGTTCATTGCAGTGATGTAGTAAAAGACATTCTCTTTCTTTTCATGCATTCTTTTTAAGCCTTCTCTAAATATTGTTGCCATCTCGTAAGCAAACGTTGGATCATAACTAACGCAGTTTGGAATATTTGATGCCAATAATTGGCTGTGCCCGTCTTGGTGTTGTAATCCTTCTCCAGCTAATGTGGTTCTACCAGCTGTTGCTCCAATTAAAAATCCTCTAGCTTGAGAGTCACCAGCTGCCCATGCTAGATCTCCAACTCTTTGAAATCCGAACATAGAATAGAAAATATAAACAGGTATCATCTCGATATCGTGATTAGTGTACGCGGTTCCTGCTGCAATCCAAGATGACATTGCCCCAGACTCATTGATACCTTCCTCTAAAACTTGACCACTTTTATCCTCTCGATATGAACTTAATTGCTCAGAGTCCACTGGCTCATATTTTTGTCCTTCATGTGCGTAAATACCAATTTTTTGAAAGAATCCCTCCATTCCAAAAGTTCTCGCTTCATCAGGGATGATTGGCACTAACCTTGGTGCAACATTTTTATCTCTAAGGAGTGCAGTCATCATTCTCACTAAAGCCATTGTCGTGGACATCTCTTTTTCCCCAGTTGATTTCATAAATTGATCAAAGATGTCTTTTGGTGGAGCTTTAATTTGTTTGGCAAAAGTTGATCGTTCTGGAATAAAACCTCCTAGTTTTATTCTCTTATCTTTTAAATATTTAATTTCCTCAGAACTCTCACTTGGTTTGTAATACTCTATGTCTTTTACTTGTTTATCTGTAAGAGGCACATTAAATCTATCTCTATAGTAAAGAAGATCCTCTTCATCTAATTTTTTTTGTTGATGAGTTGTGTTAACACTTTCACCTGTTTTACCCATTCCATATCCTTTTATAGTTTTTGCTAAGATAACCGTAGGTGATCCAGTGTTTTGCATTGCTGCTGCGTAAGCTGCATAAACTTTGTGAGGATCATGACCCCCTCTATTCAATCTCCAAATATCTTTATCGGTTAAAGAGGAAACAAGCTCAGTAAGTTCAGGATATTTTCCAAAAAACTTTTCTCTAACATATGAACCGCCTTTAGCTTTAAATGCTTGGTATTCTCCGTCTACACATTCGTTCATCCTCTTAATAAGAAGACCTGTTTTATCTTTAGCCAGTAATTGGTCCCAGTATGATCCCCAAATAACTTTTATTACATTCCAACCCGAACCTCTAAAGCTTCCCTCTAGTTCCTGAATAATTTTACTATTTCCTCGAACAGGTCCGTCCAGTCTTTGCAAATTACAATTTACAACAAAAATCAAATTATCTAATTTTTCACGAGCAGCTAAACCAATTGCACCAAGTGATTCTGGCTCATCCATTTCTCCATCACCTAGAAACACCCAAATTTTTCTTCCTTCATCTTTAATTAATCCTCTATTGATAAGATATTTTAAAAACCTGGCTTGATAGATAGCCATGATAGGTCCAAGTCCCATAGATACAGTTGGGAACTGCCAGAACTTCGGCATTAGCCAAGGATGAGGATACGAGGAAAGACCTCCTTTATTCACTTCTTGTCTAAATCCATCTAATTGTTTTGCTGTAAGCCTTCCTTCTAAGAAAGCTCTTGCATACATTCCTGGAGCTGAGTGTCCTTGAAAATAAATTAAATCTCCACCAAATTTGTTATTCTTTGCTCTCCAAAAATGATTCATTCCCACATCATAAAGAGTAGCTGCAGATGCAAAGGTACCGATATGACCACCTAGTTCAGGACTTTTTTTATTAGCCTTAACAACCATTGCTGCCGCGTTCCACCTTACGTATGCCCGGATTTTTTTTTCGATATTTTGATCACCTGGTGATTTAATCTCAGCTTCTGGAGGAATAGTATTTATATAAGGAGTTGTTCTAGTATCTGGTAGCACCAGGCCAGATTTATAAGCTTGATCGATTACTTTGTTTAATAAGTAACTTGCTCGTGAGGAACCATCATTTTCAATAACTGAATTTAGAGAGTCTATCCATTCATTTGTCTCAATAGGGTCAATATCATCTTTTGAAGCCGGTTCTGCAAAAACTTTCTTTACTTGTCTTACTTGATTAATCTCACCATTAGTTTTTGGTTTTTCCGGAGTTTGAACTTCTTTTTCAATTTCTCTCTCTTTCGGAGCCGAGGCAGCTTGACCATTTTCTATTGTTGCTAATACACTTCCTTCAGAAACTTTGTCTCCAATTTTTACTTTTAAATCTTTAATTTCTCCAGCAGCAGGAGAAGGTATTTCCACGCTTGATTTATCGCTCTCGATTGTAACGATTGGATCATTCTTGTTTATTTGATCCCCAGGTTTGACTAAAACTTCTATGACCTCGACGTCTTTAAAATCACCTATATCTGGAACTGAAATATTTTGAGCCATAATTAGCTATTATAAACTGGGAGCAACATATTAAAAAATAAATAATTAATAAACATTAAAGAATAGGGCAAATAGTCGGATTAGATCAATTTTTGTCACATTTTCTGCTTTTTTTCGTCAATTAGTTTTATTCAAATGAGTCATGCGTTGGTTAATTAATTTTTTATTTAAAAAAAGAGAGATAAAAACAAATAGAGCAGTTTTGGTTCAGAAAATTATTCTGAAAAAATACCTATTAAGATAAAAAAATAAAAGCTAAGCTAGCTTTTATGCAAAAATTTTTGTGGGAACCCTCTACCAAAAGAAAAGAAATGTCTCTTCTTGAGGATTTCTCAAAATTTATAAATCATAATTCAAATTACAATTTTAAAAATTTATGGAAATGGTCGGTAGATCATCCCGATGAATTTTGGTCAAAGTTTTGGGATTATTCAAAGATTATAGGAGATAAAGGAAAAGAAATAATTAAATTTAATAAAATATTTAATAAAACTAAATTTTTTCCAGACTCAAAATTAAATTATACTGAAAATATCTTAAAAAAAAGGTCGTCAGATCTTGCAATAAGTTTTTTATCAGAGAAAGGTTTTGAAGAAGAGATTTCTTGGGAGCAACTTTATAATAAAGTTTGTAAGTTTTCAAATTACTTAAAATCTATAGGTTTAAAAAAAGGAGATCGTGTTGCAGCTTATGTTCCTAATAAAATTGAGTCTATTATAAGTTTTTTAGCTTGTGCAAAAAAAGGAATTATTTGGTCATCATGTTCTCCAGATTTTGGAACGCAAGGAGTTGTAGATAGATTTAAACAAATTGAACCAAGTATTTTGATTACTTGTGATCACTATTTTTATAATGGTAAGAAAATAAGTATTCTTGAAAAAATTGAGGATATCTTAAAGAACATTCCTTCAATAAAAAAAACTTTAGTATTTGCGTACAATAAAAGAGAAGAGACGAATATTAAAAATTATATAAACTTTGAAGAAGTTTTAGATCAGACAGAATCAGATGAAAGTTTTGAACGATTTGAATTTAATCATCCTATCTATATTCTCTTCTCAAGTGGTACAACCGGAAAACCTAAATGTATAACTCATGGAGCAGGAAACGTTTTAATTGAGCATAATAAAGAATTCATGCTTCATTGTGATATCAGGGATAATGAAAAGATATTTTATTACACTACTACTGGTTGGATGATGTGGAATTGGCTGGTTGGAGGATTAGCAACAGGATCTTCTATATTTTTATACGATGGGGCACCTGTTTATCCAAAAATAGATGTTCTCTTAGAGTATTGTCAAAAAAAGAAAATTAATCTTTTTGGAGTTAGCGCTAAATACATAGATCATTTAAAGAATGAAAAATATAGCAGTAAAAATTTAGACTTAAGTTCAATAAAAATAATAACATCAACAGGCTCTCCTTTAGCTGAGGAAAGTTTTAAGTATGTATACGAAAATATAAAGAAAGATGTTCATCTTGCATCTATTGCTGGCGGAACAGATTTGGTCGGTTGTTTGGTTCTAGGAAACCTTTACTCAAATGTATACATGGGAGAAATTCAAGGTCAGAGTCTAGGTATTGATGTGGATGTTTTTACCGATGAGGGAAAAAGTGTAAAAGATGGTGAGAAAGGAGAGCTAGTAGTTAAAAAACCTTTTCCATCCATGCCAGTAAAATTTTGGGGAGATGATGATGGAAAAAAATATCATAAAGCTTATTTTGATAGATTTAAAAATATTTGGCATCATGGTGATTTCATTGAGCGAACTATGAATAATGGTTTTATTATGAGAGGAAGATCTGATGCTACGTTAAATCCAGGAGGTGTAAGAATAGGAACATCAGAAATTTATCAACAAGTCGAAGATATTGATTTTGTCACAGAAGGCTTAGTTATCGGACAAGATTACAATGATGATGTAAGAGTAATTTTGTTTGTAACAACTAAAAATGATGAGGAATTAAACGATGAAAAAATCAAGTTAATCAAATCTAGAATTAGAAAAAATTGTTCCCCAAAGCATGTTCCTTCAATAATCATTAAAGTTCCAGAGATCCCAAGAACCAAAAGCGGAAAGATTGTAGAGCTCGCAGTAAGACAGGTAGTAAATGGAGAAAAGATCAATAACAAAGAAGCAATTGCGAATCCTGAAGCTTTGAAGTTTTATGAAAATTTGCCACAACTCAATTCTTAGCAAAATTTAAAAATGAAAAAACTGATTATATTTTATATCAATATAATTTTTTTTTTGGTGACGGGTGTTGTGTTTGCCGATGTTGTATCTAAAAATCCGAATTATTTAAAAAGGGGTAAGATTGATAAGGTTCATATAGCTAATTATTTAAAAAAAGAATTACGTAATCATAATTATTCTATAATCAAAGACCCTACAGGCACTTCACCTTTTAAATTAATTGAAAATTTTAGCCCTAGAAAAGGTGATTGTGGAACAGCAGGTCATTTCTGGAGAGAAAATAAAGTTAAAATAGGAACTGGAACTACTGATTGTAATAGTAATAGATTAAGACTAGAAGTTGCTTCAAGTGGAGATATAAGAATAGGTAAAAAAGCAAAAGAAATATGGGTAGGTTACTATTTCTATGTACCTAACACACCTGATAATTTTAAAGATAAACTTTTACAACCTTACATAACACAATTTTATAGTGTTAATCGCAAAGGTGGTCAAACTGTAGGTGGTTATGCGCCTCAATTTTCTGCTTCTATTTACAACGGAAAACTTTCTATTGAAGGCAATCATGTTATTGATGAAAAAAATCTAAAAGGTAAATGGCATAAAGTTGAGTTTAATATTAGATATTCAAAACAATATGATGGTTTTATCAAAGTTTATATTAATGATGAATTAAAAGTTTATAGATCAGGATTTAAAACAGCTTCCCACGATTATGTTGATATTAAATATGGTACATACTCACATCCTGAATATGGTGGTGCTTCTTATCCTGAAGGATATCAATTCCCTTCGCATACAATATACTTTGCTGGGTTTAGTATGAATAAAGATAGAAGTAAGTTAACAATAAGTAAAAAGTAACAGATATAGGGATGATTTAAATAAGTTTTACTAAACTTTATTGCGTTGAGTGAATCTTAATAAAAATGATAAAATTGTAGCGCGTCATTTTCATACATTATTTGAGTATAAAATCTAAGTTAGATTTAGTTTAAGCTTAGCCCTGACCCCTAGAACTCCTATAAGAGGTAGTTAGGGCTGAGTTTAAAAAATTCTAAGTTTAAATAATTCTAGCGCAATTTTTGTGTAACAGTGAGTGAAGCTTAATCAGTTTTTCAAAACTCTTGTTGTAGCCCCCACCTAAAACACCGCATAAAGGAGTATTTCTAGAGTAAAAATTTTCTATAACTATTTGATCTCTTTTATTAATTCCATTATCAGTAATTTTTAGTTTTCCTAAACGATCTTCAAAATGAATGTCAACTCCAGCTACGTAAAATATAAAATCAAACTTATCTTTATTTAGCTCTTTTAAATTTTTATAAAGAATATTTAAGTATTCTTCATCCTCCATGTTATCTTCAAGTTCAACATCAAGATCACTCTTTGATTTTTTAGCAGGGTAATTAGAAGCACAGTGCATACTAAATGTGTGAACATTTTTATCATTTTTGAATATTTCTGAATTTCCATTTCCTTGGTGAACATCTAAATCGACTATAAGTATTCTTTTTGCATATCCTTTGTTTTTTAAATAATTAGCTGCTACAGCTACATCATTAAAAACACAATAACCAGCTCCACAATCAAATGTAGCATGATGACTACCACCTGCTGTATTGCATGCTAATTTTGAGCTTAATGCAAGTTTGCTAGCAAGTACTGTTCCACCGGTTGCAACAAAAGATCGTCTAGCTACACTATCATTAATTGGAAACCCAATTTTTTTTTGAAGTTTTAAATCTAAAGTCTTATTTTTAATATGATTTATATATTCTAAAGAGTGAGAAGTTCTCATTGTTTCTATGGAACATTCCTTTGGTATGTAGAATTTTTTTACAACACCACTTTTCAATAAATATTTTGCTAAGGCTCCAAATTTTTTTATTGGAAATTTATTATCATCATTTATTTTAGCTACGTAATCTGGGTGATTAACAATAGGTAAATCCATTGAAAAAAATTATCTCTCTATGCACATAGCTATACCCATACCACCGCCTATACAAAGAGTAGCCAAACCTTTTTTTACGTCGCGTTTAATCATCTCATGAATTAAAGTTACGAGAATTCTTGTGCCGGATGCGCCAATAGGGTGCCCTAAGGCTATTGCGCCACCGTTAACATTAACTTTCTCTTCTGGTATAGAAAGCGTCTTTAATACGGCAAGACTTTGAGCTGCAAAGGCTTCATTAATTTCAAAAAGGTCAACATCTTTTATATCCCACCCAGCTAATTCCAAAGCTTTTTTTGAGGATGGTATTGGACCAGTTCCCATTAAAGCTGGATCAACACCACAACTAGCCCAGGATTTAATTGAAACTAATTTTTGTTTACTTTTTTTTTCCGCTTCATCAGCTGTCATTAAAATTACAGCAGCAGCTCCATCATTAATACCAGATGCATTTCCAGCAGTAACCGTACCATCTTTTTTAAATACTGGCTTAAGTCTTGATAAGGCATCTAAATTTATACCCTCTCTTGGATGCTCATCTTTATTGAAATTTATTTCTGCTTTATTTGCCGTAATTTTAAAATTCATTATTTCATCTTGAAATCTTTTTTGTTTTTGAGCATTTAAAGCTTTTTCCTGAGACCTTAAAGCAAATTTATCTTGTTGTTCTCTTGTTATTTGAAATTTTTCCGCAACATTTTCTGCTGTAACACCCATATGATACCCGTGAAATGCATCCCATAAACCATCTTTAATCATTGTATCTATTAATTTAGCGTCACCTAATTTTTTTCCATCTCTTAAATGAATTGCGTGAGGAGCTAGAGACATGTTTTCTTGTCCTCCAGCAATAACTACTTTTGAATTCCCAGAACTTAAACTTTGATAACCTGATACAACAGACCTAATACCAGATCCACAAACCTGGTTTACAACATAAGCAGGTTTTTCTTTTGGTATCCCTGCTTTTATAGCTGCTTGTCTAGCAGGGTTTTGCCCAAGTCCAGCTGTTAAAACTTGACCTAGAATAATTTCATCTACATCTTGTTTGCTAAGTTTAGATTTATCTATTAAATCTTTTATTACAGCTGCTCCCAAATCTGAGCTTTCAACATTTTTAAGTGTTTTCCCAAGGGAACCAACCGCTGTTCTAATTGCAGATGTAATAATTACTGAGTTTTTCATAGTTTTTAATATAAATTTAATATCTTTAAATACAACTCTTAATTTGATAATTCAATAAAATGCGCCTGTAGCTCAACTGGATAGAGCGCTTGGCTACGGACCAGGAGGTTCTGGGTTCAAATCCTAGCAGGCGCGCCAGTGTTGATTTATTTTTGAAAAAATAATAATAAGGTGGCATTATGAAAATATTATCAAATTTGTCTTTACAAAAATCTGTGATTGTATTTTTCTTTTTTGTTTTGATAATAATTTTATTATTAACTTATATATTATAGGTAGGCTAAAATTATTAGTACTATACCCAAAAAAATCCTATAATAAACAAAAACATTTAAATTGAACTTATTAATATAATTTAAAAAATATTTAATTGTAATTAGTGAGAAGAAAAAGGATATTATTATTGAAAATAAATTTAAATAAGTAAAACTCAAATCATCAGAAGAGAATAAAGTTTTTATTCCAAAAATTGATACAGCGCCTAAAATTGGTATAGAAATTAAAAAAGAAATTTTTCCAGCATCAATTCTTTTAAAATTTAATAATCTAGCAGCAGTTATGGCTATACCAGATCTACTAACTCCAGGTATTAATGATAAGATTTGAAAACATCCTATAAATATTGCTGATTTATAAGTAAAATTATTTTTTATATTTTTTTCTAATTTAAATCTGTCACTTATGTAAAGAAGAACTCCAAATATTAAAGTTGTAAAAGCTATAATTTTTATATTTCTAATTTTTTCAATCATACCAGTTTCTACAAGATAAAAACCCACTAACATTACTGGAATTGACGAAATTAAAATTTTAAGAAAAATAATCTTGTTCTCAATAAAACTTAAGATATCTTTATAAAAGTAGAATAGTACTGCAATAAATGACCCTATGTGCAAACTCACATCGATCGAAAGGCTCTGACTATCAAAATTTAAATACCTTGAAATAAGGATAAGATGAGACGAAGAACTGATAGGTATAAATTCTGTAATCCCTTGTATTAACGATAGGATAAAAATTTCAATCACGTATAATAAATAAAATTAAAGGTTGTTTTTTTATTGGCAATTTTGGATGCATATCAGGTATGCAAAAAATGACATTATTTTTTTAAGGTTTTTATAATATAGGTAACTAGTATTGACCCTAAAAAGCTATCATTACTCTAATTCTTAACTTAATTAACACAGTCATGACAAAAAAAATGCTAAAGTTTGTGGACGTTAAACAAGAAACACCCGAAAAAAGAAATACTTCTAAAAGAAAAGGTGATTTCAATGAGATTTACAAAGACTACATCACTAATAAGGCAACAGAGCAATCAAGCAGATGCTCTCAGTGCGGAGTCCCTTTTTGCCAAATACATTGTCCATTAAGTAATAATATCCCAGATTGGCTAAAATTAACCGCAGAGGGCCGCCTTAAAGAAGCTTACGAAGTATCTCAAAGTACGAATAATATGCCAGAGGTTTGTGGAAGGATATGTCCTCAAGACAGGCTTTGTGAGGGAAATTGTGTTATAGAGCAATCAGGCCACGGAACAGTTACTATTGGCTCAATTGAAAAATATATTACAGACACAGCTTGGGATAAAGGCTGGATCAAACCTTTTAAAGTAAAAAAAGAGATTAAACAATCAGTTGGAATAATCGGTGCAGGACCCGCAGGAATGGCTTGCGCAGAGGAGCTAAGAAAATCTGGTTATCAAGTTACAATTTATGATAGATATGATAGACCCGGTGGTCTTTTAATTTACGGTATCCCAAATTTTAAATTAGAAAAATTCGTTGTCGAAAGAAGAACAAAATTACTTAAAGATACTGGTATAAAGTTTGTCCAGAATTTTGAAGTCGGAAAAGATAAATCTTTGTATGAACTAAAAGATAAGCACGACGCTATACTTATTGCAACAGGAGTTTATAAAGCTAGAGAAATAGACATACCAGGTCACCAACTTCAAAATATTTTTCCAGCAATGGATTTTTTAACTGCATCTAATAAAAAAGGGTTAGGCGATAAAGTTGAGTTATTCGATAACGGTACATTAAATGCAGAAGGCAAAAATGTTGTCGTTATTGGCGGAGGAGACACAGCAATGGATTGTGTAAGAACATCGGTAAGACAAAAAGCTAAATCGGTAAAATGTTTATACAGACGTGATCGTGAAAATATGCCTGGTTCAGCAAGAGAAGTTGGAAATGCTATTGAAGAGGGAGTGGAATTTGTTTGGCTGACAAGTCCTAAAAGATTTATTGGAAATACTCGTGTTGAAGCTGTTGAGGTTAATAAAATGAAATTAGGAGAACCAGACTCTTCAGGAAGAAGAAGGCCTGAGATTGAGCAAGGATCTGACTATAAGATCTCAGCAGATCTTGTTATAAAATCTTTGGGATTTGACCCAGAAAATTTACCTAAACTATTTAATGCTAAAGAGTTAGTTATATCACAGTGGGGTACCATTAAAATTAATTTAAAGTCAATGCAGACTAATTTAGATGGAATTTTTGCTGCCGGAGATATCGTTAGAGGTGCTTCATTGGTGGTTTGGGCTATTAGAGATGGGAGAGATGCCGCTGAACAAATTGAAAAATACTTAAAACTTAAAGCTAGTAAAGCTAAATCAGTCGAGGCGGCATAACTAAAATGAGCGATTATAGAAAAAATAAATATATTTTAGAAAAAAGTTTCAATTATAATCAATCTATGGAGCACGATGCATGTGGAGTTGGATTGATAGCTTCAACTAATGGAAAAAAATCAAGAAAAATTGTTGAGTACGGTATTGAAGCTTTAAAGGCTATTTGGCACAGAGGAGCTGTTGATGCTGATGGAAAATCTGGAGATGGTGCTGGAATTCAAATTGAAATTGCTCCAGATTTTTTTAAAGAAAAAATTTTGTCTACCGGTCATACGCTTGATGAAAATAAAAGAATTTGTGTTGGAATGGTTTTTCTTCCAAGAACAGATTATGCTGAACAAGAAAAATGTAGAGAAATCATAGAGTCAGCTCTTCTAACCGAAAACTATTATATTTATGGTTGGAGGCAAGTTCCAATTAATCCAAGCGTGCTTGGTAAAACAGCGGATCAAAATCGCCCAGAAATTGCTCAAGTAATGTTTAAAAAAAATGAGACAATGCAAACTAATGATCTTGAAAGAGATTTATTTGAAACAAGAAAAAAAATTGAAAAAGTTGCTAGAAATAAACAAATTAAAGACTTTTACATTTGTTCTTTTAGCTCAAGATCGATTGTTTATAAAGGAATGTTTTTAGCAGAAATGCTTTCAGAATTTTATCCAGATTTGAATGATAAAAAGTTAACCTCTAGATTTGCTATATTTCATCAAAGATATTCTACTAATACTTTTCCAAGTTGGGATTTGGCCCAACCTTTTAGAACTCTAGCGCACAACGGAGAAATTAATACTGTAAAAGGAAATATTAATTGGATGAAAATACATGAGCAAGATATGTCTAGTCCTCTTTTTAAAGATGTTAAAAATTTGAAACCAGTAATAAGAAGTTCTTCTGACTCGGGTGCTCTTGATAATGTTTTTGAACTTTTAACTCATTCAGGAAAGTTAGCTCCATTGATAAAATTAATGATGATCCCAGATTCGTGGTCAAAACGAAGCAAAACAGTACCAAAAAATCATCAAGACTTATTTAATTTTTTAAATAGCACTATTGAACCCTGGGATGGTCCCGCAGCAATTTGCGCTACCGATGCAAAATGGGTTTTAGCTTCTTCTGATAGAAACGGACTAAGGCCTTTAAGATATTCAATCACTTCAGACGATCTATTTTTTGCCGGATCTGAAACTGGGATGATTAAAATTCCAGAAGAAAATATCATTGAAAAAGGAAAACTTGGTCCTGGTCAAATCATAGCAATAGATTTAAAAAAAGGAAAATTATATAAAGATAAACAAATAAAAGATCTTTTAGCTAAAGATTACAAAAAATATAATAAGCAAATTATTGATTTAGAGAAAAAAATTTCATCTGAAGATGAAAAACCAAATTTCATCAGTGAAGACTTGAGAAAAAGACAATATTTATCAGGACTAAGCGTTGAAGACCTAGAATTGATTCTTCATCCAATGGCCGAAGAAGGCAAAGAAGCTTCTGGATCAATGGGGGATGATACTCCTGTTGCAGTCTTGTCAAGCCATTTCAGACCAGTTTCCCACTATTTTAGGCAAAACTTCAGCCAAGTTACAAATCCTCCAATCGATTCTTTGAGAGAGAATAAAGTCATGAGTTTAAAAACAAGATTTGGAAACTTAGGAAACATTTTAGACTTCGATAATTTAACAGAGGAAAATATTTATGTTCTAGATAGCCCTATACTAACTAACTCACAATTTAAAAAGTTTAAAAAGTTTTTTTCAAAAAAAGTTAAAGTAATTGATTGTTCTTTCGATATTCAAAAATCTCTTAAAGAAAGAATTGATTTAATTCGAGAAGAAGCTGAGACAGCAGTAAGAGAAGGAAGCACTTGCTTAATTTTATCTGATAAAAATATTTCGAGTCAAAAAGCTAGTATCCCAAGTATATTAACTGTTGGGGCAGTTCATTCACATTTAGTAAAACATGGTTTAAGGGGATATTGTTCTCTTAATGTTGAATGCTCCGATGCAATGGATACGCACTCTTTTGCTATTTTGATTGGTGTCGGAGCCACTACAGTGAACCCATATCTTGCAATAGATAGTATTCATCAAAGATTTGAAAAAAAATTATTCGGTAAATCTGATTTTGAAACTTGTGTAAAGAAATTTAAAAAATCTATAGATGCTGGTCTTCTTAAAATTATGTCTAAGATGGGAATATCAGTTATAAGCTCTTATAGAGGTGGTTGTAATTTTGAGGCGGTGGGTTTAAGTAGAGCAATTGTATCAGATTATTTTCCAGGTATGTCTTCAAGAATTTCAGGAATAGGCATTATCGGAATAGAGAAAAAAATTAAAGAACTTCATGAAAAATTCAACGCAAAAAATGTGTTCACTTTACCTATCGGAGGATTATACAGATATAGAAAAAGCGGTGAAGACCATCAGTATCAAGGAAAACTTATTCATTTGTTGCAAAGTGCAGTTGGTAGTGGCTCTTATGAAATGTACAAAAAGTATTCAGCCGGAATACATAATTTACCACCAATCAACATTAGAGATTTACTTGAATTTAAAAAAACTCATAAACCAATTGATATAAATGAAGTTGAACCTTTAGAGGAAATATTAAAAAGATTTGGAAGTGGAAGCATGTCTCATGGAGCATTGTCCGCTGAAGCCCACGAAACCCTGGCGGTTGGAATGAACAGAATAAAAGGAGCTTCATGTAGTGGTGAAGGAGGAGAGGATGCAAAAAGATTTAAAACACTACCAAATGGAGATAGTGCTAATTCAAGGGTAAAACAAATAGCATCAGCTAGATTTGGAGTAACGGTTGATTATTTAAACAATGCTAACGAAATAGAAATTAAAATTGCTCAAGGAGCTAAGCCAGGCGAAGGTGGACAGCTTCCAGGTTTCAAAGTTACGAAGGAAATAGCTAGATTGAGACATTCTACGCCAGGAGTTACACTTATATCTCCTCCACCTCATCACGATATTTACTCCATAGAGGATTTGGCACAACTTATCTATGATTTGAAACAGATAAACCCAGGTGCTAGAGTTGGAGTAAAATTAGTTGCATCTACTGGTATAGGAACAATCGCAGCTGGAGTTGCTAAAGCTAAAGCAGACATAATTCTGATTTCAGGTCACTCAGGAGGTACAGGTGCAAGCCCTCAAACTAGTATAAAATACGCTGGTATACCCTGGGAGATGGGTTTAACAGAGGCAAACCAAATTCTCACGTTAAATAATTTAAGACATAACGTTACTTTAAGAACGGATGGTGGATTAAAAACCGGTCGAGATATTGTCATGGCAGCTATGATGGGAGCCGAAGAATATGGTATGGGAACATCATCTTTAGTTGCTATGGGATGTATAATGGTAAGGCAATGTCATTCGAACACATGTCCAGTTGGAGTTTGCAGTCAAGACGAAGCTCTACGTGAAAAATTTACAGGCACTCCTGAGAAAGTTGTAAATTTATTTAAATTTGCTGCGATGGAAGTAAGAGAGATCCTTGCCTCTCTAGGATTTAAGTCAATCAATGAAATAATTGGAAGAACAGATTTATTAACCCAAATTAATAAAGGCGCATCTAATTTAGATGATTTAGATTTAAATCCTTTATTGGTTCAAGCAGACCCCGGTGAAAATTTAAGATATTGTAAAGACAAGCATATTAACGAAGTACCAGATACTCTTGATGAAAAAATTTGGTCCGAGATAAAAGACAAAATTAAATTAGACAAAGAAAATATTTTCAATTATGAGATAGAAAATACATCAAGATCTGTTGGAACAAGGTTATCTCATCACATTTATAAAAAATTTGGTAACAACAAATTGGACGAAAATACAGTGCAAATTAAACTGGAGGGGTCAGCCGGGCAATCGCTTGGAGCCTTTTTAACTAAAGGTATAAAGCTTTCTGTTGAAGGTGACTGTAACGATTATGTTGGTAAAGGGTTATCCGGAGGTACAATTGTGGTGTGCCCTTCCCCTAAAAGTTCATTAGTCTCAAATGAAAACACAATTATTGGTAATACTGTTCTGTACGGAGCAACTTCAGGTAATTTATACGCCTCTGGACAAGCTGGAGAGAGATTTGCCGTGAGAAATTCTGGAAGCTTTTCAATCGTCGAAGGTTGTGGAGCTCACGGTTGTGAGTATATGACAGGTGGAACAGCTATAATACTTGGAGAAGTAGGTGACAATTTTGGAGCAGGAATGACGGGTGGAATGGCATTTGTTTATGATGATAATAATACATTTGAAAATTTTGTTAACCCAACTTCAATAGTTTGGCAAGAAGTTGAAACAGATTATTGGAAGAAGTTTTTAAAAGAAAGTCTAAATACTTTTGTTAAAGAAACAAATTCAAAAATTGCTCAGAAAATATTAAATGACTTTGATAAAGAACTTAAAAAATTTAAACAAATTTGCCCGATTGAAATGCTTGATAAATTAGACAATCCTATTAGTTTAAGATCTAATACTAAGAAAGCAAGTTAATGAGTAAAACTAAGGTCTTTTGTTTTGGCTTTGGCCAAGTCGCAGAAAGTTTCATTAATAAGTTAATTAGCGAAAAAAAAGTCTTTGATTTAAGTGTTACATCTAGACAGGAAACTCATCAGATAGAGTTTAATAATATTAAAATAAACTCATACCAATTTACTGAAGACAAGTTTGATAATTCTATTGAGAAAAAAATAGAGGAAGCAGATTACATTTTAGTTTCTATTCCGCCTATTGATGGTAAAGATATTGCAGCAAATTACTTAGACATAAATCTAAAAAATACAATTAACTGTAAATGGATCACATATTTATCAGCGACAAGTGTATATGGAGATCATAAAGGTGATTGGGTTAACGAAGATAGTGCTACTCAACCTACGTCAGATAGCGGAATAAGTAGATTAGAAGCAGAGAAAAGGTGGAAAAGTTTATCAAATAAAAAAAATTTTCCACTTCAAATTTTTAGATTGGCTGGCATATATTCAAATGAGTTTAATATTTTGAAAAGATTAAAAACTGGTAAAGTACAAATTGTAGATAAAAAAAATCACTTTTTTTCAAGAATTCATGTTGAGGACATAGCTAACATTTTATTTAAGTCCCTTGATAATTTTAAAAATAACGAGATTTATAATATTTGTGATGATAAACCTGCCTCACAAATTGAAGTAGCAGCCTACGGTGCAAAGTTACTAAAATTAAAGAAACCTAATTCAGTAAAACCTGAGGAACTTGAGAGCGAAATGTTACAAAACTTTTATAAAGACTCTAAAAAAGTAGATAACAAAAAAATGAAAGCTTTTTTTAAGTATGACTTAAAATATCCATCCTATGAAGAAGGGTTAAATAATATTTTTAATAATGGTGTGTAATTCTCTAATTATTATCCTTAAAGGCATTTGATTGGATAAACTGTGATCACCATTTTTTATTATTACAACTTTCTTTTTAGCTTTACTGAAAACTTTTAATACTAATCTAGAGAAACTTACCGGAACAATTTCATCTTTTTGACCGTGAATCATTGTTACATCTATTTTAGAACTTATTTTTCTTCGTAAAACTTTATTTTTTCTTCCATCTTTAATAAGTTGTAAAGTAATTGGATATTCATAGTCTCCATTTTTGATTAAAATTTTTCGAGTTTTCAGCAATTCTCTCTTTGTTTTTTTTGGAAATTTATTCCACATAAGTCTTGTTAAAAATTCTGGAGCTGAACCAATTCCAACAAAACCTTTAATTTGTTTTTTAAAATATTTGAATAGATTAAGACCAATCCACGAACCCATGCTTGAACCTATAAGAATAAAATTATTTTTTTTTACTATTTTCTTTATTATAAATTTTGTATCTAGCGTCCAAGAGCTAATATTTCCTTTGATAAATTCTCCTGATGATTTTCCATGACCTGAATATTCAAAAGCTAAAAAACCTAACTTATTTTTTTTGGCAAACCGAAGAAATGCTTGAGGTTTTTTCCCCTCAATATCGGACATAAAACCATGTAAAAAAACAATATAAAGTTTTTTTTTAAAGTAATTGTCTATAAATCTGAGTTTTTTAGTCTTTGATAATTTTAAATATTTGAATTTTTTCATACAAGAATTTTTAAGTAATATTATATAACAAACAATATGACTACGAAATTAAATGTTCTCCAAGTCATACCTAAACTTGGTTATGGTGGCGCAGAAACAGGCTGTTATGATATCGCTCATTTTCTTCCAGAAAATGATTGTGGATCTTTTTTAGTTACTTCTGGAGGAGAACTTCTTAAGTTTGTGAAAAAAGACAAAGTTAAGTTAATTAGGTTACCAGTGCACTCTAAAAATCCTCTTTTAATAATATTAAATACCCTGGTGTTAATTTTTTTTATTCTATTTTATAAAATAGATATTATACATGCACGAAGTAGAGCACCGGCTTGGTCATGTTATTTGGCTTCGCTAGTAACAAGGAGAATTTTCGTTACAACGTTTCATGGAACTTATAATTTTAAAAGTAAAATTAAAAAATTCTATAATAGTATAATGCTGAGAGCAAAATTAACAATCGCAGGATCTAATTTTATTTTTAGCCATATTAATGAAAATTATAGCGAATATTTAAGTAAGGGAAAAAAACTTAGAGTAATTTTTAGAGGTATTAATATTGATTATTATAATTCTCAAAATATTTCAGTACTTAAACAAGAAAAACTTAAACAAGAATGGGGATTAGACTCAAATAAATTTATAATTCTTTTACCTGGCAGATTAACTTATTGGAAAGGGCAAGAAAAATTTATCGAGTCATTAAATATATTAGTTGAAGATTATAACATCACAAACTTTCAAGCGATAATACTTGGGTCAGATCAAGGTAGAAAAGTTTACTCTAAGAAATTGAGTAACCTTGTTCAAAGATATAGTTTAAATAAAAAAATTAAGTTTATTCAACATTGTAATGAAATGCCTATTGCCTATTCTTTAGCTGATGTGG
Organism: uncultured Pelagibacteraceae bacterium; assembly: GCA_902538445.1. Classification (GTDB taxonomy): domain Bacteria; phylum Pseudomonadota; class Alphaproteobacteria; order Pelagibacterales; family Pelagibacteraceae; genus Pelagilacustribacter. The sequence goes on along the minus strand of CACBFE010000002.1, from coordinate 83,725 downwards.
TAGTTTCGTCTTCGATAGAACCCGAGGCATTTGGCAGAGTTTCAGTGGAAGCTCAATCAATGGGCAAGCCAATTATTGCTAGCAACATTGGCGGTTCAAAAGAAACAATTATCAATAAAAAAACCGGTTTTTTGTATAATCATGACGATCCTAGAGAACTTGCTAAAAGTTTAAATGCTGTTATTCAATTATCACCAGATGAATTAAAATCTATAGGAAATGAGGGTAGAAAAAATATTACCAAAAAATTTGATGTTGAAACAATGTGCCAATCTAATTTAAAAGAGTATAGAAGATTAATTAAAAATTAATGCCACAAATTCAATTATTAGACGGAAAAAAAATAGATTTTGAAAAATCAATTAATGGTTTTGATTTAACGAAAAAAATTAGTAAATCACTCGAAAAAGCTGCTTTAATTATGGAAGTAGATGGTGACTTAAAAGATTTAAGTCATCAAATTGACAGGGATGCTAAGGTAAGAATTATTACCTCTAAAGATAAAGAGGGTTTAGAAGTGATAAGACACGACGCAGCACATATAATGGCGATGGCTGTTCAAGAGTTATACCCTGGCACACAAGTAACAATCGGGCCAGTTATAGAAAATGGATTTTATTACGACTTTGCAAGAAAAGAACCTTTCACTAGTGAAGATTTAAATAATATTGAAAAAAAAATGTCTGAGATAATTGATAGGGACGTGAAAACTAGAAGGGAGGTTTGGAAAAGAGATCAAGCTATATCTCATTTTAAAAAGATTGGAGAAAAATATAAGGCTGAAATCATCGAGAGCATACCTAAAAATGAGGAGCTATCTGTTTACCACCACGGCGATACTTGGCACGATTTATGTAGAGGTCCACATCTGGCTTCATCTGGTAAAATAGGAAAAGCTTTTAAACTTACAAAAGTTTCTGGTGCTTATTGGCGAGGCGACTCTGACAATGAAATGCTTCAAAGGATTTATGGAACATGTTGGAGTTCAAAAAAAGAGCTTGATGATTATCTAAATCGATTAGAGGAAGCTGAAAAAAGAGACCATAGGAAACTTGGAAAGGAAATGGATTTATTTCATTTTAGAGAGGAGAGCCCAGGGGCAGTATTTTGGCATGAGAAAGGCTGGTTGCTATTTCAAAGATTAGTGGAATACATGCGAGTTAAACAAAGACTTGCTGGCTATAAGGAAATTAACACACCAGAGCTTTTAGACAAAACTTTATGGGAAAAATCAGGTCACTGGGATAAATTTGGAGAACATATGTTTACATCCGAAACTCCTGATGAAAAAATTTTTGCTGTAAAACCTATGAATTGTCCTGGCTGTGTTCAAGTATTTAATCAAGGACTGAAAAGTTACAGAGATTTACCACTTAAACTTTCTGAATTCGGTAAAGTACACAGATATGAACCATCAGGTGCTTTACACGGATTATTGAGAGTCAGAGCATTTACGCAAGATGATGCCCATATATTTTGTACAGAAGATCAAATAACTGAAGAATCATTATCAGTAACAAATTTAATTTTAGAAATTTATAAAGACTTAGGGTTTGAAAATGTAATTTTAAAATATTCTGATAGACCAGAAAAACGAGTGGGTGATGACAACGTATGGGATAAATCTGAAGCAGCATTAATTGCAGCAATTAAACAGTCTAAACTTGAATATACAATTAATAAAGGAGAGGGAGCTTTTTATGGTCCTAAAATTGAATTTGTTTTAAGAGATGCAATTGGTAGAGATTGGCAATGTGGAACTTTACAAGTAGATTTAAATTTACCTAAAAGATTAGGCGCAACTTATATTGCAAAAGACGGCAGTAAAAAAGTACCAGTTATGTTGCATCGAGCACTATTTGGTTCTCTTGAAAGATTTATTGGAATTTTAATTGAAAACTATGCTGGTAAGTTACCTTTTTGGCTATCTCCAGCACAAGCTGTTGTGTGTTCTATAGCTGAAGAGAACAATGATTACGTAAAAAAGTTATTTAAAGATTTATTTAAAGAGGGTATAAAATGTGAAATGGATTTAAGAAATGAAAAAATAAATTATAAAGTTAGAGAGCACTCTCTAGCAAAAATACCGTTTATTATCGTTTGTGGAAAAAAAGAAGTTGCAGATAATTCGGTGACTGTTAGAAAATTAGGTTCTGATAAACAAGAAATTATGAAAAGAGAAGATTTAATAAAAAATATGCTTGCCTCAAATAAGTTGCCTCTAAATTAAGTGTCCAACTTTAAACCTAATTATTTTCAGAGAAGAAGTAAACCCCAAGGCCCCAAAGCCAATGAGAGGATCAGAGCTTTAGATGTTCAGGTCATTGGAAGCAATGGAGGAAACTTAGGTGCAATGCCACTAAACAAAGCTATTGAATTAGCAAAACAAGAAGGATTAGATTTAATCGAAATATCACCTAATGCAAATCCTCCCGTATGTAAAATCATGGATATGGGTAAATATAAATATGATTTGCAGAAAAAAGCTAATCAAGCAAAGAAAAAACAAAAGACAGTTTCACTTAAAGAAATTAAATTAAGGCCCGGTACAGAAACACACGACTACAATTTTAAAATTAAAAATGCTAAAAAATTTATATCAAAAGGAAATAAGGTAAAATTTACTGTTAAATTTAAAGGCAGAGAGATGCAACACACAGAACTTGGTAAAGAATTGATGGATAAAATCATAGAGGAAACAAAAGATGTAGCCAAAGTTGAAAGCAAGCCAAAATTTGAAGGTAGACAGATGGTTATGATAATTCAACCTCTGTAAATCAACAATAATACCATCTTGTAAAGATTTATTAATGCCTATATAAGTCCGAAATATTTTATGCCAAAACTCAAAACAAAAAGCTCAGCAAAAAAAAGGTTTAGATTCACCGCTTCAGGTAAAATAAAAATGCCTCAAGCTGGTAAGAGGCATGGCATGATTAAACGAACAAATTCACAAATTAGGAAACAAAGAGGCACTACAATAATGACAAAACAAGACTCTAAAATTGTTAAATCGTATATGCCATATAACTTAAGAGGATAAAATGGCTAGAACAAAAAGAGGTGTTGTTAGTAGAGCAAAACATAATAAAGTTTTAAAATCAGTTAAAGGCCAAAGAGGCAGAAGAAAAAATACGATACGAATTGCTCGTCAAGCGATGGAGAAAGCGATGCAATATGCTTACCGAGATAGAAAGACAAAAAAAAGAGAATTCAGATCGTTATGGATACAAAGAATTAATGCAGGAGTTAGAGCTGAAGGTTTAACCTACGCAAAATTTATCAATGGTTTGGCAAAATCAAAAATTAAGCTAGATAGAAAAGTTCTAGCAGAGCTTGCTTACAATAATCCTGAAGTCTTTAAATCAGTGGTAAAAAAGGTTCAATCCTCCCTAGCTTAAAAGGGTCTTTGATTTAATCTCAACTTAATATAAAAAATCAATTACCTAATGAGTGATTTAGATAAAATAAGTTCTGTATTTAATGCTAAGATAGATGCCGTTAAAACAAAAGACGATCTTCAAAATATCAAAACAGAATTTTTTGGAAAAAATGGTCAAATTACCCTTCAGTTCAAATCTCTAGGATCTTTAGATCCAGAAAAAAGAAAAGAATTTGCTTCAAATTTAAATAAAATTAAAGATGACATAACTCATCAACTAGAGCAAAAAAATATAGAAATTGAGACAATTGAAATAAATGAAAAACTTAAAAATGAAAAAGTTGATGTTACTTTGCCAATTAGACCTGAGCGCCAAGGAAAAATTCATCCAGTTTCACAAGTTATAGATGAAATATCCTCTATTTTTTCAGAAATAGGTTTTTCAGTTGCTGAAGGACCTGACGTAGAAACAGAATATAATAATTTTACAGCATTAAATACACCTGAAGAACATCCCGCTAGAGATATGCATGATACTTTTTATTTAGAAGAAAATAAAAAATTATTGTTAAGAACACATACTTCTCCTGTTCAAATTAGAACAATGTTATCAAGTAAACCACCATTTAAAATAATAGTACCAGGTAGGACATATAGATGTGACAGCGATCAAACTCATGCTCCAATGTTTCATCAGCTTGAAGGTTTACATATAGATAAAGGCATCACAATGGGACACCTTAAAGGTTGCCTAGATTATTTTATAAAAGAGTTTTTTGAAGTTAAAAATGTTAAAATGAGATTTAGACCAAGTCATTTTCCTTTTACCGAACCATCAGCGGAAGTTGATATTGGATACAAAATTGAAAAAGGAAAAATGGTTATTGGTGAGGGGGATAAGTGGCTAGAAATTTTAGGATGTGGAATGGTTCATCCCAATGTTTTAAAAAATGTAAAAATAGACACGAAAAAATATCAAGGATTTGCATTCGGAATAGGAATCGATCGTTTAGCAATGTTAAAATACGGAATTAATGATCTAAGAGCTTTCTTTGAAGCAGATTATAGATGGTTAAGCCATTTTGGATTTGACCCATTAGATGTTCCAACAAACTATAGAGGACTGAGTAAATGATAATCACAATTCCTTGGCTTAAAGAACATCTCAAAACATCCGCTAAAGAAAATGAGATTATTGATCGTCTTACAAATATCGGACTTGAAGTTGAAGGTATAAAAGAAAACTCTGGAGAGATGAGCAAGTTTAAAATTGCTAAAGTTTTAAAAGTAGAAAAACATCCTAATGCTGATAAGTTAAAAGTTTGTGACGTTAATATCGGTGGGAAAGAAATTTTAAAAGTTGTGTGTGGTGCACCAAATGCCAAAGAAGGTCTAATCACAATCTATGCACCTCCTGGAGCTGTAATACCTAAAACAAATTTTGAATTAAAGGTTGCTAAAATTAGAGGTGTGGAGTCTAGAGGGATGCTTTGTTCTGAAAGTGAATTAAATTTGTCTAGTGAAAGTGAAGGGATTATTGAACTTAAGAATAAAGAGAAAGAGATAGGAAAAAGTTATTTTAAAAGCAATTCACAAAAAGCTATCGATATTTCTATAACACCTAACCGCGCTGATTGTTTAGGCATAAGAGGGATTGCAAGAGATCTTTCATCTGCAGGAGTTGGAAAATTAATATCTATAAATAGAAAAAAAATTAAACAAAATACAAAACACCAAATTAAAACATCCATTACAAAAGAAAAGAATCAAGGGTGCGATATCTTCGGAAGCTGTTACATTAAAAACATTACTAATAAAGAAAGTCCTGAATGGCTTAAAAATAAATTAATCGCTCTAGGTCTAAAACCTATCTCTGCTGTAGTTGATATAACTAACTATGTAATGTTTGACCTTAACAGACCATTGCACGCTTATGATGCAGATAAAATTAACAAAGAAATTATAGTTAGAAATGCCAAGGAAGGTGAGATGTTTGAGGCATTAGATAATAAAAAATATAAATTAAAAAAAGATATGTGCGTCATCTCTGATAAATCTGGCGTTCTTGGTTTAGGTGGAATTATTGGAGGAACATCTACCTCTACTGAATTAGATACGAAAAATATACTCTTAGAAGCTGCTTATTTCAGTCCATCCTCAATAAGAAAAACAGCTAGGCTCCTTAATATAAATACAGACGCTAAGTACAGATTTGAAAGAGGGATAGATCCTAACTCGATAGAAGAAGGGCTAGAACTTGCAACAGAACTAATTTTAAAAATTTGTGGAGGGGAAGCTAGTAAGTTTCAAATTACCGGAAAGACTAAACAAAAAAATAAGACAATTAACTTTCAAGTTGAAAAATTTGAGAATCTGATTGGTATTTCAATCACCACTAATGAAATTGATAAAATTTTATCATCTTTAGGTTTCAAATGTAAAAAAAGTCAAAAAGCTATAAAAGTAGAAGTTCCAAGCTGGCGGCCAGATGTGAGCTTGGATGAGGATTTGATTGAGGAGCTAATTCGGATCAAAGGATTCAATAATATAAAATTAATTGAACCAAGTAAAAACAGAAATCAAGATACTCTCAACTTTAAGCAAAAACTTTTCCATTTGTCACAAAGATCCTTGGCATCAAAAGGCTATATGGAAATAGTATCCTGGTCGTTTACGGACTCAAAAATTGACAAACAGTTTGCAAAAGGTGAAAAAGAAATTTCAATCTTAAATCCAATTTCGTCTGATCTTGATGTTCTAAGACGTTCGATTTTTTCTAATTTAGCTATTTATCTTAAAAAAAATCAAGATAGAGGATACGAAGACTTATCTTTATTTGAAATTGGCCCAACATTCTTTGGAAAAAATCCAGGCGAACAACAAATTGTGGTTGGAGGTTTGAAATCTGGAAAAATAAATAGAAAAAGTTGGCTAGACAAAGAGAGAAATGTAGATGTTTTTGATATTAAAAGTGATGCTATTAAAACTTTGATAGAACTTGGAGTAGAAGAAAAAAATCTTTTTGTAAGCGATAATACAAAACATAGTTATCATCCAGGTAGATCAGGATCGATTACATTAAAATCAGAAAAAGGACCTCATCTAGCTTATTTTGGAGAAATACACCCTGCAATTGTTAAGAGCTTAGATTGCAAAGATAAAAATATTTTTGGATTTGAAATATTTTTGAAAAACATACCTGAACCAAACAAAAAATTGAGACAAATCAAAAAAAGCTTTCTAGCTTCTGATTATCAAAAATCAGAAAGAGATTTTGCTTTCGTTATAGATAAAATTTTTAAAATCGGTGCTCTAGAGAAAATAATAAGAGAGGTAGATGAGAATTTAATTCAAAGTGTATCAACTTTTGATGTTTTTGAGGGAGAAAATATTCCAAAAAATAAAAAGTCAGTTGCAATTAATGTTACTTTACAGGCTTTTGATAAAACTTTATCAGAGAATGATTTAGACGATATCAGCAAAAGAATTATCGATACGGTAAGTAAAAAAACTGGCGCTACAATTAGGTCCTAATGTCAGATATAAAAAGAATACGTAATTTTTCTATAATTGCGCATATTGATCATGGTAAATCAACAATTGCAGATCGGATTATACATAAGTGTGGAGGGCTTTCTGATCGTGAAATGAAACAACAAGTCCTCGACTCAATGGACATTGAGAGAGAGAGAGGAATTACAATTAAAGCGCAAACTGTAAAACTTAATTACAAAGCAAAAGATGGTAATGATTATATATTAAATATAATCGATACGCCTGGTCATGTAGATTTTGGCTATGAGGTAAGCCGATCTTTATCCGCATGTGAAGGGTCTCTTTTAATTGTTGATAGCACTCAAGGAGTAGAGGCTCAAACATTAGCAAATGTTTATCAAGCTTTAGAAATTAACCATGAAGTAATACCAATTTTAAATAAAATAGATTTACCTGCTTCAGATATCGAAAAAACAAAGACCGAAATTGAGGACGTTGTTGGAATTGAGACAACGAATGCTATTTCTTGTTCAGGAAAAACTGGAGAAGGAATAGATGAAATATTAGAAGCAATTATAAACAAATTACCTGCTCCAAATGGGGTTATTGATGAAAAATTAAAATGTTTGTTAGTTGATAGCTGGTATGACAGCTACCTCGGTGTAGTAGTTCTAGTCAGAGTAATCAACGGAAAATTAAAAAAAAACATGAAAGTAAAATTAATGTCTAATGAACAAGAATATGTAGTTGAAAAAGTAGGAGTATTTACCCCTAAACCAAATGATATAGAAGAATTAAGCTCTGGTGAGATAGGATTTATTATTACAGGAATTAAATCTCTGTCGGAAACCAAAGTCGGAGACACTATTTGTGATGCTAGAGCACCTATTGATAAACCATTACCAGGCTTTAAACCAAGTAAACCCGTTGTATTTTGTGGACTCTTCCCAGTCGATAGTTCTGAGTATCAAAAACTGAAAGACGGATTAGCAAAATTAAAACTCAATGACGCAAGTTTTTCTTATGAGCCAGAGTCATCTAGTGCACTAGGACTAGGTTTTAGATGTGGATTTCTAGGTTTGCTACATCTTGAAATAATTACTGAAAGACTTGAAAGAGAGTTTGACGTAAACCTAATCACAACAACTCCAGGAGTGATATACAAAGTTCACAAAACTAAAGGTGAGGTTTTAGATTTACAAAATCCATCGAACATGCCTGACCCATCTCAAATTGAAAGAATAGAGGAACCATGGATTAAGTCTACGATTATTACTCCAGATGAATATTTAGGATCAATTATAAAAATTTGTCAGGATAAAAGAGGGATTCAAACAAATTTAAGCTACTCAGGCAAAAGAGCAGTTTTATCTTATGACCTGCCACTAAATGAAGTCGTATTTGATTTTAATGATAAATTAAAATCTATCTCAAGTGGTTATGCAAGTTTTGATTATGAAATTTCTGGGTACAGGGAAGGAGATCTAGTTAAACTTGGTATTCTGGTGAACTCAGAACCTGTTGATGCATTAGCTATGATAATCCATAAAGATTTTGCTCAGTCTACTGGAAGACAAGTTTGTGAAAAATTAAAAGATTTAATACCAAGACATAATTTTATGATTCCAGTTCAAGCAGCTATTGGAGGCAAGATTGTAGCTAGAGAGTCTATTAAAGGATTTAAAAAAGACGTTTTAACAAAAATACATGGTGGTGGTGCTACAGACCGAAAAAGAAAACTTTTAGAGAAACAAAAAAGGGGTAAAGCAAGATCAAAACAGTTTGGTAAAGTTGAGATTCCTCAAGAGGCTTTCATTGGAGTTTTAAAAATAAACAAAGACGCATAATGAAAAAAAAATTATTTATTTTCTCTAATGAAAGTATTTCTGTAGAAGATAATAAGTTTTATTGTGATAATTTAGATTTAAAATCGACACCAGAAGGTTTAAATAAAAAATTTGAAGTAAATTTACTAGGTAGAAAATCAATTAAAAAAAGATCTCATGAAATAAAGCTAAAAAGAATAAAAATTTTTAGCAATATATTTTCTTATTTATCAGAGGCAAAAAGCGCTTCAAAAAATTTAGACTCTAAATTTTTGATAATTTCTATTTCTCCTTATACTTTCTTAATTTCTATATTCCTAAAAATCCTGGGGCAAAAACCTATAATTTATTTAAGAAGTGATGGTTATGGTGAATACAAAGCAATTCTTGGAAGAATTGGTCCTTTAATCTATCATTTTATGTTTAGTATTGCCGGATCGATTTCAAATTTAATAAGCTGCAGGGATTACATTCTTCATGGAAAAAAGGGAAAACTTATAAACCCATCTCAATTAGATTCTGTTTGGTTAAGACAACCCAAGAATATAGAAATAAGAAATTTTAAACTTTTGTATGTTGGTAGAGTAAGAGTTGAAAAAGGAATTTTTGCTTTGTCTGAGTTGATTAGAAATAAAAGAGATATTTCTCTGACAATTATTGGAGCAGAAAAAGGAAGTTCAAATAAAATAAATCAAAGTAATATCAAAATTCTCCCCACACAAATTAATAAAACTAAATTAATAAAACATTATGATGATCATAATATCTTTGTCTTGCCCTCATTCACGGAAGGTCACCCGATGGTTTTGTTAGAAGCTCTAGCAAGAAGAAGACCGGTTGTTATTTTTGATGATATTAAACATGTGATAGGAGATAAGAAAGGGATTTTTGTTACAAAAAGAAATTTTTTAAGTTTTCTGGGAACATTAAACAATATTAAAAAAAATTATAAAAAAATTCAAAAAGATATGAAAAAAAATAAGCTACCAACCAATAAAGAGTTTATTGATAAATTTATCAAACTGATTAATGATTTTGATTAGGAGAGGTGGCCGAGTGGTTGAAGGCGCACGCTTGGAAAGCGTGTAAACGGGAAACCGTTTCGAGGGTTCGAATCCCTCTCTCTCCGCCATTTTTTAATATCCACATACAACTTAAAAGAGTCTTAATTAAATTTTACGAATCAGTTAAGTTATTTTTAAGGGCAGTGGAGGGAGACTGAAGCTGCCTTTGCTAATTATAGCCTTTTAATTCCTATTACTTTAAGATTAGCTGTTTGTTCAATTCTTTTTATAGTTTGATTGATATCCATGATTACAGTTTTTTTCATTGGCCCATATGCATGGATTAATTTTTTATTTGATAAAGCTATTGCAACATGACCTTTCCAATAAATAATGTCATTTTTTTTTATATTCTTTAATTTAATGTTTTTTCTAAAATATTTAACCTGATCTTTAGCATCTCGTGGACAAAATTTATTATTAAAATTTAAAAATACTTGTACAAGTGCTGAGCAATCAATTCCTTTGAAGGATTTGCCGCCCCATTTATATTTAATATTTTTAAAAGAAGTTATTTTTCTAAAAGGATTTTTTTCTATATATGAAATAGGCTTTACATCTTTTTTATTTACCCATCCATTTTCAAATTTTAAAAATTTTGAATTATTATCAATAACTTTAATTTTAGATCCAAAAGTTATTTCATTTTTCTTTACTCTGTTCGGAAATTTAAAAATTTTTGCTTTTAAAGAAATTACTTTATGCGTAGGTCTTAAAAAATTAGAGTATTTTTTATTAAATATGTAACCTTTATAATTATCTTCTTTAATTTTAATTTTTAGCCATTTTTTTGATTTTTTAGATATAGAAAAGCTATCTCCATAAATCATTTGAGTAACTAATTCAGATTTGACCGAAGGTTTCTTATATAGATTAATTACTGATAAATTATTTGTAAAATATTTAGTCATTTAAATTAAGTTTATGTCTTATCACGTAAAGAAATATAAGAGATGGAATTACCATTATTGCTGTGATGATAAAAAATATACCCCAATCACCATTTAACCAATCAACCAAGGCACCAGATGATGCTGCTAAAGTTGTTCGTCCCGCAGTTCCAATTGAAGATAACAAAGCATATTGAGTTGCAGTGTAAGTTCTATCTACTAGCATTGAAATGAAAGCAACAAAAGCAACCGTAGCAAATGCTGCTGCCATATCATCAAATATTACTGCAATAGCAAATAATAATTCTGATTTTCCTGACCATGCTAATAAAGAAAAAAGTAAATTTGTTGAGGCCATCAGTATTCCTGAAATAAACATAGCTTTTATCACACCAGATCTGATAGCGAATAAACCACCTAGCAGTGTAAAGATTACTGTGGTTAACCACCCAAGACCTTTAGAATACAATGCTATATCTGTCTTAGTAAAACCAATTTCCTTATAAAAAATTACCGACATTCTACCAAGAAAAGCCTCCCCGATTTTAAAAAGAAAAATAAAAGCTAATATCGCTAATGCAATATTAAAACCATTTTTTTTAAAAAAACTTATAATAGGACCCGCAACTGTTCCAGTAAGCCATGCGATAGTTTTTGTTAAAAGGTTTGAAGTACCTAATTTATCCTCAATCATTTTGTCAGTTCTTTTTTGAGTCTCGCTTCTATCTGTTTGCAAAGCTTCGTTGACAAACATTAAACCAATGTTGCAAGCTATAATTACTGCTCCTAGAACTAAAAAAGTTACTTGCCAATAATTTTCAAAACCAAAATTTTGAAAAAATTCTGCTGAGGTAAGGGCCACTACACCGCCTAACTTATATCCAGTCCACCAACCTACCACTGCCATTGCTGCACCAGCTTGCATAGATTTTCCCTCTTTTTCTCCAATTTGTTCAATTCTTAATGCATCGACAGTTATATCTTGTGTGGCTGAAGCAATAGCAATTATAAGCCCAACGCTTATTACTAATGCTAAATTTGTTGATGGATCAATCAAACTCCAAAAAATTAAACTCAATAGAATGATAGTTTGCATTAAAACTATCCATCCACGCCTATGACCAATTTTGTTTGTTAACCAAGGAATTTTTACTCTATCAATAATTGGAGCCCATAAATAATTAAAAGCATAGACTGCAAAAATTAATCCAGCCCACCCAATAGTGCTTCTACTTAAACCGTCTTCTTTCAACCAAAGACTTAAGCTGCTTCCAATAATAACCCATGGGAAACCACTAATAGCACCAAGCAATAATATTTTGATCATTCTACGATCAAAATAAACAGAGAAAGTTTCAGCTAGACTTTGTTTTTTATATATCTCCATAATCTAATTTCTCCAGAAAGATGGAAAGAAAAGCACAAGAACCGCAAATAATTCTAATCTTCCAAGTAGCATTCCAGTTGCTAAAATCCATTTTGATAAATCAGGTAAACTTTTATAATTTCCATCTGGTCCAATTATCTCACCTAGACCTGGTCCAACATTCGAAATTGAACTTGCAGCACCAGATATTGAAGTCACAAAATCTAAACCACTAATTGAAAGAAGCATCGCAATAATAAAAAAAATAAATAAAAAGGAAAAAATAAAAATAATAACTGATCTTATAAAATCGTCTGAAATCCTTTGATTGTTATATTTTGTTATAATAACACTATTAGGATAAATTAACTTTTTAACTTGGTTTTTTAAAAAAATCAAAAGCATCTGTAATCTGAAAATTTTTATACCGCATGCAGTTGATCCCGCACATCCACCAATAAACATCAAAAATAGAAAAAAAATTAATGAGAATTTTCCCCATAATCCAAAGTCATCGGTGACATAACCTGTGCCTGACAATATAGAAATTACATTGAAAGAAGAAATTCTTATTTTCTCAAATAAATTGCTCTCATAATTTATAAATAATAAGTATAAAAACATAACTAAGGTTGAAAATATTAGCAAGTAAATCAAACCTCTTATTTGAACATCATGAAAAAAAATTTGTTTATCACCTCGAGAAAATTTTAAATATGAAATAAAAGGTATACTACCTAAGATGATAAAAATACTTGCTACAATCTCTATATTGGAATTTTTGAAAAAACCGATCGAGTCATTGTGGGTTGAGAAACCTCCAGTAGCAATAGTTGTCATTGCATGACAAACACTGTCAAAAATTGTCATACCGAATAGCCAATAAAATAAACCACAAAGTAGTGTGAGAGTCACATAAGTTGAGATTATAATAGCTGCTACTTCAATAGTTCTAGGTAAAATTTTTTCAGTCGTATCCGGTCCCTCCATTTTAAAAAGCTGCATCCCACCAACTTTTAATAGAGGTAAAATTGTAATAGCCATCACAACAATTCCTATTCCCCCAAGCCATTGCATAATAGCTCTCCAAAGGAGAATACTTTTAGGACTATTATCCAAATCAGAGATAATAGTTGCTCCAGTTGTAGTAATTCCAGACATACTTTCAAAGAATGCATCACTAAAAGAAAAAGCTTGATTTGACAACACAAACGGCAAACTTCCGAAAATTGCAACTGTAACCCAGGCAAGTGTTGAGAATAAAAATGTTTGTCTTAAGTTTAATCTAAAATCTTTATCAAGATTTGCTAATATGCATAAAATTCCAATAAATATTGTCACGATAGATGATGATATAAAGCTATGACTATTTTCTTTATATAACACCTGCATAGAATAAGGAGCCAACATTGCAAGCCCTAATACAATGAGCAATATTCCGATTAAGAAAAAAACTGTTTTGTTACTAGCCATCTAAAATGAGATTATTTATATAGTTTAAAAATTCAACTTAATATGGCTCAATTATATCTGTATTTTACACATAAAATTTAATAAACCATTACTATGCTGGATAATAACTTAATTCAATCAACTTCATCCTGGCCTTTTGTTGAAATTAGAAAGCTTTTAAAAGAAAGAAAAGATATTATAAAAAAAAAGAATAAAATAACTTTCCAAACTGGTTATGGCCCGAGCGGTTTACCCCATATTGGTACTTTCGGTGAAGTGGCTAGGACCACTATGATGATTAATGCTCTTAATCATGTAGAAAAAATTAATCATGAGCTTATTACTTTTTCCGACGACATGGATGGTTTGAGAAAAGTTCCTGATAATATTCCTAACGATCAAGTTTTGAAAGATAATCTAGGAAAACCTTTAACAAATATCCCAGATCCATTTAAAAAATTTAACAGCTTTGGTGAGCATAATAATGAGATGCTCAAAGAGTTTTTAAATAAATTTAAATTTAAATTTACTTTTAAAAGCTCAACAGAAAATTATAAAAGTGGTGTTTTTAATAAATCACTAATGAGAGTTGCGGAAAAATATGATGACGTAATGAATATAATTTTACCTACTCTTCGAGAGGAAAGAAGAAAAACATATTGTCCATTTTTACCGATTTGCCCTAAAACAGGAATAGTACTTGAAATACCATTATTAGAAATAAATAAGAAAACTGGAAAAGCGGTTTTTGATAATGATGGTGAAAAAATAGAAATAAGTATTTTAGACGGGAAATCTAAACTTCAGTGGAAAGTAGACTGGGCAATGAGATGGTTCACTTTCGATGTTGATTTTGAAATGTATGGAAAAGATTTAATAGAGAGTGCTATTTTATCAAATAAAATTTGCAAGTCTCTTGGAAAAAATCCACCTAATGGATTTGCGTATGAACTTTTTTTAGATGAAAAAGGAGAGAAAATTTCTAAATCAAAAGGTAATGGAATTTCTATTGAACAGTGGCTTAGATATGCTTCACCTGAAAGCTTATCTTTGTACATGTATCCAAATCCAAAAAGAGCTAAAAAACTTTACGCAGAAGTCGTGCCTAAAACAGTTGATGAGTATTTAACAAGTATCGAAAAATACCCAAGTCAAAAAGAAAAAGATAAAATCTTAAATCCAGTTTGGCATGTGCACAATGGAAAACCACCGACAGAAAAAATAGTAATGCCTTTTTCAATGCTGTTAAATTTAGTCGGGTCTAGTAACGCAGACAACAAAGAAATTTTATGGAAGTTCATAAATAGATTTCATCATGAGATAAAACCTAAAGAATATCCTGTTCTAGATGGATTAACTCAGTATGCCATTAATTATTTTAAAGATAAAGTTGAACCGAAAAAAAAATTTAAAAAACCTTCGTCTAATGAGAAGAAAGCATTAGAAAATCTTATTAAAAAATTATCCGAAATTAAACAAAATTTAAAACCTGAAGAAATTCAAACAATCGTGTATGCAACAGGTAAAGAAAATGGGTATGAACAAAACTTAAGAGAGTGGTTTAAATTAATTTACGAAGTAGTATTTGGAGAGGAAAATGGACCTAGAATGGGTTATTTTGTCAGTTTTTTTGGATTGAAAGAGACAATTGAGCTAATGAAAGATAAGATAAGTAATAATTAATGTTTTCAATTTTAAGACCTTATATATTTTCTTTAGACCCAGAAGTAGCACATGATTTAGCAATTAAATCTTTAAAAGCAAATATTCTTCCGAAAAGTTTTTTTAATGTTGAAGATGAGGAAATGCTTGAAACAAGTCTTTTAGGAAAAACAATTTCAAATCCAATAGGTTTAGCAGCTGGTTTTGATAAAAGTGCTGAGGTTTATAATTCTCTTTTTAAATTTGGCTTTGGTTTTATTGAAGTTGGCACTGTAACTCCAAAACAGCAATTAGGAAATCCAAAACCAAGAATATTTAGACTAGAGAAAGATCAAGCGCTTATCAATCGTCTTGGATTTAATAATCATGGTTCAGAAACTGTATCAAAAAGAATATCAAATAATCATCCTAATGGATTTCTAGGAATCAACATTGGTCCAAATAAAGAAACAAAAAATAAAGAAGATGATTATTATATTTGTCTTTCAAGACTTGGAATGTACGCTGGATATATTACAATTAATATCTCTTCTCCAAACACTGAAGGTTTAAGAGACTTTCATGACCAAGGTGAAATGAAAAAACTTTTATCTGGAATAAATAAAATTGTAAAAGAAAAAAAAATAGACTGTCCTATAGCGATTAAAATATCTCCAGATATAAATGATAATGAAATAGGTAAAATAGTTGAATTAGTGAGTAGCCATAAAATACAAGGGATTATAGTTTCCAATACAACAGATAGTAATCGTGATAATCTCTCTGACATTAAAAAGCTTGAGACCGGAGGGTTATCAGGACAACCACTTAAAGATATTTCAACAAATTTAATTAAGAAATTCTATAAAGAAACCAAGGGCAAAATTAAGATAATAGGAGTTGGGGGAGTGGATTCAGGAGAAAGTGCTTTTGAAAAAATAACAGCAGGAGCTGATGCTGTACAACTTTATACAGGCATGGTTTACAAAGGACCAGGTATCGTAAAAGAGATTAAAAAAGACTTAATATCAATTTTAAAAAAAGAAAGTCTCAAAAATATTAGTGAAGCAGTTGGAATTAACGCTTGACCCCAATCTATACAAGAATTATACATCACCAGGAAAAATTATGTCTAAAAGATGCGAATTAACAGGAATATCACCTTTAAAAGGTCATAACGTTAGCCACGCTAAAAATAAAACTAAAAGAAGATTTTTGCCTAATTTGAAAAAAGTTACTTTCAGAAGTGATATTCTAAAAAAAGATATTAAATTAAATGTAGCGAACGCTGCTTTGAGAACTGTCGATTTTAAAGGCGGTCTAGATAAATATTTAATTTCTGCAAAAAACGCAAAACTATCAAAAAAAGTTAAAAAAATTAAAGCATCAATTTCAGCAAAATCATAATTTCAAGATGAACTTATTTTACAAACTCTCTCTTATAATGGGTTTGATAGTAGTTCTATCAAATTATTTAGTTCAATTTCCTATTAAACATTTTGGATTAAATGAAATTTTAACTTATGGAGCTTTTAGTTATCCAGTCACCTTTTTAATCACAGATTTAGCAAACCGAGCTTATGGTAAATTAGTAGCAAGAAAAGTTGTTTATGTAGGATTTGCTATTGGAGTTCTTTTAACATTATTTGTATCAACTAATTTTTCAGATATTATTTCTATTAGGATTGCTATTGGTTCTGGAGTTGCATTTTTTATTGCCCAAAATTTAGATGTTCAAATTTTTGACACTTTAAGAAAAAAAATATGGTATGCAGCTCCCCTTGCTTCATCGATAATTGGATCTGTAACAGATACATTTCTATTTTTTTCAATCGCTTTTTACGCAACAGGAATACCTTGGGTGACTTTAGCTTTTGGAGATTTAGCCGTTAAGCTATTTATAGCGCTGGCAATGTTAATTCCATTTAGATTGCTAATAAGTAAAATAAAAGACTTTTCGGAAAGTTCGGCATCGGAAATAAAGAATTAGTGAATTGTTTTCTTACTCTTATCTACAAATAGGTCAGTTAGCTGATTAATCATTACATCACCTAAATCCTGAACATCTGTAATTTTTACAGCTTGATTATAGTATCTTGTAACATCGTGACCAATACCAATAGCTAATAATTCAATGTTTGTTTTATTCTCAATCCATTTGACTGTTTTTTTAAGATTAGACTCTAGATAGTCACTAGTATTTGTTGATAAAGTTGAATCGTCCACTGGAGCTCCATCTGAGATAACCATAAGAATTTTTCTTTCTTCTTTTCTTCTATTCATTTTATTGTAAGCCCATTTAAGTGCTTCACCATCAATGTTTTCTTTTAATAATCCTTCTTTAAGCATTAGACCCATATTATTTTTAGCTTGTCTCCAAGGCGTGTCCGCTGATTTATAAATAATGTGTCTGAGATCATTTAATCTTCCAGGTAAAGTTGGTTTATCATTTTTCATCCATTTTTCTCTAGAAGATCCTCCTTTCCAATGTTTTGTAGTAAAGCCGAGTATTTCTACTTTGACCGCACATCTTTCTAATGTCCTAGATAGAATGTCGGCACAGATTGCTGCTACTGAAATAGGCTTACCTCTCATAGAACCGGAGTTATCAATTAAAATAGTTACTAACGTATCTTTAAATTCAATATCTTTCTCTTTTTTAAAAGATAAAGAATTAAATGGATCCATAATTATTCTTGGTAATTTTGAAGTATCTAATAAACCCTCTTCGAGATCAAAATTCCAAGACCTATTTTGTTTAGCTAAAAGTTTTCTTTGCAATTTATTAGCAAGTTTAGAGATGAAATTTTTTAGCTGTAATAATTGCTGGTCTAAATTTTTTCTTAATCTTGTAAGTTCTTCAGTATTCTCCAATTCCTCTGCTTTAATAATTTCATCAAATTCTTCAGTGTAGGTTTTATAATTTATGTCACCTAAAGCACTTTTTCCTTTTTTTCTTAAATCTGGTTGAGAACTGTCTTCTATTTCAATATCTTCCTCAGCTTGGTCTGATTCTTTGGCTTCATTTTCAAGATCAGGTATACCAGAATCTATAGACATCTCCTCTTTCTTATCCTCTTTTTCTTTTGCCTGTTTTTCCAAATTATCTGGTTTATTTTGCTTATCATCATTATTTTTTTCGTCATCCTTCTTATCTTCTTCATCTAGATTTTCATCAAGATTCATATCTGCAATAAGCTCAGAGATAAGGGAGTTAAATTTCTCTTGATTCAAAGTAAGATCATTTAATTGACCTATCTTATCTTTAAATTTTTCATTTAAATCTTTTTTATACGATTTAAGCTTTTTATCTATTTGACTGTTGGTTTCAAAATCAAGAAATTTTGTTCTTAAATAATTTTCAAAGGACTCAACAATTTTATCCTCACTACTTTTCAGATCTAAGCTAGATATCCTCTCTTGGTAAAAAGTCTCAATGTTATTTTTTACTCCTTTAAAATAGCTAGTTCCAATTTTTTCGCATCTAATTTTTTCTGAAATTCTATATAACTGCTTAGATATATTTCCATCGGGCTCATATTGTTTAAACAATCTAGGATCAGAAAACCTATGTCGCAAGGATTTTGAATCTGCCATCGCTCTTATCTGATTATAATTTATTTTTTTATTAATACTGCTTAGTTCCGGCAGCTTAATTGAATTTCTTCCAGATTTAGTACTATCATTTCCAAAAGAAACTTCAATTTTTTCTGAATTAGATAGTGATCTGACTGTAGAACTAATTGCAGTTTTAAAATCAGCTATTTTTTCTTTTTTAGATTCCACTTTAAAGAGTGATATTGATAGATGACTCTGGCAGATCCTCACCAAAACATCTTTGGTAATATTCAGAAATTATTTTTTTTTCTAATTCATCACATTTATTTAAAAATGTAATTCTAAAAGCATAACCCTGATCTTTAAATATACTTGTATTTTCAGCCCAATGTAAAACTGTACGTGGACTCATAACGGTAGAGATATCACCGTTTATAAAACCCTTTCTTGTTAGATCAGCAACCTTGATCATATTAGAAAGAAGTTCTTTTCCATCTTTATTATTAAAATCTTTGTTTTTTGCTAAAACAATTTCTAATTCTTTTTCAAATGGTAGATAATTCAATGTTGAAACAATATTCCATCTATCCATCTGGCCCTGGTTAATTTGTTGAGTACCGTGATACAAACCAGTTGTATCACCTAGCCCAACAGTATTTGTAGTGGCAAAAATTCTAAAAAGATCGTGTTGTTGTAAAACTTTATTTTTATCTAATAATGTAAAATTTCCATCACTTTCTAAGACTCTTTGAATAACGAACATTACGTCAGGCCTTCCAGCGTCATATTCATCGAAAACTAAGGCCACTGGATTTTGAATTGACCAAGGTAAAATACCTTCTTTGAATTCAGTAATTTGTTTTCCATCTTTCAAAACAATCGCATCTTTACCTATTAAATCTATTCTACTTATGTGACTGTCTAAATTAACTCTTACACACGGCCAGTTAAGTCTCGCAGCCACTTGTTCTATGTGAGTAGATTTACCTGTACCGTGATAACCTTGTATTAAAACTCTTTTGTTGAAAGAAAAACCAGCTAAAATAGCTAAAGTAGTATCTTTATCAAATTTATAGTCAGGATCTATTTTTGGAACATATTCATTTTTTTGTGAGAAAGCTCCAACTTTCATATCGCTCTCAAAACCAAAAGTTTGTTTTACAGACAATTTTATATCTGTTTTTTGTAAAAGTTGTTCTGAACTCATTTTTTTCCTAAAGTTTTTTTAAGCTGACTATATGCTAATGTAATCTTTTTTAGCTTGTCTTCCAGCTTTTTATTTCCATGGTTCTTATCAGGATGATATTTTTTTACAAGTTCTTTAAATTTTGTGTGAATTTGCTCCCATTTTACATCTTCATTTAAATCCATAACCTGCAAAGCATCTTTATCTTGTGTCGAAATTTTTGTCTTTTTAAAATCTCTAAAGTTTGAACTTTTAAAAATATTTAGTTTGTCATCAAGGGCGTTGTTCCACAAAATATTAAAAAAATTATCAGATGATCCAAAAGTCTTAGTCGACTTGTGCCATGTTAAGTCAGATTTAATAAAAAATTCTATTTCTTGGTCATTCATATTTTCAAAATAATTCCAGTTTTTATTAAATATTTTAATGTGATTAAGACATAGCAATCTGTATTTCTTGCTATTATCTTTTTCAACAGGAGCTTTATAGGCCCCAATTTCATTACAATTATCCCAATCACAAATTATTTTCATTGAGTAGTTCTATATAGTAAAATTAAATTAATGAAAAATTATTTTGAAGAAATTTGTGAAAAATTAAATAATAAAATTAAAATCGAAGAGATAAACATTGTTGATAATTCACATAAACATATTAAACATAAGTCTTTTTCACCAGAAAAATTTCATCTTCATTTAAAAATTAAATCTTTATTTTTGAAATCAATGTCAAGAGTCAACGCCCAAAAAATGATTATGAAGGTTTTGAAGGATGATCTCAAAACTAAAATACATGCTTTAGAAATTAGTATAGAGAAATAGACCCGCTAATTTTTTTTAAGCTATTAGAGAAAATTTTATTTTTATTTGGTAAATCAGTTTTTCCAATATGTTTTAATAATATAAAATTTATTTTTTCATCGTCATTTTTTTTATCATTTTTAAGAAAAGGAATTAACTTATTTATCGCTTCTTTTTGCGAATATTTTTTGTAAACAAAGTCCAATTTATTTTTAGTATAAATATTTTTTATTTGAGTAAGTGTTTTAATTGAGCAAACCTTTCTAATTACTGAAAGTTTGGTTGCAAGAATTATACCCGACAAAACAGCTTCTCCATGCGTTATTTTTTTTGAGTAGTTATTTTTTACTTCGATAGCATGGGCAAACGTATGTCCAAAATTTAAAGTCATTCTTAAACCTTTTTCATTTACATCTCTATTAACGAAGCTAATTTTAATTTCACAGCTTTTCTTTATTGCGTATATTAATTCTTTTTTTTTCTTTTTAAAAATTGAGCTAGAATTTTTCTCCAACCAATTAAAAAATTTTTTATCTTTAATAATAGAATGTTTTAAAATTTCAGCATAGCCACAAATCATTTCTTTTTTCGATAAAGAATTAATAAATGAAGTGTCGCTGATTACTAGCTTGGGCTGATAAAAAGAGCCAATAAGATTTTTTCCAAATTTAGAATTTACTCCAGTTTTACCCCCAACTGCTGAGTCCACCTGCGCAAGAAGTGTTGTGGGAATATTTATAAAATTTATCCCTCGTTTGTAAATACTTGAAATAAAACTTACAACATCTCCAGTAATTCCACCACCGACTGCAATTATCAAATCAGATCGATTGAAGTTTTTAGATAACAATTTATTTAAATAATAACTTACTTTACTTAATGATTTATTTTTTTCATTAGCATCAAAATTAAAAAAGAGAAGATTATATTTTTTTAATTTATTTTTTAATTTATATTTAAATTTTTTAGGAACATTATTATCAATTATTATTGCAATATTTCTTGTCTTAGGACATAACAACTTAATTTTTTTTGGCAGAATACCAAGGGTATTTTCACCAATAATAATTGAATAAAAGCAATCTTTATTCTTAAATTTGACTTCCTGATTTTTCATATAAATTTAATATTCTATTAACAATTTCTTCAGATTTTAAAGATTTACACTTAATTCTATAATCAGCAGTATTATAAATTTTTTTTCTCTCAAAATAAATTTTTTTTACTGCTTCACTTGTTTTTTGTTTGAGCAAAAGAGGTCTTTGCTTGCTTTTTCTTAGTCTTTTTATTAATTCCTCTATAGGCACATCTAACCAAAAACTAATTGACAGCTTTTTAGTGTTTTTTCTAATTATATTATTTAAAAAAGCACCTCCACCCAATGATATTACAGAATTTTCTCTTCTTAATTCCGTCAAAGTCATTTCATTTTCAATTTTTCTAAAATGACTTTCACCTTTATTTTTGAATATTAAGTTTATTGATAATCCCTCTTTATCCTCTATTAGTTTATCAATATCTATAAAATTATATTCAAGCTTTTTTGCAAGAATTTTACCTATAGTAGATTTTCCCACTCCCATCATACCGGTCAAAGTAAGGTTTTTTCCCAAATTGGCTTCCTTTTTAATTTTGATTTTTCATAAATATGTCTTATTTATTGAGTTTAAATCAATTCTTAATGTATGCAACTTAAATACAACAGAAGCCCAAGCCTAGGCAGTACAATAGTAAAAACTTTATTTAAGTTATTATTAATAGTAGTAGTTTTTATTCTTGCAATATTTTTAATAGAAAAAATAAGTTTTCCCAGTCCAGAAAAAAAATATCAAATCGATGTAACTAATGAAATTAAAAAGCTTTAATTATTTTATTGGCTTATTAATTGTTTTATTTTGTCTACCAGTTTTGGGTGACGAAAAAATAGATATTTGGAAAAATAAAAAAGAAACCAGCAATAGCACCCCGACAGAAAATACAAATAATCAACAGTCTCCTGATTCACAATCATCAAAGCCTTTAAACACTTTAGAAAAAGTTCAAATTCAAGAAAGTTCGTCATTCACATTAGATGAAAAGAAAGTTTTTGGGATATATGAGCCTGCAAGTTATGATTTTGATTTAAATATGTGGTCAACTACCAAAGCTGAGGATTTGAGATCCAGTTTAAAAAGATTAAATAAAATTCAACTTTCAAAATCTTCTAACGAGATATTAGAGGGAATACTATTGTCAATTTCTTATCCACCTGAAGGAATGTCAGAAAAAGAATTTGTTAACTTAAAAGTTAATTGGTTAATTAGTAATGACAGAGTAAATTTAATAGAAAGTTTTTTAAAAAGGAATGATCAATTTGATAGCAAAAGTAAAGCAGTTGAATATTTAGTCAACAAGAATATTGCGAGTGGAAATATCAAAGAAGGATGTGAAAAAATAAAATTTATTGATGCTAAAATAAAAGATGCATATCTTGAGAAATTTAAAATTTATTGTTTAATTTTTAATGATAAAAAACCCGAGGCTCAGCTTTTATTAGATCTTTTACGTGAGCAAAAACAGTCAAGCAAATTTTATGATGATAAAATTAACTTTCTTCTCGGCGTCACAGATAAAACGAGCGAAAAAATTGATGAAACAAACTTATTAAATTTCTATTTATCAAGCGTAACTATAACTGATTTTAAATATGAACCTACAAATCAAACTAAACCAGAGATATGGACGTATCTCAATTCAGCTAATCTAATTAAATTAGAAGATTTTTCTGATAAAGATAAATTAAAGGATTTAGAAGTAGCAGCTAATAACAATCAATTGGATAAAAACAAGATTTTTGAGATTTATAAAAAAATTCCTTTTAACTTAAACACTTTAATTAATGCAAAAAATAGCTACCAATCATTGAATGAAAGTGACGCTAGAGCACTAATTTACCAAAAATATTTACTAGCTAATTCTAATCAGACAAAAATTGAATTTTTATTTTTATTAGAGGAACTTTTTAAAAAAGATAATTTGATAAACGTTTATTCAAAATTTTTGAGTGATAGAATTGAGGAAATAGGTATTGAAAATTTACCAGACAAATTCAAAGAGATAGCATCTACTAAAATTGTTACAGATGAGGATTTACTTTTAGGAAAAATAAAATACAACGACAAAATTTTACATCAATCGAAAGTTCTTAAATATTTTGTTGAGGGAGAAGATAAATCAAAAGTACAAAAGGATATTGATAAAATTTTTAAAAAAATTGTAAAAAATTCTAAATATTTTATTTCTGCAAAAGACCTAGCCTTAGCTGATGCACTTGTTAAAGATGGTTTTTCTCTGCCTTCTAATTTTAAATATAATGAACTTAAAAAAAAATTGGATGTACCAAGCAATCTATTACAATTAGTCGATAAAAATCAAAAGGCATTTTTAGCTCTAAAAATTGTAGAAATAATTGGTGAAGATGAACCTTATCAATTAGACTCAGAAACTATATTTTTTGTCACAAACCTCCTTAATAGAATGAATTTAGTTACTATAAGAAACAAAGTCTTAAATTCCGCTCTACCATTAAGGACCTAATTAAAATAAAGTAAATAATGTCCAAAAGAAAAATTGTAATTGAGCCAGATCCTATTTTAAGAAAAAAAAGTAAAACTTTAGAAAAAGTTGATGATGAGTTGAGAAAGTTATTAGACGATATGTTAGAAACTATGTATTCAGCTCCAGGAATAGGTTTAGCGGCGGTACAAGTAGGTATTTTAAAACGTTTAATTGTAATTGATATATCAAAAGAAAAGGATAAGAAGAGTCCACTTTTTTTAATAAACCCAGAAATAGTTACAAAATCAAAAACAACATCAATTTATGAGGAGGGTTGTTTGTCGTTACCAGGTCATTTTGCAGAAATTGAGAGGCCAGCAGAATGCAACGTAAAATATATTGATTATCATGGAAAAAAAAAAGAAATTAAAGCAAGTGGACTTTTATCGACCTGCATACAACATGAGGTGGACCACCTTAATGGAGTGTTATTTATTGATTATTTGTCTAAACTAAAAAGAGATATGATAGTAAAAAAATTAGTCAAACATAAAAAAGAACTTAATAAAATTGTTTTATAAATTTAATGACTTCAAAAATAATTTTTATGGGAACGCCAGAATTTTCCGTACCGTCCTTAAAGTTATTAAATTTAAAACATAAAGTTTTATCAGTCTATACTCAGCCACCTAGGAAAAAATCAAGAGGTCAAAAAATTATTAAGTCAGCCGTTCATGTTGAAGCTGAAAATTTAAAACTTCCAATAAGATTTCCAGAAAATTTAAATAATGATTCTGATTATAAATTTATAAAAGACTCTAATGCAAAAATAGTAGTCGTAGTGGCATATGGACAAATAATTCCAAAAAAATTCTTGAACATAAAAAATTTAATTTTCTTGAATATTCATGCATCATTACTTCCAAGATGGAGAGGTGCTGCTCCTATTCAAAGATCTATTATGCAAATGGATAAAAAAACTGGAATTTCAATTATGAAAATTGTGCCTAAGCTTGATGCTGGGCCTTATATGCTTCAAAAGAGTATTAATATTGAATTAAAAGATAATTTCATGTCATTAAGCAATAAATTATCTGAAATTGGATCATACATGATTTTGGAAGCAATATCTTTACTTGAGAAAGGTAAATCTCAATTTACTGATCAAGATGAAAAATTAGCGACTTATGCAAAAAAAATTAACAAAAAAGAGTCACAAATAATGTGGAACGAATTATCTCAAAAGTTAATCGCAAAAATAAATGGATTAAATCCTTATCCTGGAGCTTGGTTTGAGCATAACGGTAACAGAATTAAAATTCTTGATGCTGAAATATTTGAGGATAAAGGTAAAGCTGGAGAGGTTTTATCAAACAATCTTATTATTGGCTGTAAAGATAAAGCGATAAAAATAAATTTAATCCAAAAAGAAGGAAAAAAAGTTATTGATACTAAAAGTTTTTTAGCAGGATACAAAATCTCTAAAGGAGATATTCTTAAATAATGTTCAATTATCAAATTAATGTTGAATATTTAGGAACTAATTACGTTGGATGGCAAATTCAAAAAAATGGGATTTCTGTTCAATCTATAGTTCAAAAAGCTCTAAGTAAAGTATTGAAGTCAAAAATTAACATAGTTGGATCGGGTCGAACAGACTCTGGTGTTCATGCGAAGGCTCAAAGTGCAAATTTTTTTTCAAAAAAAGAGATAAAAGATAAATATAAATTTTTAAACTCTGTGAATTTTTTTCTGAAAAATAAATCAGTGTCGATAATTAAAATTAATAGAAAAAATATTAATTTTCATTCTCGATATTCCGTAAAAAAAAAAATTTATAAATATATAATTTTCAATCGCTCAACCCCTTCGCCGATTTACGAAAATAGATCATGGTTTATTAAAAAGGAACTAAAAATAAATAAAATGAAAAAAGGAATTAAATTTTTCTTAGGCACACACGATTTCTCATCAATGAGAGCAGCATCTTGTTCAGCTCTTAACCCTACAAAAACTATAACGAAAGCAGATATAAAAAAAAGAGGTAAAAAAATAATTATAATTTTCGAGTCAAAATCTTTTTTACAAAAGCAAGTAAGATCAATGGTTGGGTGTTTGAAATATGTTGGAGAAAATAAGTGGAAACCAGAAAAAATAAAATCAGTAATAAAGCAAAAAAAAAGAGAACTTTGTGCTCCACCAGCTCCACCTGATGGATTATATCTTGAAAAAGTACTCTATTAATTGTTCTAAATTATCTTTATGTACTCTCTGCCTATTTTTTTCCAAGAATAGTTTTTAACAAATTTTATGGATTTTTTAGAAATCTGATTACTTATTTTTTTATTATCCTTTAATTTAACGATTAAGTTAATTAAATCATGATTTTCTTTATAACTGATGACATTTTTATCAAAATTTTGAGCAGCTTTATTCGAGCAGATAACAGGTAAACCATACGACATATATGTTAAAATTTTACCTTGTATACCTGTTGCTATTTTTAAATTTGCTAACCCACAAATAGATCCTTTAATGAATTTATCTAGGTTTGTTTGTACACCTCTAAATTTTACAGATTTATAAAAAGACAATAAAAATTTATTAAAACTACTAATTTCACCAATTACTTCAAATTTTATATTTGGAATTTTCTCTCTTAAGTTTGGTAAAGTTTCAATTATAAAACTTTTTACTGCTAGAATATTTGGCAAATATTTCAAATTGCCAATAAAAAGAATTTTACTATTGTCTTTTGAAAAAAAATATTTTCTCTTAATCTTATCTATTGAAACATTGATATGGACAATTTTTTTTAAAAATAATTTGTCAATTTTCTTTATTTCATTTTTTGAAAATAAGATTATCTTATCAAAATTATTAAGAATATTTTTTTCTATTTTTTTTACGAATAAACTCTCCAAAAAAAAAATATATTTAAAGGGATTTAAAATATTTAAGGAATAAAAAGTTTGTTTATAATTATCAGAGATAAGATCTCCCATCTCGATAATTTTTTTCCCATAGAAATGCTCAGGAAGATACTGAGTTGATCTTATGTGATAACAAAAAATTACATCGTAATCAGAAGCTCTATCAATGATAAACCTTTTCATCTCTTTAGAGTAAAAAAGACCAAATTGTAGTGGCTGCATGAAAATTAGAGATTTGATTATATACAAAAGTTTTAACAACTTAATTGGTTCTCTAAAAATAAAAATATTTTTTTGTGAAAAATCTTCCTTTTCTCCCAAAGAAACAACATCTAATGAATTATTTTTTTTTAAAGTATTAATTATCTTTCTCGATCCAATTACATCTCCAGAAAATCTAGTTGAAAAAGGGTTTCTAGTAGTTATAAAAAGAATTTTTTTCATCTATTTTTAATATTATTTTTTTTTATTCTCCATCTTGATCCCTCTCTTACAATATAACCACAACAATTTTTTGATCCACATTTACAGGGGTAACTTCTAAAATCTTCATCAAAACTGAAACCATAGTCATAAGAAAACTCTTCTCCTTTTTTTATATTTTTGATTGCGTACACCCAAACTTTAAGACCCGCTCCAGTAACTTCACAATTAGGCTCACAAGAATGATTGATTAATCTTGCAGTGTTAAACTTGAAATCTCCATCAAGGTCATATCTTTTATTTAAATTAAAAAGATAAATTGCTTTCCCATTGTCATATTTTGGGTTTTCTTCTGCCTCTCTTCTTGTAATTATCTTTCCTTTATATTCTATTATTTTTGTGCCCTTCTTAATATCTTTAGAAGCGTATAAACCTAAATTATCAATTTTAGATCTTCTTACTTTATAGGGCTTCACTTAAAATAATCCTCAAGGATATTTTGATATATTTTTGTTAAATTTTTTAAATCTTTAAGCGATACACATTCATCTACTCTGTGCATTGTTCTGTTAACTAACCCAAATTCAAGGCAAGGAGAAATTTTTCTAATAAATCTTGCATCAGATGTTCCACCTGTTGTTGAAAGTTTAGGATTAATTTTTGTGATTTTTTTTATTATTTTTTTTGCCATTAATACTGTTTTTTCTGGCTTTGTTAAAAAAGCATCTCCATTTGCAATGTACTGAATTCTGTAATTACATTTATGTCTTTTGCAAATTTTTTTTACTATCGCGTCAACTTTTTTCCTCAAAGTAGTTGCTGTATGTAAATTATTGTATCTGATGTTGAATTGAGCCCTAGCTCTGGCTGGTATTACATTGTGAGCTTTATTGTCTACGTTTATTGACGTAAATTCTAAGTTTGATGGTTGAAAATTCTTATTACCTTTATCAAGTTTTTTCTCTTTGAGTTTTTTACATATAGCTACAAGCGTATTAATTGGGTTATTTGAAAGATGAGGATATGCAATATGTCCTTGCACACCAGTAACCTCGATTTTTCCTGATAAACTCCCCCTTCTTCCAATTTTTATCATCTCTCCAAGTTTTTTCGGATTAGTTGGCTCTCCAACGATGCAAAAATCAATTTTTTCTTTTTTTCTTTTAAGGTAATCAACGACCTTCTTTGTTCCGTTAATTGCGTAACCTTCTTCATCACCAGTAATTAAGAAGCTGATTGACCCATTAAATTTTTTACTTTTTTTCAAAAATTTACTGACGGCTGCTGCAAAGCAAGCGATAGAGCTTTTCATGTCATTGGCACCTCTTCCAATCAAATAATTATTTTTGATTAAAGGCTTAAAGGGATTTACTGTCCAATCTTTTAAATTTCCTGGGGGAACAACATCAGTATGCCCCGCATAGCACAGGTTTGGTCTTTTTTTTCCTATTTTAGCGTAAAGGTTTTTAATTGGCTTACTTCTTTTATCTTTGAACTCAAGTATCTTACAATTAAAACCCAATTTTTTTAGTTTTTTACTTAAAAAACTTATTGCTCCTGCGTCTTTTGGGGTGACACTTGGAAATCTTATTAAATCTTTTGATAACTGTAATTCGTTTATTATAGTCATCAGTCTCTTAATAGATCATTTATAGAAGTTTTACTTCTGGTTTTTTCGTCTACTTTTTTTACTATTACCGCGCAATACAACGAAGGTCCTTGCGGATTAGATTTGTTAGGCAAACTTCCAGGGACCACTACTGAATATGCAGGGACTTTACCATAATATATCTCCCCGGAGTTTCTATCTATTATTTTTGTAGATGCTCCAATATAAACTCCCATTGATAATACCGCACCTTCTTCCACTAAAACTCCTTCAGCAATTTCGGATCTAGCACCTATAAAACAATTATCTTCAATTATTACCGGACCAGCTTGCAGAGGTTCTAGCACGCCTCCTATACCCGCTCCTCCAGAAATATGACAATTTTTTCCTACTTGAGCACATGAACCAACGGATGCCCAAGTATCAATCATTGTGCCTTCATCAACATAAGCTCCAAGATTAACAAAACTAGGCATCAAAACCACATTTTTTGCAATGTATGCTCCTTTTCGTACAACTCCATTAGGGACATGACGGTACCCAGCTTTTTTCCAATCTTTTTCTTTCCACTTCACTGTCTTGCCAGGAACTTTGTCATACCAAGTGGTGTAGGGCCCTTTCATCATCTGCATTTTATTTATCCTAAAACTTAACAAAATAGCTTTTTTTATCCATTGGTTAACAACCCAATTCCCGTTTTGTTTATTTGCTACTCTAATTTTTCCGCTGTCAACTAAATTAATAGTTTCATTAATAGCCTTTAATAACTTTTTATCTGACTTTGGACCTACTTTTTCCTTTTTTTCAAAACTTTCGTTTATTATTTTTTCAAGCTTATCGTAACTCATTAATCTCCTTTAAAAATTTTGCTAAGTTGTCAGTCTTATAATTAATGAAATCTGAGTCTGAATATTTTGCTGCCCATGGTTCATCATTTTTAATCCAAACAGTTTTCATTCCTAATTCGTATGCTGGCTTTAAATTTCTTGCAATATCCTCAAAGAATATACAATATTGTGGCTCAATTTTGTAATTTTCTACTAATTTTTTGTATGGTTCCTTTGAAGGTTTAGGAATAAACTCACAGTCTCTAATATCAAAAATTCCATCAAAAAGCTTATCAATACCAATTCTTTTTGTAACATTTAGAGCATGAGCTCTAGAACCATTAGTAAAAATTATTTTTTTTCCATCTAATTTTTTAATTTCATCCTTTAAATCTTCATCTTTATCTAAAAAACTAAGATCTACGTCATGAACAAATTCTAAAAACTCATCAGCATTTATTTTGTGGTTTTTAATCATCCCGTTTAAAGTTGTATTATATTCTTGAAAATAGCTTTTTTGAATTTTCCTAGCCTCTTCGAGGTTTACACTTAATTTTTCAGAGATAAATTTTGACATTTTTTTGTCTACTTGTTCAAAAACTTTAGTAGCTCCATCGTAAAGCGTATTATCTAAGTCAAACAACCAAAATTTTATATTTTTTAAATCTCTCATTCTCTAATTAATGTACCAGATCCCATATCCGAAAAAATTTCATGTAAAACTGAGTGAGGTTTTCTTCCATCAAGAATTACTACACCTTTTACTCCATTTTGCACAGCATCAACACAATTTTCTATTTTAGGTATCATACCGCCTTGAACAACTTTCCATTTGATTAGATTTTCAAGATCGAAAGGTTTAATTTCTGATATTAACTTTTTCTGATCATCATAAACACCTTCTACATTTGTCATTAATATTAGTCTTCTTGATTTAAGTTTTTTTGCAATGGCACTTGCTGCAGTATCACCATTAATATTATATGTCTGATTATGTTTTCCTAAACCTAAAGGAGCTATAATTGGAATTTTATTTTCATTTAGTGCATTCTGAATTAAACTATCATTTATATTGTTTGGTATTCCAACAAAACCAAGTTCCTTTCTTTCAGGCTCAACCTCAATTATATTGTCAGCCTTAGTATGAAACGAAGCTGCTTTTGAGCCCAATTTCTTGAGAGAACTTACTATATCTTTATTAAAATCAATTAATACTTCTTCTACAATATCAATTATATTTTTATCAGTAACTCTTAAACCATTAATAAATTTTGATACAATTTTTTTCTTTTCCAACTCTCTTTTAATTCTTGGACCACCACCATGAACAACTATAATTGATAGACCTAATTTATTAAGAACATTTATATCTGATATAAAGTTATTAAAAACATTTCTATCTATTAGTACATTTCCTCCATATTTGATTACTATTTTTTCTTTTTCATATTTTTTAACATATTTATGGACAATATTTATATCTGGAGCTTTTTCAGGCCAAAATTTTTTTATCTCATCTAGAGAAACATTTTTTGACATTTAATTCGTTTTCACAGTCGTTTTTTTAACAATTACGTATTGTTGAGCGATTGTAAGAATATTATTTATCGTCCAATAAACAACTAAACCAGAAGGAAAAGATGCAAGTATAATTGTCAAAAATAGTGGAAAGAAAGCAAAAATTTTTGCTTGGATTGGATCAGCCGGGGCAGGATTTAATTTTTGCTGAACCCACATTGAAGCCCCCATTAAAATTGGCCAAATTCCGATAATCATAAACCCTGGTGGATCCCAAGGTATTAAGCCGAATAAATTAAATAATGAAGTTGGATCTTGAGCAGACAAATCTTTTATCCAGCCAAAAAATGGTTGATGTCTCATTTCTAAAGAAATGAAGAGCATTTTATAAATTGCAAAAAAGAAAGGTATTTGTATCAAAATAGGCAAGCATCCGGAAGCAGGATTAATTTTTTCCTTTCTATACAATGCCATCATCTCTTGTTGCAATTTAACTTTATCGTCTTTATGCAGCTCTTTAAGCCTCATCATCTCCGGCTGAACTGCTTTCATTTTTGCCATCGATCTAAATGAGAAATTAGCAAGCGGGAAGAAAATTAGTCTAATTGCTATAGTTAATAAAACAATAGCTGTTCCAAAATTTCCCGAAATTTTAAATAAATAATCTATTACAAAAAATAATGGTTTAGTGAAGAAATAAAACCAACCCCAATCAATAACTAAGTCGAATTTTTTAATGTTTTGGTTTTCTGCATAACCATCAATTGTTTCAACCTCTTTGGCAGCAACAAATAATCTTAATTCATTTATCCCAGAAGATGATCTAGTAATAGTAGTAGGTTTATTAATTATGTAATTTGCCTTAAATCCATCCTCATAAAGAAAAGTTGATTTGAAATTTTTACCGGTCTCTGGAACAAAAGCAGTCATCCAGTATTTATCAGTAATTCCTAGCCACCCTTCATTTGACTCTCTTACAATCTTCTTTTCTTGAACATCATCGTAGTCATCTTCTTTTAACTCATCATCAAACACTCCAATAAAACCTTCATGTTGTATATAAAAATTCTGAATATCATCTGGTATTTTATTTCTTGTCATTTGAGCGTATGGAAATAAATCTATTGATGAATTAGAATTATTTTTTACCTTTTGAGATATCTTAAATAAATATTTATCATCTAATTCTATTCTTTTTTCAAATGTCACGCCCTCTTTATTGTCCCATTGTAAAATAACTGGAGATTTATCACTTAAAATATTATTACCATTTACTTTCCATACAGAATCTTTAGTCGGGACTTTGATTTTATTTCCAATACTTGTCCATCCTGTTTCAATAAAAAAACCATTTTCAGTATTAGATGGATTTAAAAAAATAATGTTTTTTCCATCTTCAACTTTTTGTTTATGCTTTTTAAAAGATATATCGTCAATTAGAGCACCCTGTAAATTTATTGATCCTAATATACTGTCATTTTCAACTTTAACTCTTTTACTATTACTTATGGATTCTTCTCTTGTGAGTTTTTTAATTATTTGTGGCTGAGTAATTGTTGGAGCAATAGAGTTTTGTTCAACCTT
The DNA here is from genome assembly GCA_902538445.1 of uncultured Pelagibacteraceae bacterium. GTDB lineage: Bacteria > Pseudomonadota > Alphaproteobacteria > Pelagibacterales > Pelagibacteraceae > Pelagilacustribacter. The sequence continues at coordinate 50,634 of CACBFE010000002.1, read as the reverse complement.
TTTTTCAACATTTTGATTATTTTTTTGATCAGCAGGTTTTCTTGGTGTTTCAAAAAAGGCGCCCCAGAATAACAAAACAGACATTGATAGAGCTATTGCTACAAAAACGTTTTTGTTATCCATTTTTACTTTCCTTATTATTTGTATCTGTAACGAAATCTAAACCTTCGCTCCCTCCTAAACTTTTTATTGGGTGACATTTTAAAATTCTTTTTGATCCCAATTTAAAACCTTTTATAAGTCCGTAGGTCTTGAGAGCTTCAATAAAATATTCTGAACAAGTCGGCAAAAATCTACACCTATTCCCCAATAGCGGTGAAATAAAATATTGATAGATTTTAATTATATTAATTAGAATTTTTTTCATTTTATTTTTTTTAATTCACTAAAACTTTTCTCCATTAATGGCAAAAGCACATCCTGTTTTTGAGCAAAAGCATTAGACTTTCCGAAAACTATATAAGTGTAATCTTTATTAATTGCACCTCTTTTTTTTAATATTTTTTGAACATTTGCTTTTAATTTTCTTCTTATTTTGTTTCTTTTAACTGCATTTCCAACTTTTTTTTTTATAACAAAACTTATTAATAAATTAGCTTTATGCTTTGGTTTTAAAAAATTTTTTGCTGCAAAAATTGAAAAATAATCTGTGTGAATTTTTTTTTCACTAAGAGCTTTTTTAAATTGGATGCTTTTTTTTAAGCTTTCAAGCTTAACCATTAAAATAATTTAAGTTGAAAGAGTTTTTCTGCCTTTAGATCTTCTTCTAGCAATAAGCTGCCTACCAGCTTTAGTAGCCATTCTTGCGCGAAAACCGTGTCTTCTTTTTCTTACTAAATTGCTTGGTTGATAAGTTCTTTTCATAAATATTTTAAGGTATATATTTTAAATGATGTCTGTTGTACAGGTAAATTATGAGTAATAAAATTAAAGCTATTTTAGGATCAATCTATTTAATAATTCTAACGACTTTTTTATATTTAATTTTCTCAGAATTTGATGTCGATCGAATAAATGATTTTTCATACTACAAAGAGCTTAGAATAAACATTGAGCAGCTAATTGGACAAAATTTATATTTGAATTTAATTATTTTTTTTACATTTTCAATGATTTGGGTGGTTTTATTAGGATTTGGTTCTCCAATTCTAATTTTATCTGGAATTATATTTGGAAAATGGATTGGAACTTTCATATCTTTAATTTCAATTTCTACTGGATCCTTATGTTTATATATTATTGGAAAATATTTTTTCTCAGACTTAATTCATCAAATACTTAAAAAAAAATTTAACAAATTTATTGAACGATTTCAAAAAAATGAATTTTATTACTTTCTAGCTTTCAGAGCTGCTGGTGGTTTAGGAATTCCGTTCGGATTACAAAATCTTTTACCAGTAATTTTTAATATTAAAAATTTCAATTATTTTTTTGCAAGTTTATTTGGTTTCATTCCTCATTTTTTCATTTGGAACTCTGTAGGAGCGGGAATTAATGAATATATAAAAGTATCAGACGAATTTAGCTTATTAATGCTAATAATGAGCGAAGAAGTCTACATACCATTAATCACATTTGTAGTTTTGTTTTTATTTTCTTTATTTATTAAAAAAAAATTTTTCAATGATTAATATAGAAAAAAATAATTTATTTAATAATCAAAGTCTTTACTTACAACAACACAAAAATAATCCTGTTAATTGGCAAATATGGTCAAATGATATAATAGAAATTGCTAAAAAGAATTCAAAACCTATCTTATTAAGTATTGGATATGCCAGTTGTCATTGGTGTCATGTGATGGCGCATGAAAGCTTCGAGGATAAAGAAACAGCAGATTTGATGAATCAATATTTTGTAAACATCAAAGTTGACAGAGAAGAAAGACCTGACCTGGATTTTGTTTTTCAAAGTTCTTTTCAACTTTTTAATCAATCTGGAGGCGGATGGCCTTTAACGATGTTCCTTGACGAAAATGGAGTTCCTTTTATGGGCGGAACTTATTTTCCCAAAGTTTCACAAAATGGCTTGCCATCATTTAAAGAAGTTTTACATAAAGTGCATGAAGCATACCAAGAACAAAAAACAAGTATAATTAAACAAAAAGATTTAATTATTAGTAATTTAAATTTGAAAAAAAATTCAGTTTTAAGTCAAGACCTTGAACCAATAATAGATAATTGTTTAAATTATCTCGATTCAATTAATGGAGGATATAAAGGAGCGCCTAAATTTCCTACATTTTATTTGTATGAAACACTTTTATATTTTTACAATAAAACAAAAAAAAAAAAATATTTAGATCCAATAACTCTTTTAATCAAACAAATTACCTCCAAAGGAATTTATGATCATGTTGAGGGTGGAATAGCAAGATACTCAGTAGATGAAAATTGGACTATTCCACACTTTGAAAAAATGCTCTATGACAACACTCAATTTATACTTCTTTTGTCTAAGTACTGTAAAATTTCTAAAGATGATTATTTTGTAAAAAAATTGGAACAAACAACAGAATTTTTAAAAAAGGAATTTTTAAATAAAGATAATCTTTTAGGAACTGCTTTTGATGCTGATAGCGAGGGAGTAGAAGGTAAATATTATGTTTATGATTACTTTGAGATAAAAGATATTGAAAATATAAATGATTATTTTGAATTAAAACCTGAGGGAAATTGGGAAAAAAAAACAATCCTGGTTGAAAAAAAATTAGCGCCAAAAGAAATCATAGAGAAACTTTTAGAAATAAGAAGAAAGAAAAAAAAACCTTTTTTCGATAGTAAATCACAATTAGATTTAAATTGCCTATGGGTAAGCGCATTAGTTTCAGTCAATGAAGTTTTACCGAAAAAACATTATTTAAAATTAGCAGAAGATTTTTTTTCGAGAATAGAGGAAAAATTTATTAAAAATAATATTAAACATTGTTACACAGAAGATGTAGTCTTTTTAGAGGACTATGCTTTTTTAATAAATGCCTTAAATGATCTTTCAGAAAAAACAATGAATTTTAAATATAAAGATTTAGCTAAAAAATTGTGCAAGGATGTAATCAAAAAATTTTACATTACAGAGATGAATATTTTTCAAAAAAATAGCAAAATTAATAATGATATTTTTTTTAAACCGATTGACATAGGGGATAATACAATTCCGAATGGAAATGCAATTATGCTAATCAATTTTGTGAGACTTGGAATGATTGATGAAGCAAATAAATTAACTAATAGCTTAAATGGATATTTGAATATTTATAAAAACCATATGATGACAGCTGTAAGAGCTATAGATTTTTTCAATAATTTTAAAGCAGGAAAAAATTGCAATGAACAAGGTTGTAAAACTGATGTATAAAATTAATGAGATTGTTAAGTGAATTCTGAGTGTTTTATAGAGTTTTAGTTTTCTTTACGTAACTCTACTCGATAGAGCAACCATTGCCGTAATTTTGTCGATATTATTTATAATTATTAAGAGCCTAAAATCAATAGACTTGCAAAACCGAGGATCAAGAAGTAAATTTGGAAATTAATGAAGGGACGCTTAATATGGGAATTCACTACGATTATAAATCTACACGTGGCGATAAGGCTATGAAAAAAGAAGCTAAGCGGAAAGCAAGGATAGAGCAAAGAAGAGCCAAGCGTTCAAACAATAGTGTTAAAGAGTCCGAAGAAAAATTAATGCACGACATCGACAAACCAATTACTTTAGAGGACTTAACTAACCCAGACAAAAAATAGTTTTTAATGAAATCTTTTGAAAAAAAAGATTATTTATTAAAAAACCGTGAGTTAGCTCTCAAGAAAAATTTAAGAAAAAGAAAGAAATCAGTGAATAAAAAGAAAAAAAATGACCGTTCTTTCAGATAAGTGGATAAAAAAGACTGCTAAAGAAAAAGGTATGATCAAGCCTTTTGTTGGAACCCAAGTAAGAAAAGGAAAAATTTCTTTTGGATTATCTTCTTATGGATACGACGCTAGGGTTTCAAACGAGTTTAAAATTTTTACTAATGTAAACTCTGGCATTGTTGATCCTAAGGTTTTTAAACAAGAGAGTTTTGTTACAAAAATTGGCAAAGAATGTATTATCCCTCCAAATTCTTTTGCTTTAGCTAGAACGGTGGAATATTTTAAAATTCCTGATGACGTTTTAGTAATTTGCTTAGGAAAATCAACTTACGCAAGGTGTGGAATTATCGTAAATGTAACGCCTTTGGAGCCTGGATGGGAAGGACATGTCACTTTAGAGTTTTCAAATACAACACCTTTACCAGCAAAAATATACGCTAATGAAGGTGTCGCGCAATTTATCTTTTTAAAAGGTAACGAAAAACCGAAAGTAACTTATGCTAGCAGAAAAGGTAAATATATGAAGCAAAAAGGTGTAACACTGCCAAAAGTTTAATCTCTTTGATGCAAAAACTTGTTATTAAAGGTAAAAGAGAGTTAATTGGAAAAATTTCAATTTCTGGATCTAAAAATGCAACTTTACCAATTTTAGCAGCATCTATTCTTGCTAAGCAAGTAATTCTTAAAAATATCCCATTAGTAAAAGACATATTTACTATGGTTGATCTGTTAGATTTTATAGGATTAAAAACGAAAATTTTAAAAAAAAAAAATATTATAGAAATTAGAAATAATGAAAACAGTATAAATACACTTGCCCCGTACAGGCTTGTCAAGACTATGAGAGCCGGAGTATTAGTTTTAGGTTCACTTCTAACAAAATATGGAAAAGCAAAAGTTTCTTTACCCGGCGGATGTGCAATTGGAACAAGACCAGTTGATTTACATTTATTTGCATTGAAAAAATTAGGTGCAAAAATAAAGATAAAAAATGGATACATTATTGCTGAGGCAAAAAAAGGTTTAAAAGGAAATACTATTAAATTTTCAACTATATCTGTTGGAGCTACTGAAAATGCTCTATTAGCAGCATCTAAGGCTAAAGGAACAACTATTCTAAAAAATTGTGCAATAGAACCAGAAATAAAAGATCTAATAATTTTTTTAAAAAAATTAGGATTAGTAATTAACATAAAAGGACGAACTATAACTGTTAGACAAAGTGAAATAAAAAATTCAAAGATTGTTCACAGTGTAATTTTTGATAGAATAGAGCTAGGTACTTATATGATCGCTAGTGCTTTACAGGCAAAAAAAAACGTTACAATAGATAAAATAGACCCAAAATTAATAAAAAGTGAAATTGATATTTTAAAAAAAATTGGTGTTCAAATTATAAAAAAACGATCATCAATAATTGTTGCTAAAAATAAAAAATTAAAAAGAATAAATATTAAAACAAAACCTTTCCCTGGTTTTCCTACTGATTTGCAAGCTCAATTAATGGTTATGTTAACTCAAGCTAAAGGCATATCTAAAATTAAAGAAAATATATTTGAGAATAGATTTATGCATGTTCCAGAGTTAAAAAGAATGGGAGCAAACATTGAAATCAAAAATAAAACAGCAATTATAAAGGGTCCAACAAGTTTAACAGGTGCAGAGGTAATGGCCACAGACTTAAGGGCCTCAGTTAGCTTAGTTTTAGCCGGATTAATTGCAGAAAACAAAACAACCATCAATCGTATTTATCATTTAGACAGAGGCTATGAATTTTTAGAAAGTAAGCTAAAAAAATGCAAAGCTGAGATCAAAAGAATTTAATATGAAGGCCAAAAATCTAAAACTAATTGCAAGAACAGAAGAAGATCTAAGAGTAGTTTCTGCGCATCTTCAAGATTCAATTGTAAGTGTTTCTGATATAGCCAATTTAAAAAAAAACAAAATTTTTCTTATGCAATTAAATCGTTTCATGTGGGAGGATGTAGAAAAAGGGGTATTTCGGAAAAATAAACGTATAAGGACTGTTTTAAAATTTGAAAATGTTTTAAAAGTATTATCAAAAAACGTAAATCGACACACCAAAAACAAGTTTTTAGATTTTCTAGCTATTGAAACTCATGTTACTCCTGATAAAAACTATGAAATGAAAATTGTATTTGCAGGTGACTCAATAATAAGAGTAATTTCTGAAGTGGTAGAAGTAACTTTAGACGATCAAGGGGAAGCCTGGGATACGAAAAATAAACCAAAACATAAATCTATATAATGTTAAAAATTTTAAATTATGATAAAAAAAACTCTTTAAAAATTTTAGGAAAATTTTTAAATAAAAGAAAACTTACCCAAAAAAACCAAACTTCTAAAGTAAGCAAAATCATAAATAATGTTAAAAAAAATGGTGATAAGGCTGTTCTAAACTATGAGATTAAATTTTCAAAAATTAAAAAGAAAAAAAATAAAATATTTTTTACCAGTAAAGAGATAAATACCATTTCAAAAAAAATAGATAAAAAAATTAAGAAAGCAATTGACTTAGCTTATAACAGAATCAAAAAATTTCACTCAAACCAAAAATTTTCATCATTTAAAATAAAAGATAAATATAAAAATGAGTTGTCCTACAAATACTTATCTTTAGAAAAAGTTGGTGTTTATGTTCCTGGTGGGACAGCAAGTTACCCAAGCACTGTTCTAATGAACTGTGTACCAGCGATTGTTGCTGGAGTTAAAAATATATATTTAGCTACCCCAGCATTAGACTCAAAAATAAATCCAGCAATAGTCTATGCAGCAAAAAAATGTGGAGTAAAAAAAATTTATAAAACAGGAGGAGCTCATTCGATAGCAGCATTTGCTTATGGCACAAAAAATTTTGAAAAAGTGGATAAGATAGTTGGACCAGGAAATGCATTTGTTGCATGTGCAAAAAAAGAAGTTTTTGGAGATGTTGGTATAGATATGGTGGCAGGACCTTCAGAGGTAAGCTTAGTAGCAGACAAATTTGCTGAACCGGATTTAGTTGCAGCAGATTTAATCGCCCAAGCAGAGCATGATGTAAATGCACAATCAATTTTAATATCTGATGATAAGAGTTTAATTAAATCGGTAAATTTGTGTTTAAAAAAACAATTAAAAAAATTGCCAAAAAAAAATATAGCCTCTAGAAGTTTAAAAAATTTCGGTTTAGCTATTTTTGCTAAAAGTAAAAAAAAAATTTTAGAAATAGTAAATACAATAGCGCCTGAACACTTAGAGCTTTGTACAAGTTATAATAGTTATTTAGTCAGAGGTGTAAAGAACGCAGGATCAATTTTCATTGGAAAATTTTCTCCTGAAGCAATAGGAGATTATATAGCTGGACCAAACCATGTTTTACCAACCTCAGGATCTGCAAGATTTTCTTCTGGCCTATCAGTAAATGATTTTTTAAAGAGACAATCATTAATAAAAATAACAAAAACAGGTATTGAAAGATTAAGCCCATCGGTTATAAATTTAGCAAGACATGAGAATTTAGATGGTCATGCTTATTCAGTTAAAATAAGATTAAAAAAGGAAAATTAATTGGCGAAACAAGAAACTTTAGAATTTAAGGGAAAAGTAACCGAGCTTTTACCTAATGCTATGTTCAGAGTAAAATTGGAAAACAACCATGAAATTTTAGCCCATACAGCAGGAAAATTGAGAAAGAATAGAATTAGAGTTCTTGCTGGAGATAATGTAATGGTTGAAATGACGCCATACGATTTAACTAAAGGTAGGATAACTTTTAGATTTTAGGCCTTGTAGCTCAGTAGTAGAGCAGTACCCTGAAAAGGTATGTGTCGTAAGTGCGATTCTTACCAAGGCCACCACTAACAAGTTTTACACATCGAAAAAATAAAACTTATCTGATATTTATCAAATATGTTAAATAAAATTGGACTTTTCTGGTTAAGAGATGATTTTAGATTCGGTCAAAATGATGGACTTATCGAAGCAACTCATAATCATGACAGCGTTGTTGTTTTTTACTTATACAAACAAGAAGTATTTAAAGAACAGCAAGCTCAAAAATGGTGGCTAAACAAATCTCTTTTAAACTTCCAAAAAAAATTAAATAAATTAAATATCAATCTTGAAATTATTGAGACAAAGTCCTTCAAAATATTTTTTGATAAGTTAATTAAAAATAAAGACTTTAGTATTTATTGGAACAAGGTTTATGAACCAGACTTTTTAAAATTTGATGAATATTTATTAAACAGTTTTAAAAATAAGAATATTATATCTAAAAGATTCAAAGGGAACGTACTTAATGAAACAGATGAAGTTAAAAAAAATGACGGTTCTCCATTTAAAGTATTCACTCCATTTTGGAGATCTGCAGAGAAATATTACATCGATAAAATTCCACCAAAAAAGAAAATTATAAAAAAATGTAAAAAAAAGGTGAGATATTTTAAAAATTGTATTACCCCAGAAAAAATACTGCCAAAAAAGAATTGGTTTAAAAATTTTGAAAAAATTTGGTCTCCAGATGAAGAAGTTGCTTTAAAAAAATTACAAAGTTTTATCAATGATAAAATAGAAAATTATTCTGAGGGAAGGAATTTCCCAAATAGAATTGGAACATCAAAGTTGTCTCCATTTATTAAATTTGGACACATACATGTACAAACAATTTGGAATGAATGTATAAAAAAAAAACCAAAAAATATTGGTACGTTAAAATTTCTTGCCGAAATTGGTTGGCGAGAATTTAATCATTCTTTAATTAATCATTTTCCATTTATGTTAAAAAAAAATTATGCTAAAAAATTTGATAAATTCCCATGGGAAAAAAATTCAAAATTTCTTTCTGCTTGGAAAAAAGGTTTAACAGGTTATCCAATTGTTGATGCTGGCATGAGGGAACTTTATGCTACCGGTTGGATGCATAATAGAGTTAGAATGATCGTTGGATCATTTTTGGTGAAACATTTGCTTATTGATTGGAAACAGGGAGAAAAATATTTTAGAAATTGTTTATTAGATTACAGCCCAGCTAATAACATAGCGGGCTGGCAATGGGTAGCTGGCAGCGGTGCCGATGCTGCTCCATATTTTAGAATATTTAATCCAATTTTACAGGGTGAAAAATTTGATAAAGATGGTGAATATGTAAAAAAATGGGTACCTGAATTAAAAAATTTATCAAAAAAATTTGTTCACAAACCTTGGGAATTTAATAGTGAAAACTTTAAACTAGGAAGAGATTATCCTTATCCTATTGTGAAGCACGAGGATGCGAGAGTAAAAGCTTTGAATGCGTTTAAAAAAATTTAAAAAATTAATATTTACCATGGCAATGTTTAAATTTTTTCCCTGATCCGCAGGGGCATTTTTCATTTCTCCCAACTTTTTTCTCTGTTTTATTATTTAAAGTTTCATTATTTTTTTTCTCAACGGGTGCTTCACTTGATACAACTATATTTAAATTAAAAAGAAATTTAATTAAATCATTCTTTATTTTTAACAAAAGGCTCTCAAATAAAACAAATGCCTCTTTCTTAAATTCAGATAAAGGGTCTTTTTGACCATATTGTCTCAAACCAATTACTTGCCTGAGCTGCTCTAAATATTGCAAGTGTGATCTCCATGAAAAATCGATTATTTGTAAAAATATTTTTTTTTCTAAACTGCTATTTTGATCTTCTCCTAAAATTTTTACTCTTGCATTTTTTTTGTCTAAATAAACGTTTTTTAAATTTTTATTAAACTCATTCTCTTTCAATTTTGCAAATTTTAATAAATCACTATCGCTGATGATATTTCCAGTAATACTCTTAATTTCTGTGAGGTAATTTTTCTCGTCACCAGCCTTTTGAAAATTTGTTCTCACAGAATTTAAATTAATTAGCGTTTCATCAAAAAAATCTTTTAAGATTTCATTTATATTTTGTTCTTTTAGTATCTTTAACCTTTGAGAGAAAATAACCTGCCTTTGGTCATTCATTACATCATCAAATTTAATTAAAGTTTTTCTAATATCAAAGTTTCTACTTTCAACTTTTTTTTGTGCTCTCTCCATAGCTTTATTGATCCAAGGATGATCTATTGACTCATTTTCTTTTAAACCCAATTTTTGAAGCATTCCATCAATAGAGTCTCCTCCAAAAATTCTCATTAACTCGTCCTGTAAACTTATAAAAAATATGGTGTTTCCAGGGTCACCCTGTCTACCAGCTCGGCCTCTCAATTGATTATCTATCCTTCTACTCTCATGTCTTTCGGTACCGATGATAAATAATCCACCTAGACTTTTTACTTTTTCTTCATTTTTTTTAATGTCTTGTTCATTTTCTTTTTTTCCCTCATAAATAAAATCTTTATTACCACCCAATTTTATGTCTGTGCCTCGGCCAGCCATGTTTGTTGCGATTGTTACCGCGTTAATTTTACCAGCCTCTGCTATGATACTTGCTTCTTTCTCGTGTTGTTTAGCATTCAAAATATTATGTTTAATTTTTTTAACATTTAAATAAGAGGAAATTTTTTCAGATTTTTCAATACTTGTTGTTCCAACTAATACTGGTTGCCCTTTTTTATTACATTCTATTATTTTATTTGTGATAGCATTATATTTTTCCTTTTCTGTTCTAAATATTTGATCATTAAAATCTTTTCGCTGCATCTTCTTATTTGTTGGGATAGAAACTACAGGTAATTTATATATATCATAAAATTCTTCTGCCTCTGTCATAGCTGTTCCAGTCATCCCGGATAATTTTTGATATAGTCTAAAATAATTTTGATAAGTTATTGATGCTAATGTTTGATTTTCTTCTTCAACTTTAACATTTTCTTTTGCTTCTATTGCTTGATGCAGTCCATCAGAGAATCTTCTGCCACTCAATACTCTACCTGTGAACTCATCAATTATTTGAACTTTACCTTCTCTAACAATGTAATCTGTATCTTTGTTAAAAAGTAAATTAGCTTTTAAGGCTTGATTTATATGATGAACTAAATCTAAATTAGCTGGGTCGTAAAAATTGTTATTTTTTAAAATTTTTTTTTTAATTGCTAATTTTTCAATTTTATCTATTCCTAAATCTGTGAGTATAACATTTTTATTTTTTTCATCTAATTCATAATCTTTTTTTTGTAAAAATTTTATAAATTCATTGGATGTAGTGTATAATGTTGTTTTATCTTCAATTTTTCCTGAAATTATTAAAGGTGTTCTAGATTCATCAATTAAAATACTATCTACTTCATCGACAATACAATAATTATGAGACCGTTGAACCATATCACTAAGCTCATATTTCATATTGTCTCTTAAATAATCAAAACCAAGTTCATTATTTGTTGCGTAAGTAATATCGCATTTGTAGTTTTTCTTTCTTTCAGTATCATCTAAATTATTGGTAATGCATCCAGTTGATACTCCTAAATAATTAAAAACTTTTCCCATCCATTCAGAGTCTCTCCTTGCTAAATAGTCATTTACAGTTACAATATGAATACCTTTACCTGTAAGGGCATTTAAATATGCTGGCAAAGTTGAAACAAGTGTTTTACCTTCGCCGGTCTTCATTTCGGCTATTTTTCCATTATGCAGAATTAATCCACCAATCAGTTGAACGTCGTAGTGCCTCTCACCCAAAGTTCTCCTAGCAGCTTCTCGAACTAATGCAAAACTTTCCGGGATGATTTCCTCAAGATTTAAATATCCATTTTGAGCATTTTTTTTAAAATTGAATGTCTTTTCTTTAAAATCAGCCTCTAACAACGATTTAATTTCATGTTCCTTGTTATTTATAGCCTCTAATGTGTTTTTGGCTCTGTCTAATTCTTGTTGATTAGAGTTTTTAAATATTTTACTAAAAGTTCTTGTAAATAAATTCATTATACATCTATATATGTATTATTAATGTAAATTAAACATCAATAATGACAATAAACATTAAAAATTTTTTAAACGAAAAAACAAAATTATCTAAAATGGGCGAGTTTCAAAGCCTGAAACAAATAGAAGGATTAGAAATGGCCTCTATTTCTGCTGATCTTTATAAAGATGGAAGAGATGATTTAGCATTATTTTATTTCACAAAAGGAGCCAACTACGCAACCTTAACGACTTCTAACAGTATTACTTCAGAATATATACCATGGAACAATAATTCACATAAAAAAATTATCAAAGGCTTATTAGTCAATACGAAGAACGCTAATACATTTACCGGCAAACAAGGAAAAGAAAGTATAGATACTTTAGCAAAAAATTTATCAAGAATTTTGACTATAAAAGAGTCCAAGAACAGAAAAGGGACAAGTGAAACAGTAAAAGTAAAAGATTTAATTTTTGCGTCAACCGGTGTCATCGGTGAAGAATTTCCGGTTGAAAAAATTAAAGAGCGTTTACCAGACTTAGTTGAGAAATTGAGAACTGAACACAATAAAATGTACTGGATAAAAATGGCATCAGCAATCATGACTACCGACACTAAGCCTAAACTGGCATATGAGGAAGTAATTGTGGGCGATGAACTAATAAAAATTTCAGGTATAGCTAAAGGTTCAGGAATGATAGCTCCTAACCTTGCAACTATGCTTTCATTTATTTTTACCAATGCCGATATTAACTCAAATTTATTGAAGACTCTTTTAAAAAGAGCTGTAGCAAACTCTTTTAATGCAATTACAGTTGATAGCGATCAATCAACAAACGATATGGTTTCTATTTTTTCTACAAGAGCTATAAAAATTGGTCAAAACATTTCTTTAAATGATAAGGCAGTTCAAAATTTCGAGATTGCGCTAAAAAAATTATGTTTAAACTTAGCTAAACAAGTTGTTGTAGATGGAGAAGGTGCTAAAAAATTTGTAACAATAAATGTAATTAATGCAAAGTCTTTAGGTAGTGCAAAAAATATTGCTTTCTCTATTGCGAATTCACCATTATTTAAAACGGCAATAGCTGGTGAAGATCCTAATTGGGGAAGAATAGCAATGGGTATAGGAAAATCAGGAGAGATTGTTGATCAAAAAAAATTAAAAATTAAAATAGGAAATTTTGTAGTTGCAGAAAATGGAAAAATTTCTGAAACTTATGATGAAAAAAAAATAAAAGAATATTTGCAATGGGGTTCAATAGAAATTGAAATTAATTTAAAACTTGGTAATGATGCTTTTAAGTGTTACACATGTGATTTTACACATGATTATATCGATATAAACGCTGATTACAGAAATTAAATGATTAAATATATTCTAAAATGTCATAATGACCACGAGTTTGAAAGTTGGTTTTCAAATTCAGAGGAATACGAGAAATTAAGTAAAAAAAATTTTTTAGAATGTATTTATTGCTCTTCAAAAAAAATTACCAAATCAATAATGGCCCCGATGGTTTCAAACTCTAAAAATGAGGATGAACAAATAGAAATTTTAAACAGTAAATTTCAAAATGAAAAAAATAAATTATTAAAATTGAGGAATTATATAGAAAATAATTTTGAATTTGTTGGAAAAGATTTTAGCAAAAGGGTAAGGGAGGTTTATTATGACAAGAAAAGTAAAAAAGCTATTTATGGTACTACTACTCAAGAAGAAAAAGACGAACTAGCAGAGGAAGGTATAGATCTTTTGTCAATTCCCTGGGTAAACAAAGATAATTAATTTTTTTTACTGCAAATTATGTAATTAACAGATAAGTCGTTTGATCTGCGCCATTTATTAAAAAAGGGGTTAAATTTTAATCCTTTAATATCCAATGTTGAAAATTTTTCCTCTATCAAAAAATTTTCTAACTCCTCTGGTTTAATAAACTTGTTCCAATCGTGTGTGCCTATCGGGAGCCATCTAAGCACATATTCTGCACCAATTATTGCTTTGATGTATGAGATAAGTGATCTATTTAATGTAGCAGTAAACATAATTCCATTCTTCTTTAAAAGTCTGCCACAAGATTTGATATATAAATTTACATTATCCACATGTTCTACTACTTCAAGATTAAGTATTATATCAAATTTTCCTTCATTATTTAAATTTTCTGGTGAGGCTTTAAAGTAATCTATTTCGAGTTTACTTTCATTAGCATGTAACTTCGCAACGTTAATATTTTTTTGAGAAGCATCAATGCCGGTCACTTTTGCACCTAATCTAGCCATTGGCTCACTAATTAAACCGCCTCCACAACCTATATCTAGAATGCTATACCCCTTTAAGAAATTAGCTTTTTTTTCAATAATATCGAAATGTTTTTTAATGTTCTCTGTAATGTATTCAATTCTTATGGGATTGAACATATGAAGTGGTTTAAATTTTCCATTTACATCCCACCATTCTTCAGCTAATTTTGAAAACTTTTGAATTTCTTCTTTATTTATAGTAGTACTCATTTCATAAATTTTTTTTATTAATATAAATATCTATATTTTATTATACTACACTCTTAAATGGCAAAAAAAGTATTAAAGTTCGGAGGTACATCTGTTGGTACAACAGAAAGAATCCAATTAGTAGCTAAAATTATCAAAAAAGAGCGTTCTTCGGGTAACAAAATAATAGCTGTTGTATCTGCGATGTCGGGTAAAACTAACGAACTTATAGGCCTATCTGAAAAAATTTCTGATGATTTTAATAGAAGAGAACTCGATGTTCTTCTTTCTTCAGGAGAGCAAGTAACCTGCGCTCTCCTCTCTGGTGCTTTGACGAAATTAGATATTAAAGCAAAATCTTGGTTAAATTGGCAAATTCCAATTATTACCGAGGGAGATCATGCAAATGCTCGGATAATTAACATGAACATTGAAAAGATAAATAATTATTTGGATGAAGAAGGAGTAGCAATTATTCCAGGCTTTCAAGGTATTTCAAAAAATGGTGACATTACCACTATAGGCAGAGGAGGCTCAGACGCAACAGCAGTCGCTGTTGCAAAAATATTTAATGCTGACTCCTGTGAAATATATACAGATGTTGATGGAGTTTTTTCTACTGATCCTAATAAAATACCAGTAGCAAAAAAAATTGATAAAATTTCCTATAATGAGATGTTAGAACTCTCTTCTCTTGGAGCAAAGGTGATGCAGTCATCAGCTGTTCAAACCGCAATGATTTACAATGTTCCTCTTGAGGTAAAATCAACTTTTACAGACAGAAAAGGGACTAAAATCTTTAGCCAGGAAAATATTGATTATACAAAAAGTGTTACTGGAGTAGCTTATTCTAAAAATGATGCTAAAATAACAATTATTGGAGTAGAGGACAGACCAGGGGTAGCTGCGAATATATTTGAGCCCTTAAGCAAGGCTCAGATAAACGTCGACATGGTGATTCAAAATATTTCATCGGATCAAAAAACTACAGATATTACCTTTACCATCAAAAGAGATGATGTCATAAAAACAAAAAAGATTTTGAAAAATAATAAAAAAATAGAATATCAAGAGATTATTCAAAATGAAAAAGTTGCAAAAGTTTCAATTGTTGGTGCTGGAATGGTTTCAACCCCAGGAGTAACTTATAGAATGTTTAGAGCTTTATCAGATGAAAAAATTAATATATTGGCTATCTCCACATCTGAAATAAAATTATCTGTAATTATAGATGAAGTTAATACTCTTAAAGCTATAAAAAAACTACACACAATTTTTGAATTAGATTAAAATGGAAATTAGGCCATATAGAACTATTAAGAGGAAAACTACCAAAAAAATTAAAGTAGGAAAAGTAAACGTTGGTGGAGACTCAGTAATTAGTGTTCAATCAATGACAAATACTCTAACAACAGATGTTAAAAAACGGTCGATCAAATTCATCTACTAGAAGAGGCTGGAGCAGATATTGTTAGAGTTTCATGTCCTGATAAGGAGTCAACAAAAGCACTAAAGGATATTGTAAAACAAGTTTCAGTCCCTATAGTCGCAGATATTCATTTTCATTATAAAAGAGCGATCGAGGCAGCGGAAATGGGGGCCAGTTGTTTAAGAATAAATCCAGGAAATATTGGAAGCAATCAAAGAATACTGGAAGTAATTAAAGCAGCAAAAAACAACAACTGCTCAATTAGGATTGGGGTAAACGCTGGTTCTTTAGATAAAGGTTTGCTTGAAAAATATAAAGAGCCTTGTCCAGAGGCTTTAGTTGAAAGCGCCCTTTATAATATAAAACTTCTAGAAGATAACGATTTTTTTAATTTTAAAATTAGCGTAAAATCTTCAGACATATTTCTTACGGTAAAAGCTTATAGGAAACTTTCCGAAATTTGTGATTATCCATTACACCTAGGCGTCACAGAGGCGGGAGGACTATTTGCTGGAACTATAAAATCCTCAATCGGGGTTGGTCAACTTCTTATGGAAGGAATTGGCGACACAATTAGAGTCTCTTTATCATCAGATCCTGTTGATGAGGTAAAAGCTGGGTACGAAATTCTTAAGTCATTAGGTATACGATCAAGAGGGGTAAATATAATTTCTTGCCCTTCTTGTGCTAGGCAAGCATTCCCAGTAATTGAAACAGTAAAAATTTTAGAAAAAAAACTAGCGCACATAACAAAACCTATTAATTTGTCTATTATTGGTTGCGTGGTAAATGGACCAGGCGAAGCAGCTCAGACAGAAATCGGTTTAACTGGAGGTGGTCAAGATAATAATCTTCTATATCTTTCAGGAGTTCCCCACAGTAAAGTTCCAAGTTCTGATATCATAAAAAAAATTGTAAAGCTGGTGGAAGAAAAAACAAAAGATATCTAATTAATATTATGGTCCCTAAAGATAAAGTCAAAGATATTATTACCAAACATGATAAATTAGAAAAAGAACTGTCTTCTGAAAATATTGACCCTAAATCATTTGCAAAAAAGTCGAAAGAATATTCAAGTCTTGGTGAGATCATCTCTACCGCTAAAGAGTACTTAAATTTTGAGAATGAAAAGAAAGATTTAATCAATATAGTAGAAGATAAATCAAATGATAAAGATATAGTTGAATTAGCTCAAAAAGACTTACATGAATTATTAGAAAAAAAAGAAAAATATGAGAATGATTTAAAAGTATATTTATTACCAAAAGATGTAGATGATAATAAAAATGCGATTGTTGAAATTAGGGCTGGAACAGGTGGGTTAGAAGCATCACTTTTCTGTGCAGATTTATTTAAAATGTATGAGAAAGTTTGTTCGAAAAAAAAATGGAAGTTAGAAATAATAAATATTTCTAAAAGTGAGGCTGGAGGATATAAAGAAGTAATATTTTTAGTAAATGGAGATGATATTTACTCATATTTGAAATACGAGTCTGGCGTTCATAGAGTCCAGAGAATTCCTGAAACCGAAACACAAGGAAGAGTTCATACCTCAGCAGCCACTGTAGCTGTTTTACCAGAAGCGGAAGATGTTGATATAGATATAAAAGAATCAGATTTAAGAATTGACGTTTTTAGAGCTGGAGGACCTGGAGGCCAATCAGTCAACACAACTGATAGCGCCGTAAGAATTACTCATATTCCGAGTGGTGTTGTGGTTAGTCAACAAGATGAAAAATCTCAACATAAAAATAAAGCTAAAGCACTTAAAATTTTAAGATCAAGAGTATACGAGGCTGAAAAAAGAAAAAAGGATCAAGAAAGGTCAAGTAATAGAAGAAGTCAAATAGGATCTGGAGACAGGTCGGAGAGGATAAGAACTTATAATTTTCCTCAAGGGAGAGTTACAGACCACAGAATTAATCTAACCTTACATAAACTTGATGAATTTTTAAGCGGGGAAATTCATGAAGAGATGAATCAACAGCTAAGATTGAGAGAGCAAAATTTAAAACTTGAAGGATTAAATTCATGAAAACTCTAGAAGCAATTAAAATTGGATCTAAATTACTAAAAGAAAAAAAAATTTCATCATATATTTTGGATGCTGAATTATTACTTTCGAAAGTTCTTAATAAATCAAGAGAAGAAATTTTAATAAATTTAGATAACAAAATTGATAAAAAAAAAATCTCTATATTTGAGGGGTATTTACATAGAAGATCTAAAAATGAGCCTATTGCGTACATTTTAGAAGAAAAAGAATTTTGGAGTAAAAAATTTAAAGTTAATAGAGATACTTTAATTCCAAGGCCTGAGACGGAATTGCTGATAGACGAAATTTTAAAATTATATAAAGGTAAAAAAATCTCAATTTTAGATATCGGGACTGGATCTGGCTGTATTATTATTAGTTTACTAAATTATTTAAAACAATCCACAGGCACAGGTATAGACATTTCTAAAAAAGCTATTTTAATTGCTAGGGAAAACGCATCAAAGAGTAAATTGTATAATAGAGTAAAATTTTCAAGCAAAAAAATTGAAAATATATTCAATAAAAAATTTGATTTGATTGTATCTAACCCACCATATATAGAGAGAAAAGATATAAAAAATCTAAGTGAGGATATAAAAAGATACGAACCTAGAGTGGCACTAGACGGAGGAAATGATGGGCTTGACCTAATCAGAAAAGTTATCTACAAATCTAAATATATCTTGAAAATTAAAGGTATGCTCGCCTTAGAAATTGGAAATGAGCAAATAAAAAAAGTTTCAAAGTTATTAATTGATAACAATTTTTGTATTAGAAAGATTATAAAAGATTATAAAAACAATGTTAGATGCGTAATTGCTTACTTTAAATAAATGAATAATAATAGAAGAAGAAATTTTAGGTCAAGGCCTCAAAAAAATAATTTTAGAAGAAGAAGCCCATCAGTCCAAGGTAGCTCTAATGGTATCAATAATAACGGTAACTTAAACTTTAGTAGAAATGGTTCTATGAATAATATTCATAATGTTGAAAAGACTATGCAGAAGTATCAGCAGCTTGCAAAAGATGCTCAAAGCAATGGCGACCCAGTTTTAGCTCAAAATTACCTACAACATGCCGATCACTATTTAAGAAGATACAATGAGTTAAATGATAAAAGAGAAAGTTCGTTGGAAAAAACAATTTCAGAAGAAAAATCGTTAGTAAACCAAGAGGCATCAGAAAAAGACAAACAGTTAACAACAAATTAAATAATCTATCTTAAGTTTGCCAATCTTAAATCTATTTTAATTCTATCTATTTCAAATTTTTTTCTTTCTTCTCCCCTTAATGTTTTACCTGAGGGTAATTTTAATTTTTGGGAATTAACCTTTTTACCATTGACTAGAACTTCGTAGTGCAAGTGAGGACCAGTTGATAAACCTGTCGATCCAACATAACCGATTATCTGTCCTTGCTTAACTTTTTTACCTTCTCTTATTCCTTTGGCGAAAGCTTTCATATGTGCGTAAATAGTTTCATAAGTTGAATTATGTTTAATTTTAACGCAGTTACCTCCACCACCACACCATCTTGCTCTAGTTACGGTTCCAGAACCAGAAGCCATTATTGGTGTACCACTCGGTGCTGCAAAATCTGTCCCTCTGTGCATTTTGTTGTAGCCAAGTATAGGATGTTTTCTCATTCCGAACGATGAAGATAATCTTGCTCCATTAATAGGAGTCTTCATTAAAGATTTAGTTATACTTTTTCCTTTGATGTCATAAAAATCTTCTTCATTTTTGAATTTAAAATTATAAAGATTTATTTCTTCTCCATTGACATACATCGATGCATAAATTATTTTTCCGGTGTCCCTCACTTTATTATTATCATCAACAAATTTTTCGTATAAAATTTCAAACCAATCTCCTTTTCTTATATCTCTTTGAAAATCGACTTCAAAACCAAATATTCTTGCAAACTCTATAATTATATTTGGTTCTATTTCAGACTCTATAGCAGATTTATATAAGTTATTGTTAATGATATTTTTTACGACAACCTCTTTTTTATAAAGTTCTAAAATATTTTCCTTAACTTCAAAATTTCCTTTAGATTTTCGTATTTCTACACTTGTAGTATTGTTTACAGGATAAGTAAAGTTTACTAATGTAGTAGAACCGTTATCTAATCTTTTTAAAACAATTGAAAGTTTTCTACCAGGGTAAATATTTGCCAATTTTTTTTCTTTGAGTTTTTTTGTTATTTCACTAATTTCATCATTGTTTAACTTAAATTGTTTAAGTATTTTTTGTATAGAATCATTTGCCTTGATAACATAACTAATTTCTTGGTAAGGACTATTAATTTTAGAAATTAAAAAATTAGTAAAATTTTGAAATTCATTAGTTGTTGTAATTTCTTTAAAATTATTTCTATTATCATTATTTATTTTCATTAATATATTAGAAGAAATGAAAAAAAGAGATGAGAAAAAAATTAAAATTGAAATTACAATTATGAGATTGAATTTTTTAAAACGTAAGGTCCTTGCATCAAAAATTGACAAAAAATTAGGTTTTTTTTTGAATAAGACAATGATTTTTTGAATAATCGTCATAGTTGTTTTTTATAAAAATAAGATCATTAATGCAATGACAGATGTCCTAAAAAGCCCGATTTTACTGGTAATTTTAAACAATATACGCCTTGACATATAGTACAATTGTAATAAAACCAGCGCTCACCTCTATGAAATTAATATTTTAACATAGCTAGAGGTGTGTAGATTTTAAACACTAAAATCTTAGCTTTTTTAAATTGTAAATTTTAAGAAGAGAAGTGTGGACGGCTAGGTTAATAAAGAAATTGTCGTACACACTTTAACGAAAAATAACTTTGATTTACCTCAAAGTTATTAAAGCTAGTGTGCGCCGTTATTAAACTTGAGAGTTTGATCATGGCTCAGAACGTACGCTGGCGGCACGCCTAACACATGCAAGTCGAACGCAGTAGCAATACTGAGTGGCAAACGGGTGAGTATAATGTGGGAATCTGCCTTTTGGTTCAGAATAACACGGGGAAACTTGTGCTAATACTGGATAAGCCCTTACGGGGAAAGTTTTAACGCCGAAAGATGAGCCTGCACTTGATTAGCTAGTTGGTAAGGTAAAGGCTTACCAAGGCAATGATCAATAGCTGTTCTTAGAGGAAGACCAGCCACATTGGGACTGAGACACGGCCCAGACTCCTACGGGAGGCAGCAGTGGGGAATCTTGCACAATGGGGGAAACCCTGATGCAGCGATGCCGCGTGAGTGAAGAAGGCCCTTGGGTTGTAAAACTCTTTCGTCGGGGAAGAAAATGACTGTACCCGAATAAGAAGGTCCGGCTAACTTCGTGCCAGCAGCCGCGGTAATACGAAGGGACCTAGCGTAGTTCGGAATTACTGGGCTTAAAGAGCTCGTAGGTGGTTAAAAAAGTTGATGGTGAAATCCCAAGGCTCAACCTTGGAACTGCCATCAAAACTTTTTAGCTAGAGTGTGATAGAGGTAAGTGGAATTTCTAGTGTAGAGGTGAAATTCGTAGATATTAGAAAGAACACCAAATGCGAAGGCAACTTACTGGGTCACTACTGACACTGAGGAGCGAAAGCATGGGTAGCGAAGAGGATTAGATACCCTCGTAGTCCATGCCGTAAACGATGTGTGCTAGACGTTGGAAATATATTTTTCAGTGTCGCAGCGAAAGCATTAAGCACACCGCCTGGGGAGTACGACCGCAAGGTTAAAACTCAAATGAATTGACGGGGACCCGCACAAGCAGTGGAGCATGTGGTTTAATTCGAAGATACGCGCAGAACCTTACCAACACTTGACATGTTCGTCGCGAGACTAAGAGATTAGTTTCTTCAGTTCGGCTGGACGAAACACAGGTGCTGCATGGCTGTCGTCAGCTCGTGTCGTGAGATGTTGGGTTAAGTCCCGCAACGAGCGCAACCCCTACTTTTAGTTGCCACCATTTAGTTGGGCACTTTAGAAGAACTGCCAGTGATAAGCTGGAGGAAGGTGGGGATGACGTCAAGTCCTCATGGCCCTTATGTGTTGGGCTACACACGTGCTACAATGGTACTTACAATGGGAAGCAAAGAGGCGACTCTTAGCTAATCCCTAAAATGTACCTCAGTTCGGATTGTACTCTGTAACTCGAGTGCATGAAGCTGGAATTGCTAGTAATCGCGGATCAGCGCGCCGCGGTGAATACGTTCCCGGGTCTTGTACACACCGCCCGTCACACCATGGAAGTTGGTTACACCTTAAGGCAAAGCTTATACCTTTGACTACGGTACGATCAGCAACTGGGGTGAAGTCGTAACAAGGTAGCCGTAGGGGAACCTGCGGCTGGATTACCTCCTTTCTAAGGAAGACCAAAAATTTCTTTTGGTCTCAAAAAATTAAGTTAATGTGGCCGTCCTCATTTCTCTTCTTAAATATTAAAGTGTCTCATGAATGCTTAGGGGCCGGTAGCTCAGGTGGTTAGAGCGCACCCCTGATAAGGGTGAGGTCGGACGTTCGAGTCGTCCTCGGCCCACCATTTTTCACGGGGGATTAGCTCAGCTGGGAGAGCGCCTGATTTGCATTCAGGAGGTCAGCGGTTCGATCCCGCTATCCTCCACCATTAACACTTTTAGCTTTTTTAAATTGTAAATAATTAATATCAATTTGATTGTTCAAACTATTTAGAACAATCAAACAATATCTATATCCGATTGTTCGAAAAGATGAACAATCTAAAAGTATTCGAATAGATGAATATTTTTTTAAAAATTTAATTTAGACAGAAAATTATTTTCTGTGCATAAATCAAGCGTTTAAGGGCGTATGGCGGATGCCTAGGCACTGAAAGGCGATGAAGGACGTGGTATACTGCGATAAGTTTCGGGGAGTTGTATGCAGGCTTTGATCCGAAAATTTCCGAATGGGACAACCCACCACTTTATGTGGTACTTCAAACTGAATTCATAGGTTTGTAGAGCTAACCCGGAGAACTGAAACATCTAAGTAACCGGAGGAAAAGAAATCAATTGAGATTCCGTTAGTAGTGGCGAGCGAACGCGGAACAGGCCAGTAGCAATATTGAGATAACCTAAATAGTTTGGAAAAACTAACCATAGAAGGTGATAGTCCCGTAGGGGTAAAGCTTAATGTTGTTCTTGAGTAGAGCGGGACACGTGTAATCTTGTTTGAATATAGGGGGACCACCCTCTAAGCCTAAATACTCTTCAGTGACCGATAGTGAACTAGTACCGTGAGGGAAAGGTGAAAAGAACCCCTATTAGGGGAGTGAAATAGAACCTGAAACCGTATGCCTACAAACAGTCGAAGCTCTTTTTAGAGTGACGGCGTACCTTTTGTATAATGGGTCAGTGACTTAATTTATCCAGCAAGCTTAAGCCGTAAGGTGTAGGCGTAGCGAAAGCGAGTCTTAAATGGGCGTAAGTTGTATGAATTAGACCCGAA
>CACBFE010000002.1:0-22500 GCA_902538445.1 uncultured Pelagibacteraceae bacterium | reverse complement strand
TTAGCTCTTTATTTAAAAATTTTATTTGTTTCATCAATATTTTTTTTATCAAATTTTACATTGTAGAGAAAACAATTTTTATTTTTTTTAGATAGAATAAATTGCTGCATTTTTAAAAATTTTGGAATTAAATTTGAATTCACTTTTGTTTTTTTATATAAAATTTTTATCTCTTTATTAAAATTTTGCTCAACGATTTTGCACAATATATATTTTTCTACATACCTGTACAACACTCTGCAACTTAAAATAAAATCACTGATTAAAACACCATCTTCCTTTTTTTCTAAAACGTAAGATCCAATAATGCCATGATCACCGAATTTGTCTTTTAAACTAAATAATTTAATTTCAAAATTTTTTTTATTTAAGATATTAAATAAGTCACTACTTTTGTACCGATTTAGAGAGAAATTAAATTGATTAGTTTTATTAAAAAGTTCTTCTGCTCTTTTCATATTAGTTGTTCCACAACTTAAAATTTTGATTTTTTGTTTCAGGCCCTTCAAAACAGAGGTCACATTTCTATCTTTGCTAATGTGCTCGGTAAACTTAGACTTTAACTTGTATTGTTTATTTTTTTTTAAATCATCTTTAGAAATAATTAACTTATTAAATCTATTTTCATTTTCAAAAAAATATTTTGCTTCGGATAAATCTTTTAAGTGGAAAGTATTGATTTTTTTCAACTTATTTTTCACTTTATTAATTTCAAGTATATTATCATCAATAAAAATACAGTCTTCGAATCTTAAATTTAAATTTTTTACTATAAAACTAATATTATCACTTTTTTCATTCCAGTTAATTCTCGGCAGAATAAAGTCTTTTTTTTGTAATACCATTTTTTTTTTCTTTAAAAATTTCCAAACATCTTTTTCATTATTTTTAGAACATAGAGAAAGAAGAAAACCTTTGTTTTTTAAATTTAGTAATTTCTTTTGAAAATCTTTAAAGGAGTAATCAACTTTGTTGTTAATATATCCAATATCTGAAAAACGATCTTCATTTAAAACACCACCCCAAAGAGTATTATCACAATCCAAGATTATAAGCTTAAAAGGTTTTGAATTAATTATATTAATTTTCTTCTTTATTATTTTTGAAAAATTTAAAATTATAGAAATATCGAATGGAAATTTTAAAATAGAATTATTTCTATTATTATAAATTTTTTTTTGATCTTGAAACGAATATTCTAAAAAGAGATTTCTTAAATCTTTTTTCAATTTACAAATATTGTATTTTATTTTTTTTATTTCTTTGTTTTTTAAATTATCGCTGAAAGTTAAATAAATAAAAAATGGTTTGTATGAAAATTTGGTAAATATACTTTTTAATGAATAAATTTTTTTTTTAGTATTATTATAATTTTTCCTATCCAAAAAAACTAAAATATGAAAAGAGTCATATTTTTTTAAGTATTCCTCATCTATAAGATTTAAATAAAAACTATCAAAATCGCTATCAATCTTTACCCCGTCTTTTTTCAAAGATTCCCAATTGCTATTAGAATGCATTAAATTAAAATTTGAAGTTAAAGAGTGCATTTTTTAAAAAAGTCTATTAATATTTTTTATGATATTAAACTATAAATGTATATGAAAAAATGTTAACTCATACGCTAATACTAGAAATTAACTCATGAAAAACAAATCTTCTAGATCAGAAAAATTTGGTCCTCTAATAAGGAAGTTAAGAATTAACCTTAACATAACTCAGAGAGAATTAGCAAAAAAAGTTGGAATAGCCCCGTCCTATTTGAACGATCTAGAAAAAGAGAAAAGGTCAGCACCTAAGCTGGAGGTAATAAAAAAACTCTCATCTATCTTAAAAATAAGTTTAAACCATTTGAACGATTTAGCTGGTATTTCAAAAAAAGAATTAGCGCCTGATATAAGCGAATTTATAAAAAAGAACCCAAAAATAATTTCTCTGATTAGATCAATTAAAGAAAGTGATCTAGGTGAAAACGAGTTATACCAAATTGAAAATTCTATTAGTAAAAAGAAAACCAAAGCATTAATTATTGCCGCTGGATTAGGAAGCAGATTGAAAGATCACACAGAAAATTTACCTAAATGCATGTTGGATTTTGGCGGTCAAACACTTCTACAAAGACAACTTAATGCTTATAAAAAAAATGAAATTAACGATATATCTCTGATAAGAGGTTATAAAAAAGAAAAGATAAATTATAAGGGAATTAAATATTTTGAAAACACTGATTTTAAAAATAATAATATTCTTAATTCTATTTTCTATGCAGAAAAAATTATTAATGGAAACATAATTATTTCATATTCAGATATTTTGTTTGAACCCTCAGTTGTGGAAAGGTTACAAAAATCAGATCATGATATTTCTGTTGTTGTCGATATAGACTGGAGAGGATATTACGTAGGTAGAAAAGATCACCCAATTAGTGAGGCTGAGAATGTTATATTTAATTCAAATAACGAAGTTGAAAAAATAGGTAAAATTAATACCGGCAATGAGGAGGTACACGGAGAGTTTATTGGTATGATAAAATTAACTAGTCGAGGTACAGAAATTTTTAAGCATCATTTTCATCGATTAAAAAAAATTTATTGGAATAAACCTTTTCAAAGAGCGAAGGTATTTCAAAAGGCCTATTTAACCGATTTTATACAAGAGCTTGTGGATATAGGTATAAAAGTGCACTGTGTTATCATTGAAAGTGGTTGGAAGGAGATTGATACAGTTGAAGATTATCAAAAAGCTTTAATTGGCTTTAACAAAAAATTAAAAAAAATTTAATATTTGACTTGTTTGACATACGTGAGTTTTATGTTATAAATTAACTTGTAAGCGAACAAAATTAACTATTAAAAAGTAACTATGAAAAAATTAATTGGTGTTTTATCTGCTCTATTTTTAGGTTTAATTATCAGCGGAACAAATGCAGATGCAAAGAACTACAATATGGTCTTTGTACCAGCTAGTGAAAAAGGTGACGAAAATGATTACACAAGTTTAGTTAAAATTGTAAATAAGCTAACTGGTTTTAAAATAAAGTTCATCAAGGTTACAGACTATAACGCTGCTGTAGAAGCAATGAGAGCTGATAGAGCTCAAATAGCATGGTATGGAGGTAAAACATATATAAAGGCAGCAGAGTTAGCAAACGCTGAGGCTTTTGCTGCTGGTGTAAGACCAGGAGAAAAAGATGCTGGTTATTTCACTTATTTTGTAGTTAGAACTGATAGCAAATTAAAAAAATTTTCTGACGTAAAAGGTAAAATTTTAGCTTTAAATAGCATTGGATCTACAAGTGGTGATTTAATCCCACAAGTTGAACTCGCTAGGATAAAACTTTCAACTACAAATAAAAATGATTTTAAAAAAGTTTTTTATGCCGGTAGTCATGATGCATGTTTATTAGCAGTTTTAAACAAGCAAGCTGATGTGTGCGGAATGAGTTCGAGAAATTTTGAAGCGAGGTTAGCAGACAACACATTTAAAAAAAATGATGTAAGGATTTTACATAAATCCGATCGTGTTCCTCCCCCACCTCTTGCTTATTCAAAAAAAATTCCAAAGGAAGATAGAGAAAAAATTAAAAAAGCAGTTCTAGAAGCACATAAACACGGAGAGATAGGTGGTTATGGCGGACAAATGTCTCATTATATTTCAGTTAAAGACTCAGATTATGACGTACTAAGAAATGTTGTGAAGTTACTAAACAAAAAATAAATAACGATGCTTGAAATTGACAACTTAAAGAAAACATTTGATGGTGGCACGAAGGCTTTACAAGGAGTAAATCTAAAAGTTAAAAGAGGTGAATTTTTAACCATCTTAGGACCAAGCGGCTCAGGAAAAACAACTCTATTAAGAAGCATTAATGGATTAGAAAAAATTGAAAGTGGAAAAATATTTTTTGAGGATGAAGAAATAAATGATTTTTCTCTACCAAATGTACAGAAAAAAACAGGAATGATTTTCCAGGATTTTAACTTAGTTAATAATCTATCTGCTATAAACAATGTGTTGACAGGTTTACTTAACTCTAGCAGTAAATTTTTTTCAATGTTTTACTTATTTACAATTGAACAAAAACTAAAAGCTTTACAGGCTCTAGAGACAGTCGGGCTTTTACAAAAAGCTTATAATAGAGCGGACGAATTATCAGGCGGACAAAGACAAAGAGTTGGAATAGCTAGAGCAATAATAAAAAGACCATTATTGTTATTAGCTGATGAGCCAGTAGCAAGCTTAGATCCAAAATCAGCTGACTTAATCATGTCTTTAATTAAAAAAATAAATAAAGAATTAAATATTACTGTCATATGCAATTTACACCAAGTTGATCTAGCAATGAAATATTCGGATCGAATAATTGGATTGTTAGAAGGCCAAATAATATTTGATCAAAATTCACCAAATATCCAAAAAAAAAGTATCGAACAAATCTATAGATTATAAAATGAGTAAAAATAATATCCTTAAATTAGAAATAAATAATAAAACGAAACATCTAGAAAAATATTTAAGACCTCAATGGACATGGAAAACTTATACTTTTATTTTTTCTTTAATTTCTGCTCTCATATTTGTTATTATTGATTTAGAAATAAATTTAATTAAATTATTTTCAGACTCCTCAAAGTATTTTGGTGACATTGTAGGAAGAATGTTGCCACCAGATTTTTCAAATTTTAAGAGTTTAATTCAAGCAATGTTTGAGACAATTGAAATAGCATTTTTAGGAACATTTATAGCTATAGTTTTATCAATTCCCGTTGGTCTTTTTTCTGCAAGAAATATAGCTCCTAATTATTTTGTTTTCTTATTAGCAAGAGTGGTAACAATTTTTTTTAGAGCAATTCCTGAGTTTATAATTGCAATGATTCTTGTAATTGCAGTTGGTTTTGGTGCAATACCAGGAGTTCTGGCGTTAGGTTTTCATACAATGGGTTTTTTAGCCAAATTTTATGCAGAAGATGTTGAACACGTGAACAAGGGACCAATCGAGGCTTTGAAAGCATCTGGCGCATCTAAGAGACAGATAATTTCTTTCGCAATTATTCCTCAAATTATACCTTCGTTTGTAGCTAACAATTTATACATTCTTGACCGTAACATTAGAATGGCAACAATGCTCGGTATTGTAGGAGCTGGAGGAATAGGTTACGAATTACAATCTTCATTTAGAATGTTTGAGTATGAAAGAGTCTCAGCTATTATAATAATAATATTCATTACAATATTTTTTATTGATCATCTCTCTTCATTTATACGCTCAAAAATCAAATAGAAGTTGCTTTTAAGCCATATTTTAATTATCAATAATCTAGTTGGTATTTAAATGCAAAAGTTTATCTTCATATTAATTATCTTTCAGTTGTTAGCCACAACTCACGCACAGGCCTATATTGAACCCGGTATTATTTCCATGTTTCTACAGGCAATTATCGCTGCTGTCGTTGGTTGTATAGCTTACATGACTTTTTATTGGCAAAAGTTTAAAAGCTTTTTAAAAAAGATATTTGTTAAATCTAATAATAAAAATAAAAGTTGAGTTTCTTTAGGTCATTAAAAGGTTATCACACCTATTTAAAGATTTCCAAAAAAAATGAAACGACAAAGCGTGTTTGTATTTATTCTGAAGGGCTAAATTATAGAAACTATTTTATCGAAATAATTGAGGCTCTAAAAAGGGAAAAAATTGAAGTTTTATATTTCACTTCGGATACTAAAGATCTAGAATTAATTTGTGAAAATATAAAACCAATTTTTATTGGTAAAGGAATAATAAGAATACTTTTTTTTACAACCTTAAAATGTCAATTAATGTTAATGACCTTAACAGATTTGGGTAATCATGAGATAAAAAAATCAAAGAATTGTAAAAATTATGCATATATTTTTCATTCATTAGTGAGTGCACATAAAACCTATAACAAAGATGCTTTTAACAATTATGATATAATATTTGCCAATGGTGATTATCAAAAAAGAGAGTTAATTAAACTAGAAGAAATTAACGGATCAAAAATAAAAAAAATATTTTGTACAGGATATCCCTATTTAGAATTTTTGCAAAAACAAAGAATTAAAAAAAGTGATATTCCAAATAATATTTTATTTGCTCCTTCCTGGTCTAAACAAAATGATAGTTTGTTAGACAAACACGGTTTTCATTTAATTAGTTTGATTTTAAAAAAAAAAAATATAACTCTTAGACCACATCCTCAAAGTTTAATTAAATCGAAAAAAAAATTGGAACTGATAGAAAAAAAATTTTCAGATAATAAAAATTTTCTGCTTAACAAAAATATTTTTGACATCAAACCAATTTTTCAAAGTCAAATATTAATTACTGACAATGGAGGAATGGCCTTAGAATATGCATTTATTACCAGAAAACCAGTTATATACATAAATTATAAAGATAAGATACATAACGAACAATTTAAAAAAGTAGGTCTTGATACAATAGAAGACAATTTTAGAAAAAAATTTGGTTTAGTTATAAAAACAGATCAAATTAAAAATTTAAATGATATTATTGACCAGAGAATAAAAGATTACAAAAATTTGGATCAGGACGTTGAGACCTTTTTTAGAGAAAATAAAATTGAATTTAAAAATTCCTCAGATAAAATAGTAGAAATAATTAAAGAAGAAATAAAATTATAATGAAATTATCTTTTTATTATTTTAATTTTATATTATCGGTAACTGCTTTTTTTCCGATCTGGCTAGGCCCTGAATTGTTTAAAGAAGAAATACTTATAATTGCATCTTTAATTTATATTTTAATCATCCTTATTTCATTTTTTTTATTGAATTATGCATTAAAAAAAAAAATTATTTTTTACAACTTAATATTATCTTTAATAATTTTTTTTTCATTTGACATAAATTTTGGTTTTTGGCTAATTTTTGATAATTTATTTGATGCAGGAAAACTTAATTATCTATTGTCAATAATATTTATCGTATTTTTATTGATGATAATTTATTTTATTTTAAAAAAAAATGAAAAAAATAAATATATATTTCTTACCATTTTAATAAGTTTATTATTTTACAATTTTTTTTCGGCTATCCATCATAACATGTTAGTTCAAAGAGATTTCCAAATTAAAACGTTAAAAAATTTGTCTTCAAACAAAAAATTAGATAATAAAAAATTGATTATTTTTTTAGATGAAATGGCTGGTCCCGCAGCAATAGATAGTAATGAGGATATCGGAAAAAAGGCTTTGAAAACTTTTCAAGAAACTTTTGAGACAAATAACTTTAAAATTTATAAAAATGCTTATTCTATATACCGAAACACTGTTGAAGCTATACCTAATTTGTTAAATTTTAATTTTAGTAATAAAAATCTAACAAACAAGTTTTCCGGTGAGAATTTTACTGATCGGAAATCAAAATGGTATATCAAAAAAAATAAATTTTTTGACCAAAATACTTCTATTTTAACAAATCAGAGTTTAGCACTAGATTTTTGCAAACATAAAAACGTATCGAAGTGTGTTACATTAACATCTAATAAATTAAACTCTAATTATATCGAGGGTTTTAAATTTGAAAAAAAATATTTTTTTTTTGATAAATTACTAAAATCTAATTCAATAATTTTTAAAATATTGTGGAGAATATCACTTGAATTTAATTTATTTGATGAAAAATCTGACTTTTCGTATCAAAAAGCACTATTTAAGAATAATTTAGATGAAATTATTAAAATAATAAAAAATACAAATCATAATTATTATGTTTTTCATATTGTAGTGCCTCACCTTCCATTTGGATTTGAGTTTGTAGGCGAAAAGAAATGTACATTTAATAATAATAGAACATTAATTGTAGGGCCAAAAAATGCTTTAAGCAATAACAATTATCTTAATAATTATTATCAAGAAGTAGCTTGCACAAACCTTTACTTAAAAAATTTTTTCGAGGTTTTAAAAGATCAGGAGTTATACGAAACACTTGATATCCTAGTAACATCTGATACAGGAATTGGAATTGCAGGCGGGGAAACAAAATCAAATTTACTTCCAACTCATTCAGTTTTATTTGCAATAAAATCAAAAACAATTAGTAATTATAATGACTTAGAAACTCTTTCCAGTCAATTTCTATTTTCTAAATATTTTAATAAAAATTTTAAAGATTTAAATTTTAATGGAATTGAAAATCATATCTATGATCCAGAAAAAAAATTATTTTTTAAATTTGACAATATAGATGATTTAAAAAATTTTAGTCCAAAATAATATTTTTTTATTTTAATTCTTGAATTATCTTATTTTTTTGTAAAATTTTAATTTTTTTACTGATTTGCTTTTTTGATTTTTTAAATAATTTTGCAAGCTCTACTTCATCGTAATTTTTTTCTACGTATGCAGCAAGGTTGAATAAATAATTTTCATCAGAATTTGCGTTTTTCCTTGTAGTTCTCACTAATTTATATTTTGAAAAAAAGGGTTCACAATTTACAGATTTAAAAAATATTTTGTTTTTTTGAATTTCTTTAATAATTAAAAGCATTTTTTTTGTGGTTTCTCTTAATTTTTTCTCGCTAATAATTTTTAAGTTATCATCAGATGAGTGATATTGTTTATAATCTCCAAATCTTGATCTACAAATAGTTACAAAAGGCAGATCTAATTTTTGACAACCAAACTGTCTTTCATTGCTTCCTCTTTTTAAAAAAGATACAACTTTAAAATTTGGTGTTTTACTTAAAATCCTTTTTGCAATTTTGTCAGAATAAGTTTTACCTTCTTTAGAAGAAATTAAGGTGAAGGGGCCTTTGTCTCCTACACAAGTCAAATTAAAACCTGCAATTAGATTTTTTTTAAGTCTAGATAAATTAAATTTAATATAAGCAATGGCACCTATAGTTTCTGGAATTAATAATAATCTAATCGTATATTTCATCGGTTTTAATAATTTCGATAGAGCCATAATTACAAGCGGTCCTGACAATTCATTATTTGCCATTGAGGGATGGCATATATAAGAGACAATAAGAATTTCTTTCGAGCTTTTGCCTTTTATAACCATTTCTGTGTAATCTAATTGACCCTTAAAATGAGAGCTATCTATAACAACTTTATACTTAGATTTTTTATTTAATTTTTTGAATTTATTGTAACTTAAACAAAAGCCCCATTTTTTTTTATAATAAGAGGTGTAGTATGGAATTGAATTTGGATTTTCTTTTGAATAAAAAATATTTTTTATTAGTTTTTTGTAAGTTAAAATTTTATTAATTTTTTTTGAATACCCTAAAAGATGTAGATTGTTATCCCTAAAATCACAAATTTTATTTCCGTTAACATCTTTAATATATGCCGATGTTACTTTCCATTCTTCTGGAATTTTCCAATCAAAAACTTTTGTTCCACTTTTTATTTTTTTTTTTTTAAAATTTTTATTTATATTTTTTTTAACAAAATTTATAGTTTGCCTAACACCATCACCAGTTATACTCCTATTGATAGGAAATAGTGACTTTGCCCATTTCATCATTGCAATAGATTTGATATTTTTTTTCAACACAACTTATATTAAATTTTATTCATTATTTATCTTAATTATTCCAATGCTACCTGTATCTTCTAAAGCCATTAGGATTAGTTTCTGTTTTTCAAAATAGATGATATCTCTAATACGCTCTCCAATAATGATTTTTTCTTTGTAAATAATTTTTTTATAATTTGAATTAAACTTTATTCTGTATAAACTCCTGCCGTTCAAAGATGAAACTAAAAAATTTTCCTTCCAAAAAATTGAGAAATCTTCTGGAATCTTTATTATTTGTGAAATTCCTATTGATGGTACAAAAGAATAAATCGGTTCTTGGAAATCTTCCTTGGAATGATTTTTTAAAAATTTATAGCCGCTTTTATCATTATACTTAAAATTATAGGGCTCACCATAAGAAGAAATTGGCCAACCATAATTTTTACCGAATTCTATAAGGTTTATTTCGTCGCCTCCTTTAGGACCATGTTCTGTTGAGAAAATTAAATTTTTAAAAATGTATAAACCTTGTGGATTTCTATGGCCTTTGGAAAATATTTGAAAATCTTTTGTTTTTAAATCAAAAAAAAGAATTTTACCGTAAACGCTACTATCTAATTGAGCATATTTTTTTTTGCTTCGGCCATCTGAACCAGTGGTAACTAGTAATCCTTTTTTTCCATTAAGATTAAATGTCGACATTTTTCCAGCTATTATATTATTGTTACATTCTTTTGGTTCAAAAAAACTTTCAAATTTTAGAGGGAAATTATTAATTTTAGCTTTTGCAATTTTTAAAACATTGCAATTTTTTTCAACTTCAAAAGAATAAGAAATAAATATCTCCTCACCTAGAATGTGAAAATCCTTTACATCTAAAGGTTTTAATTTGCTTATGTTATTTTCAATTTTTTTCTCACTAAAGTTAGAAAAATTATTGATTTTAAGCAGCGTTCCAGTAGAATCTAGAATGTAAATTTCGTCTTCAAATATATCAATAAAAAATTTTTTTTTAAGCTCTCCCTTTTTTTTGTTAAGAGCATAAAAATAATTTTCTGCACCAGTATTTATACTTTCAATTTTTATCTTCGTAAATAAAAGTTTAATAAATTGAGTTTCAGGTAAAATTTTTTGGTTGTAGTTTGAAATCTTATTTAAATTAATTTCTTTTATATATTCTTCACCAAATATTGTAACTTTAATCATATTTTTAATACTGCCTGGAAGATATTTTTTTGCGGAATTTCTTAAAAAACTTGAGTTTGAAAAAAGAATTATAAACAACAATATAGCAGCTGAAATTAATAAATATTTGGATTTAAATTTTAACACAATGTTTTATTTTAAAATATATTTTTACTAAAATTTCTATAAATTAAAACTTTATCCATGTAAATAAGTATTCAATAATAAAAAGAATTATTGAAATAAATGATACTTATCACCTTTTTACTGTGACAACTTTATACTTATTGAATATACTCTAATTAAAATTCACTTTATGAAATTAAGAAAAATATTTAGTTTTTTGGCAGTTTTTTTTATTTTGTTAAATTTAATTGCTTATTTTATAATATACTTAAAAACAGACACAAATGTTTACGCCAAAAACTATCTAGAAAAGAAAAAAAATTTTTTCATATCTAATTCTGTCTTAAGTTATGTACATCCTTATTTCGGATCAATAGATTTAAACAATCAAAATTATGACAAAAATTTAATTTCAAATGAAAAGCTATTTTATAGTATTTTTGAAAGCACCAACTCTTCATATAATGATACTCTAAAAATTCTTATGCTAGGAAGTTCCCAAGCTATAAATTTTTCAAATAATAAAAAAAATGCATATGATCTAGAAAATATTTTTACTAATTCCGAGAGTGAAAATATATTAGCAAAAAAAATTTCCTCTTATTTTCCAGATAAAAAAATAATTTTTTACAACGCGGCTATTAAATCATCAAAACAACCTCAGCAACTTTTTAAGCTTTACTACTTAAGTTTAATTGGAATGAAATTTGATATTGTAATTAATTACGATGGCCCATTAGAATTGGTTCATCCTTATCTTAAAAATGTACCAATTAAAGATGAATTAATTTATCCAAGACGCTATTCAGATGAAATAGCTGGAATGGTATCAGACAAATCTTGTATTAAAAATAATAACAAAGAGTCCGTTTCAAATAGTTATATTCCAATAGTTGAGTTAATTTCTTATATTCAGATAAGAAATTGTCATAGAATTATCTCAAAGAGAGAAGGAGACAAAGTAAGCTGGAAAAAGTTAGTCAAAGTAGAAGACAAAAATCTCGAAGAGTCAATAAGAACATCTTACAAAATTTGGAAAAAATCTTCATTTGAAATTGAAAATTTTTCAAAATTTAAAAATTTTTTTTATCTTCATGTAGTTGCTCCTAGTCAATACGTAAAAGGTTCAAAACATTTTTCAGATGAAGAAAAAAAAAATTATCTTGAAAACGAATATGGACCTATTTTATCTGAATATTATGAAAAATTAATTAACTTTAAAAATTTAAGTTTAAGTTATTCTTTAGATTTGAAATATGTTTTTAAAAGTGAAAAAAAGACAATCTACAGAGACTCTTGCTGCAGATTAAATGATTATGGCGTGAACATCGTATCTGAAAAAATTGCAAAATATTTAAAAGATAATTTTAAATAATCCCTCATTCTATTTTTTTTATTTTTTCTTGAAAAAAAGAAATGAGAGAAATAATAAAAATTATATATGATAAATTATTTGTAGTGAAAAAACTGCCACTGGATTTAAATGGAAAAAAAATTATTGTAAAATTGACAATAAGAATGAGATAAAATAATTCGTTTAAATCCAAGTTTTCTTTTTTATAAATTCTTGAGATTAAAAATTTCTTTACAATTAAAAATATAATTGTTGATATTAATATAATGCCTGGCAAACCTGAAATAATAGCGATATCTAAGTAGTAATTGTGAGGGTGTGTGGAGCACCACAGTTTTTTTTCAGATCTTTTACATGCTTTCATATAACCTTTTAACCCTGTGCCTAAAATTGAATTTTCTTTTATAATTACTAAAGAGGAAGCAAAGATTTGTGCATGACCAGAACCAATGCCATGGTAATATTGTTTTTCCGTCTTATGAGTTTTAGGATACTCTTTCTCTAATTCCTCAAGCGGCACCTCATCTAAATACATTGAAAATAGCTTTGTTTTGAGTGAAAATGATTTAATATTATTAATCATTTCTCCGTAATTTTCTTTAATTTTGTTGTTAGGAAAAATTATTAAAAACATTGTAAAAACAAAAAAAGATAATAGTAAAGTTCGTAAGTTTTTTTTGTAAAGAGTATAAAAAATCATCAAACCTAATATTGAAAGTAGAAGCGACATTTTATTTTGACTGATAAATATTGCGATTAAGCAAAGTACAATTATAAAGGCTTGGAAAATTTCTGAAAATTTTTTATTTTTTAAAAAATATAAAATACCACCGATCAAAAAGTATTGAAAACTTAGAATAAAACCACCCGCTACTTTTTCATCGAAAAAGAAAGAGTTAAAATAGCCAGATTGAGCTTTGATACCTACGATATTGAAACCAAAGAGATATTGAAATGGTAAATCAAAAATCAAAATAAACACAGGAAGAGAATATATATACATAATTTTTTTTATATCAAAATTAATGTAAATAAATATATTATATAAAAAAATTGAAAATAGCGGATACCTTAAATGGATTATTGCTTTAAATATTTCGTCTGTGTTGTGATCAGTAACGCTTAAAATCCTATATATACTTAAAAGACTCAAATATAATGCGAGAGCGGATAATATTATTAATATTTTATTAAATTTAAGATTTATTTTATAAATTAAAAAATATAATCCAGAAATAAGTAATAGTAAAAATACATTTATATTTACCGCACTGTTACCAATGATAAAAGAAATTGGGAAAAAATAGATAAAGAATTTAATTAAATTTTCAAATTTGATTTTATTAGCCATAGGTCAATATAAAAAAATACTTTTATTTGGTATTTAGACTCCAAATAACTTTTCTATCTAAAGAATAGCTACCATAAATAAAAACTCTATCTTGATTTTCGGATGTAAATTTTGATACACCATGATAAGACTCTGGTGAAGAAGTAAATAGAAATATTTGACCAGATTTCGGGGAAAATTTATCTACCAAAGTAATATCAGTTTCTTTGGGAAATCTTTTTAACTCTCTCGAATTTCTTATCTCATTATTAAACTTGTATACTTCGAATTCTCCACCAAACTTTTTATCTATTGTGTTTAAATAAATAAGGAAAGAAATAATTCTTGTATCTCTATCTCGATGTGCTTTTCTGAAATAACCTTTTTTTGATCTAGAAAAATCTATATCAAGATTAATAGTTTTTTTGAAAAATCTAGATATTAAAGAACTTTTTCTGAATAATTTTATTAAATTGAAATTTTGTTCTCCATAATTTTTTTCTGAGTATGTAAAATTTTCAATATCAGGTGACCATTTACTTTGGCTTAAAAGATCTAATTTGTTTTTCATTTCAATAAAAAAGTCTTTATTATTAAGCTTATTATATAAAAGATTTAAGTTTGGAGATTTTTCTAAATAAGTTTTAAATTTATTGGAACCTTTATTAACACGCATTCTTCCATTCATAACTAAATCATCATAGTCCTCGAATAAACTTATTTCTTCAAATAATTTTTCGCAGTTTTCATTAGTCAAAAAATCATCTATATACCCTATCGGATATGGGGCATTGATCTTATTAAGATTTAAATTTTTTAATGTTAAATTCATTTTTAAGCTCTTTAAAATCCTCCAAAGTATCTATATCAAAACTAGAATTTCTTCTCGATATAATTGGAAAAGGTTTTTTACACAATCTATCTTTTTCTCCTATATACACATCTCTAGATGACAAAAAAGCTGCACTATTGATAATATACATAGGTTTTAAGTCTTGAGTTCTTGGCCATTTTCTCTCTTTATAATTATGAGAAACCCATTTATTTTTATTATTTAGAACGAATTTTTGAATTAAATCAGCACTAAAAGCACTTTTATAAGAGGGTGTTTTTTTTCTTATTTTTAAAAATTTACCAATAAAATCTAAATAATCTTTTTCATTAAATTTTGGGCTTGTGACATGAGTCCACAAAATAAATTTACTTAAGCAGATTTTTGGAACATAACCGATGAGTTTTGATAGCGAGTCATCCGTGGATAGATTTTTTCTTCTTTTGATGACTTGCAACCAGTTAAATTTTTTTGCAAAATTAATAATTTTCATGTTGTCAGTTGAAATGACTATATCTAATTTTTTTTTATAAATTTTTTTATATTCTTTTCTTAATTTATTGAGTTGATTAATCTTTAACTCAGTAAGACCTAATTTAAGTCCGGGCAAAGATTTAGTGTTTTTATTTTTAATTCTTTTACTACCTTTCCTAATTGGAACAAAAACTGTGATACTCTCTAAAGATTTAAATTTATTATTCTTTAATTTCATGAGTAAACTTATTTGAAAAATTGTATGAACTTGGAGTTAAAAAAGAAATTGAAAGCGATTTTTTATTTCTTCTATAAATATCGAAAATTTCATCTATCACTTTAGTTCTTTGATCATTTTTCCCGTATCCATCAAATCCAGCAAGTGATATTTTTTTTGAATGACCGCTTGTAACTACAGCTAAAGCATACGATAAAGTATAAAACTTTGGAATACTTGCGCCATAATCTTTAAAACTAAAACTATTTGGTTTAAGTCCTGCACCAAAATTTAAAGTCCT
Organism: uncultured Pelagibacteraceae bacterium; assembly: GCA_902538445.1. Taxonomy (GTDB): domain Bacteria; phylum Pseudomonadota; class Alphaproteobacteria; order Pelagibacterales; family Pelagibacteraceae; genus Pelagilacustribacter. Next base: position 7,168 of record CACBFE010000002.1, on the reverse strand, counting down.
CACCTTACTAAATCTTCTCTTTAAAGAGTTTGGCATAAAATATTGAGGTATTATTAATGGTTTTTTTAAATTATTATAAGTCGAACTTTCTCCCATAATTCTAAGAGGATTACATGCAATATAATAATTGATGAATTTACTATGGAATTTGATTTTAGGCTTTAGTGCAATAACTAGGGGTTTTCTAATTTTAATATAGTTTTCGATATTTTTTTTATAACTAAGTAAACTATCTCCATTGGCTAAAAGTAAAATTTCTTTATCTTTAAACTTATTTTTGGGTTTCCAGTCCCCGTTAATTACTTTAATTGGTTTTTGAAATTCAGACCTAATTAAATTAATATCATACTTTCTTCCAAGCCCATTTTTAAGTTGACTGATAATTTTTAAAATTTTCGAGTTCTCAATTCTTTGAGATAACATTTCTTGAATATATGTAGGATGTATAGAATATTTGCCTGCTAAATGATAAAATGGGTTAGTTCCCCATTTATAAAATTCCTTCATTTTATCAAAGTGATTATTTATTACTTTTAAAATTGGAAGTAAGTCATAATTGCTTTTAAAAAGACTATTAAATTCCAATATAAGAGACTCTGTTTTAGCATTTCCAGGACCTCTTCCCATACCAGTTACTGTTGAGTCAATCCAAGTTACATTATTTTTCATTGAGAAAATACTGTTTGATAATGCTTTACCCAAATTATCATGTGTATGTATACCTAAATCACCTGACCAATGAGTTCTTAAACTTTTAATAACATCAGAAATTTTTTTCTCGTTCATACTTCCTAAACTGTCAGCGAAATAAAGGATATCGGGTTTTGATTTTGATGCTTTTTTTGCAACCTCAACAATACTTTTCTCAGATTGTTCAGATATTTGCATTAAATTTACAGCAACTTTATAACCTTTCTTTTTTATAATTTTACAAATTTTAAAAGCATTATCTATTTCGTTTAAATGAGCAGCCAATCTTACAAATTTTACTTTCGAAAATTTTGTACTCTTAAAAAGTAAATCTATAGTCTTTTTTAGACCTTTAGAATTAGAAATAATTTCAAATACATTTACCATAACCCCGATAGACAGATTCTTTGGGATTAATAATTTTTTAAGATATTCGTCCGAAGTATACCAATTTGGCCCTTTATACTTATTAATTTTTGGAGATCTAAAACCAAGCTCAACATATTTAATCCCTGATCTTGACATTGCATCAATGTATTCTTGAGTGAGTTTTTTGGAAAATAACCAATTATTGTAATACCCTCCATCTCTTAAAGTGCAATCTAAAATTTTATATTTCATTTGAATTTCCTATTTGCTGAACTTTTCCATTGCTTAGCTTATATAATTTGTTACAAAACCTTAGATTTTCAAAATCATGACTGATCATTATAATAGTTTTATTTTTTAATGATCGCAGAAGTTTAATCACATTCATTTCTGATACTTTATCTAAGGCATTAGTAGCTTCATCTAAAATTAAAATTTCTTTATTGTAATAAAGCAGTCTAGCCAAACAAACTTTTTGTCTTTGGCCACCTGATAATTTTACGCCATTTTCACCAATTAAGGTATCGATATTTTGTGGTAAAGTATTAACAAAATTATTTAACTCTAAAGAATTTAAAATATCTTGAATTTTTTTTTTATCAATTTCTTCTTTTTTATAATTGAGTGTTATATTTGTTACTAAAGTGTCGTTAATAATAAAGTTTTCTTGAGGCAAATAACCAATATTTAGAAAGTAATTTAAAGTTCTTGCATCTTTTTCTTTTGTATCAACTAAAATTTTGCCTTTAGTAGGTTTTAAAAATCCGAGCAAAATATCGACGAATGTTGTTTTACCGGAGCCAGTATTTCCCACTAATCCTATAAAATCATTTTTTTTAAGTGTAAAATTTACATCGTCTAGAATTTTTTTGGATGAGTTATCATAATTAAAAGAAACATTTTTAAGCTCTATAGCACTCATAAAGTTTATTTGATTTTTAAAAAATTGTTTTTCTAACAGATTTTTTTTATTTTTATATTTTTGAAGATCTGAATAGATTATTTTGAGGGGCTCATTACAATAACCTATTGTTAGAATACCGTTAGAAATTATTGCCGCACTTGGGAGTATCCTAAGACCAGCAACCGCAAAAATAATCAGTGTGGTTAAAATGTTATTATCAGGTCCTTTAATTAAAATATTTAAACTCAAATAACAAACTAAAAAAATTACCAGAGTCAATTCTAGGAAATAACGAGGGGAAGAAATAATAATTGAAGATTTAAGATCATTTTTAAAAATTTTATTTACACCCCTTTTTAAAAATTCTGAAAAAAAATTTTGTTTTTTTAAACTTTGGATCGATTTAAATCCTCTAAAACTATCATCTACGCTTTGATAAATTATTTTAGTGGCGTCAGTTTTTTCTTTACCCCATTTAACGGCCATCGGTTTTAAGAAAAAATTATATGTTAAAATGCTTAAAAGAATAATAAGGCTTATTATTATTAACGGTACTGGGTCAATAAATATTAAAAAAATAACTATAGCTAAAATTATAATAAATTCACTTAAAACTCTTAAACCCATTTCTAAACAATCTCTACTATTAGCACTCAACTCTCTTATGTTTCTAATATACTCTGATTGTTTTTTTTTACTAAACTCAACATATTCCATATTTTGATAGGCTTGCATCAATTCAATTTGTAAATTCTTTTGATTTACTAGAGAAAACTTTTGAATTTGAGTTCTTACAAAAATTATAAATATAGTTTTAAACAAAAAAATAATCCCAAACAAAAAGCTGAAAGGTATTATTAAATTCTGTAAATCTAGACTTTTGTTAATAGTTATAAAATCCTTAATAACTGCAAAAGATTTACTACTAAATAATGACTCGGGATTTAAAATCAAATTAACGTAAGGAACAACTAGTCCAATGCTCAAAAGTTCTAAAAATGTAAGAAGAATAAATAGAAAGAGTAAAGGAATATAAGATTTGAAAGTCTTGTTAAAAACAAAATTAATTCTTTTATATGTATCGATTAGAAAAAACATTTTTGATGTATTAATGCTGAAAATTATAAAACAATTTTGTTTACAGTTCAACAATTGAACGTTATGTATATAGAATATGAACTAAAATGTAAAAAAAATACTATTTTGCCTGAAAAAAAATGAATAAATACACATTAATTACGTCCCCAACTAATCATCACAGAAAAGATTACAAATATCTCAGTTATGGATGTTTAAGTCTTTTTCAAGAAAAATATAAAAAAAATATTATACAAAATCATCCATGGAATAATAAAAAAAAATATTTAAACGATGCTGTTAAAATCAAAAAAATATATTCTTATGTATTACAAAAAATAGCTAAATCTCTAAACGAAAATCATAAAATAAATAAAGATCTTAGATACTGGAAAATAATTATTGGTCCTTGGCTTCATACATTTTTAGCATCTTATTATGAAAAAAATCTTTCCGTTGATATTTTATTAAAAAAAAAACAAAAAATAATCATACCAATTGTAAATTTTAAAAATGAAAATCAAATCCCAGATAGTTTTTTTACTTTTTTCTCTAAGAATATTTATGCTTCAAGTTGGAATGATTATTTATTTAAATTAATTATTTCTAAAAAAAAGATTGGAAAAAATTTTTCCTTTAAAAAAAAAATTTACAAAAATTTCAAAGAATCAAAAAAAAAAATGAATAAAAGTTATGTAAAAACTTTACAAAAAATTTTATTAAGTTTAACTAATTTAATTTTTTTTCCTTTGATAAAAAAACAGCCGTTAGTTTTTTTTAATTCTTACTTGTCTTTAAAAAACAAACTTTTTCTGATTTTTAAAAATCTAAGTTTACCAATTTATTTTAATGAGGAAAAAAAATTTGTATATCCAGATACTTTTTTAAGAGAGTCTTTAATTAAAAAATTTAAAAAAAATGATATAAATACTGAGATCTTAAAACTTTCATTATTAAATATACCCACAGATTTTTTAGAGAATTTTAATTATATAGGAAAAAAAATTTCAAAATTAAATATTCCTAAAAAACCTAAAGTAATTTTAACAGCTAACGGAATATATGGCTCATCTTTCGAAGCCAGATATATTGCTGAATGCATCTCAAATGGAACAAAGTTAATCTTAGCTCAACATGGTGGAAGATATGAGAACTTAAAAGATTTTTTTCATTTAAACCATGAGGTTGATATTTCAGATTTTTTTATTGGCTGGGGCGGAAAGAAAAACAATATTAAAATTAAAAATCTTGGAATCATAAAGCCAATAAAAATTTTTAAAAAAGATAATAGGAAAAAAAATAATATTTTGTTTTTAATGCTAGCTAGAGGTAGATATTTAAGAACCATCGACTCAGAAATTAACCTTAAAAATCTTTTTTATTATTATCATGAAATTTGTCCTAATTTCTATGATTCATTAAAGAATAATATAAAAAAAAATTTAATATACAGGTCTAGTATTAATAATTACTGGAATGAAAAAGAATTTTTGGAAAAAAAAAACGCTTTCTGTAAGATAGATTTTAACAGACATAAAAGTAATCTATTTAATGAAGCTAGAGAATCTAAAGTGGTGGTCTGTTCATATTTTTCAACCACTTTTCTAGAATTAATGTCTGCAAATATACCAGTAATTTTATTTACACCTTTTAACAATGAAAGTTATAATACTGAAACTTTAAAAGCATTTTCTGAAATGAAAAAAAATTTTATTTTTTTTAATAATTATAAAAATGCAGCAAAATTTATTAACAAGAATTGGAATGACATCGATAATTGGTGGTATAGCAAAAAAACTCAAAAAACTAGAAAATATTTTTTGAACAAGTTTTCAAAATATAACAAGCAATTAATTTTTGATATCCAGACATTAATTAATAATTTAACAAAGATTAAGTAATATTCGGTGAGTTTTACCTAGATTTAAAAGAATTAATGATTTTTTTTACATCTGGATTAGAGAAACTATCATTTTTTAAAGATAACACTTTCTTTCTAAAATCTTTCTTATAACTTTTGTATTCAATTCTTTTAAGTAAATTTAAAAAACTTTTTTCATTATTTACGTAATTTTTGTCTCCAAAAAAAGCAATTAACGGATCAAAATTTTTCTCATTGTCTGAGTGAAAATAAATTGGGTAATTGCCCATTAAGACTGATTTTATTACAGCGGCACTACCCGTGTAAATTACATATTTACATCTTAAAACATCTTCCTCAAATTTTTTTGATGAAATTAAAATATTTTTTGGCAAGTTATTTTTTTTGATATTTAAATCATTTAAAACTTTTTTAAAGTTGATTACAGGGTGGACTCTCCAAATAAAACTTAAATTCTTGAACTGTCTCGCTAAGCGAAGAGAAAATCTAAATAAAATATCACATTCAGAGTAAATACCCTCAGGAATAACTAAAAATGATTTTGAATTATAAATTTTGGACTTTTTGATTGTATTTTTCTTAAAATTTCCAACGAATAAAATTTTTTTTTTAAGTTTTTTATAAATCTTTTTTCTTAAGATTTTGTAAGAATTTATTTGTGAACACCAAATTTTATCAGGATTGAAATTCCCATTCATATAGTTGAATATAGCCCGATGATGATGAGTAACTGGGGTATGTTGATAGCCAATACATTCAATTTTCTCATCTACACTTTTAACACCGTTAATACACATTCTTTCCCAGGAGTATCCTTCGTAAGTTAAAATACAGAAGCTTGGATTAACACTTTTAATGAAATCTTTGATTTGATAATTAATCCTCAAAGAAAAAGAAGTCGTGCTGTCAAATAGTGACGTAATTAATAAAAAAAAATTTTTAAAACTTAATTTCCTACAAAAAAACAAGAAAAAAAGTTCAAACAAAGATATAATTTTTTTAAAAATAATTTTACATTCATATTCAAAATTTAAATTTTTATCCAAAATAAAAGAATTTTTATTTCTATTTTTTAAATTAAGGTAAGAAGAGTTAATATCGGTATGATTTATCATTAACTTATAATAAGATTTATTAAATTTTTTTAGAATATTTTCAAAATTTCCATAATAAAAGTCATCTTTAGAATTCAGGTGTTTTTTGTTTATTAAATGAGAAATGATTAATATTTTTTTATTAGGTATTTTCTTATTATATTTTTTTTTAAAAAAATCATTAAAAATGAAAATAATTACTAATATCTTTTTAAAAATTTTGTAAATTATGTTAATTACACTAAATTTTTTTTTAATAAATAAGGAGTGAAGTTTTACTATATGAAAAGCACTAATCGACTTAGTTGTTAAGCTTATTTTTTTGTTATCTAAAATATTATTTAATGTTTTTATTTTCATGGAAGCCTATTCTACTAATATTTTTAAATAAATTTTGGCTTGCGTTTTGATGAGGTAAACAAAATTTATTATTATCCAAATCTAAAATTTTATTATTATTGATTAAATGTTTTTGAACCAATGAGTCCAAATTATCAAAATTTGTTATTCTTATTTTTTGAAGATAATCTAATTTATCAAAAAAAGTGGTATTTTTGCCATCTGGATCTAAAAAAAAACAATTTGATCTCAAACTTGAACCTTCTAAGATCATAGTTGAACCAAAAGATAAAATAAGCTTACTTTTGAGCAAAAAATGATAGCTATTTAAATTATTAGAGGGATTTATAATAGTTTCAATATTGGTTTTTTTTATAATATTATCTTCTTTATAATCACCTCTATAATTTGGATGATGTTTTATTGTAATCTTTAATTTTGGATATTTTTTTGAAATTTTTGTAATCCATTCTAAATGTTTGTAGTAAATGTCAATAATATTTTTAGAAGTTCCTACCCAATTTGCAATATTGATCCCAATTAACAAAATATCAATTTCATTTATTTCATCTAATTTTTGTAAATTACTTAGAGCTCTTTCCATTCGAATTGAACCACAAACAATACTATCATTAATTTTTGCTCCTAATAATTCCAACTTTTTTTTTGTATCGTTTTCTTCTCCAAATGTAACAAGAACATCTATATCATTAAATACACTTATAGTTCCTTCTGCTAAATGTGATTGTAAACAAAAAACTTTAGATCCTCCATTTTTTTTAAAAATATAATTTCTTATAGGACATGAGTGAT
>CACBFE010000001.1 GCA_902538445.1 uncultured Pelagibacteraceae bacterium | reverse complement strand
CGTAAACTTTTTTCTCATATTTATCTGAATTGTTCCATAACTCAATTTGAGCAATTACTTGATTTGTAAATGAAGCGCTCATCACAAAACTAGGATGCCCTGTAGCACATCCTAAATTTACTAATCTTCCCTCAGCTAAAAGAATAATTCTTTTTTTACTTGGTAATTCAATTTCGTGAACTTGAGGTTTTATTTCATCCCATTTATAATTTTTTAACGCTTCAACTTGAATTTCATTATCAAAGTGGCCAATGTTACAAAGTATTGCTCTGTCTTTCATATTTCTCATATGATCTGCTGTAACTATGTCTTTGTTTCCTGTTGCAGTTACAACTATATCGGCATCTTTGATGGCTTCATCCATAACAACGACTTCGTAACCCTCCATTGCAGCTTGTAAAGCACATATTGGGTCTGTCTCTGTTACCATAACTCTTGCACCTGCTTGACGTAATGAGGCAGCGCTTCCTTTACCAACATCACCAAACCCAGCTACTATGGCTACTTTGCCTGACATCATAATATCTGTTGCTCTTTTTATTCCGTCAACCAAGCTTTCTCTACAGCCATAAAGGTTGTCGAATTTTGATTTAGTTACTGAGTCATTTACATTTATAGCTGGTATTAATAATTCTTTATTAGATTCCATTTTTTTAAGTGCTAGAACACCTGTTGTAGTTTCTTCTGAAACCCCTTTAACATCTTTTAATAAATTTTTATATTCTTTGTGCATTAAAGCAGTAAGATCACCACCATCATCTAAAATCATATTTGGTTTCCAATCTTTATTTCCTTCAATAGTTTGTTTAATACACCACCAATACTCCTCTTCTGTCTCGCCTTTCCAAGCAAATACAGGAATACCCGCTTTTGCTATTGCTGCTGCTGCGTGATCTTGCGTTGAGAAAATATTGCATGAAGACCATCTGACTTCTGCTCCTAATTCAACTAATGTTTCAATTAAAACTGCAGTTTGTATTGTCATGTGAAGGCAACCTAATATTCTTGAACCGTTTAAAGGTTTTTTGCCTTTATATTCTTTCCTCAAAGCCATAAGTCCTGGCATTTCTGTTTCTGCCAGAGAAATTTCTTTTCTACCAAATTTTGCCTGACTGATGTCTTTTACTTTATAATCTTGATCCATAATGAAGGAGTTATTATCAACATAAATAAACCATAGCAAGAAATAATGTTAGGATAATTTAGGAAGTAAAACCTCAACCTGTGCTCCTTTTGCATTAAGCCTATTTGAGGCTGCTATCGTGCCTTTATGTAATTGAACAATATTTTTTACAATATTTAAGCCAAGGCCGGAATGTTTTCCAAAACTCGCAGGTCTATTGCTATAAAAACGTTTAAAAATTTTCTGAGGTGATGTTTCAGCAAAACCGGGTCCTTCATCTTTAACTGATAGTAATAGATTGCTTGAAATTTCTTCAAGGGTGATTTCAATTTTTTGATTATCCTGACTAAATGAAATTGAGTTATCTAAAAGGTTGGCAATCACTTGTTCTAATCTATTGCTTATGCCAAATATGTAATGTCCATTTTTAGTTTTTATTTTGTTTATAACTCTTATCTCAATTTTTTTATTTTGATTAATTAGATCTTGGTTAAAATCTTCTACCACGCCATTAATAATTTCAATTAAGTTTATTTTACTCATTTTCTCACGAGATAAAGATGCTTCATCTTTAAGCATTTGAGTATAATCTGTTATCAATCTTTCAATTCGTTCTACATCATGATTTATTATTTTAAGTAATTTTTCTCCTTCATTTTTTTCAGTAGTTTTATCTAAAAGTTCTGAAGCACTTTTTAAAGATGCAAGTGGATTTCTTATTTCATGAGCTAAATCATTTGAAAATGTTTCTGCTCTATTTGTTCGTTGCTGTAGTTCTTTTGTCATTTCATCTATTGACTGAGTTAATTTTCCTACTTCATCGTCTCTGATAAAAACTTTGTTAATGTCGATTGTTTGATTAGATTTCCTTTTTATTCCTTCACTAAATTTAACCAGAAGACCGATAGGTTTTAAAATATATTTGTTTAAAAAAAGTGAAAAGATTAATATTACAATTGCAACTGCAATCATAGTTCTTATTATAAATGCTTTTCTTTCCTTTACAGCAGTAATGATATCATTTGCCTGCTCCGAGACAACAATATATCCAATTTCACTATCTTGGAATTTAATTTTACTTAATGTACTAACAAAAAAATTATTTTTTTCGTCATTGGTAAAAGTCATTATTTCATCATTGTACTTATTTGTAATTATATCTTTGATTTCATCTTTTTCTTCCTCTTCAAGTCTTTCTTGAAACTCTGGGGTAATTGGTTCAGTTCCTAATGTTTCTTCAAAAATTATGTCTGATCCTGTGAATACACTCTGATCTAAATCTAAAATATTTGTATCCGCAATAAGATTGCCGGACAAATCGTAGAACTGAACGCGATCTAAACTTTGAAACAAGAATCTTGTAGAAAGCAAGAAGTCTCTAATTCCCTCTTTACTGTAGTCTACATTAAGTCTTTCAAGATTATCCTTAGTGTTATTTATTACTATTTTGTGATTATCGGATCTTTCTTTTACTAAAGTTGGTTGGATTGCTTCAAGGTATATGATTGTAAAAATTCCTAAAACAGAAAATACCGTGAGGTTAATAATTAAAAACTTCTTTAAGATAGAAGTTGATTTTTTTTGTTTCATTAGCTAACATTCCATCTATACCCGCTTCCATATCTAGTTTCAATTGCAGAAAACTTTTCATCAACCTTTTTAAACTTTTTTCTTATTCTCTTCACGTGACTATCGATCGTTCTATCCTCAATTTCTGTATTTTCTTTATAAGCTATATCCATTAAATGGCCTCTTTCTTTTATCACTCCAGGCCTTTTAGCTAACTCTTTAACAATTAAAAATTCTGTAGTGGTGAGTTTATCAGGTAGAGCTTTGCCATTCCACTCACATTCTAATTGAGCTGGGTCTAGTTTTAATTTTCCATGAGTAATTATGTTCTTTGTGTCATCAACTGTATTAGTTTTTTTCCTTAGTTGAACTCTTATTCTCTCTATTAAAACTTTTGTAGAAAAACCTCCTGATTTTTTTACAAAATCATCAGCTCCTAGTTTTAATCCAAGTAGTTCATCAACTTCATCGTCTTTTGAAGTTAAAAATATTATAGGAATTGACATCTTTTTTTTCAGTTTCTTAAGTAGCTCTTCGCCGTCCATCCTTGGCATTTTAATATCTAAAATCGCTAGATCAGGTGGATTTCTGCTTAATCCAATCAAGGCTGACTCTCCGTCAATATAAGTTTGAACTTTAAATCCCTCTCTTTCTAAAGCCATACTTATGCTTGTCAGTATATTTCTATCATCATCAACTAAAGCTATTGTTTGAGTCATATTTATTATTTTCTTAATTATGTTGTCAAAATTTAGGCGTTCAATGTGCTTCACCCCAATTGTTGCCTGAATTAATACTTACTTCAAGAGGTATTGAAAACATATGATGGTCTGAACTAGCAATTGAAGTCATTGCCTCCTTAACAATTTTTTTTACTTCACCTTCATCTTTTTTTAAACATTCAAAAATAAGTTCATCGTGTATTTGTAAAAGCATTTTTGCTTTGTTTTTTTCATCAAGAATTTCATCTATTTTAATCATTGCTAATCTTATAATATCTGCTGCTGATCCTTGTATTGGCGCGTTTATAGCTGCTCTTTCTTGAAATGATCTCACACTAAAATTTTTGTCATTTATTCCTCTAAGGTGAATTCTTCTTCCAAAAATATTTGTAACAAATCCTTGTCTTCTACATGTTTTAATCGTCGTATTCATATAGTCTTTTATCTCAGGAAATTTTTTAAAATATGCATTAATAAAGCTTAAAGCTTCTTCATTAGACACTGATATTTGTTTTGCAAGTCCATATTGTGTTATTCCATAAATAATTCCAAAATTTATTGCTTTTGCTTTTCTTCTAAAATCCTCTGTCACTTTATTTATAGGAACATCAAATACCTGACTTGCTGTTAAAGAGTGAATATCTTGATTATTTTTAAAAGCTTTTTTTAATTCTTTTACATCAGCCATATCAGCAAGAATTCTCATTTCTATTTGATTATAGTCTGCAGAAATTAGTATATTATTCTTATCTGCTACAAAGGCTTTTCTTATTTCTTTTCCATCAGAGGTTTTTATTGGAATATTTTGTAAATTGGGGTCACTGGAAGCAAGTCTGCCAGTATTTGTTGCTGCTAGTAAGAAAGAGGTATGTACTCTGTTTGTCTTTGTATTTATGTGTTCCTGTAAAGCATCTGTATAAGTGCTTTTTAGTTTTGAAACCTGCCGCCATTCCAAAACCAAATTTGGAAATTTGTGCCCAGTAAGTGCTAGATCTTCTAAAATTTTGGCACTTGTAGCTAAACTACCTTTTTTTGTTTTTTTTAACTTAGCTATCTTTAGATCATTATAAATAATTTCTCCTAGTTGTTTTGGTGAACCGATATTGAATTTTTTACCTGATATTTTGTAAATTTCTTTTTCAATTGTTGTCAATCTTACCTCAAATTTCTTAGAAAGTATTTTAAGATAAGCGTCATCAACTTTTATGCCATTCATCTCAAGCCTTGAAAGGATTTTGATCATTGGTTTTTCGAACTCCTCATAAACTCTTTCTAACTTTTCCTCAGATACTCTTTCAGATAAAATTTCATATAATCTTAGAGTTATGTCTGCATCTTCAGCAGCATATTCGGTGGCTAGTTTAATATCTACTTCTGCAAAATTTAATTGTTTTTTTCCAGTTCCTACTAAATCTTTATACGAAATAGTTTTATGGCCAAGATGCAATTCAGATAGAGTATCCATGTTGTGTCTATTATTTCCAGCATCTAATGTATACGAAAGCAACATCGTATCTTCTACTGAGCTTAATTCAATATTGTGATTTTTAAATATAATAAAATCATATTTTATATTTTGGCCGACTTTTTTTATACTTGGGTCTTCTAAAATTGGTTTAAGTTTTTTTAAAACTACATCCTTTTTTAGTTCCGTTCTCACTTTATGACCTACTGGAATATAAAATGCCTCGTTTGGCTCATAACATACTGATACGCCCACAAGATCAGCTTCTTGTGGATTTAGTGAGGACGTTTCAGTATCAACCGCTATAACTGATTTTTCATCTAGTTTTTTTATTAATTCGTCAAGTTGTTTTTCTTTTGAAATAGTTTTGTAGGTCTTAGTATTTATCTTGTTATTTTTTTTTACTACAGTTTTTTCGTTAAGATTTTTATTTGTCGGCTCGCCATAAAAACTAATTGCTTGGCTTAGCAGCCTATTAAACTCCATATCTCTTAAAAAATCATATAGTTTATCTTTATTTATATCTTTAATGATGAAATCAGTTGCATCGTTCTTGAGCGGGACATCATTTTTCAAAGTTACTAATTGCTTACTTATCATAGCTTTATCTTTATTTGATAATAATGTTTCTCTTCTTTTATTCTGAGGTATTTCTGATGCTTTATTTAATAAATTTTCTAAAGTTTTATATTTGTTTATAAGTTCTGCTGCTGTTTTAATACCAATACCTGGAACTCCTGGTACGTTATCTGAGCTGTCTCCAGCAAGTGCTTGTACATCGATTACTTGACTTGGTTTAACCCCAAATTTTTCGATAACTTCTTTCTCCCCTATATTTTTACTTTTCATTGGATCATAAAGTCTAATTTTATTCGATACTAACTGCATCAAATCTTTATCCGATGAAATTACAGTAACCTTAGCTCCAGCTTCTGATATTTTTTTTGCATAAGTAGCTATAAGATCATCTGCTTCATAATTTAAAAGTTCGATAGAAGGTAAGTTAAAAGCCTCGACTGATTTTCTGATGTATTCAAACTGAGGCGCTAAATCGTCAGGTGCTTCAGCTCTATTAGCTTTATAATCACTATAAATTTCGTTTCTAAAATTTTTTCTAGCTGAGTCAAATATAACAGCAAAATGAGTTGGTTTATTTTTTGAGTCATCAGATCTAGCATCCTCTAAGAGTTTAAAAAGCATTGAACAAAAACCACTTACAGCTCCTGTGGGTAGTCCATCACTTTTTCTAGATAAAGGCGGCAACGCATAATAAGCTCTGAAGATGTATCCTGATCCATCTATGAGATAAAAATGATCTGTTTTTTTTATTGAACTCATATATACATATTACATTGAATTCTTAACTTAGATTAAAAAATTATGCCTAATAATGCTTTAACTGTTGAAAATCTTAATAAAATCTATTTGAACTCCAAAACAAAAAAAGAAACTAAAGCTATTACAGATTTAACTTTTAATGTTAAAGAGGGAGAAGTGTTTGGGCTTCTTGGGCCAAATGGTGCTGGCAAAACAACTTTTTTAAGTATTTTAGGCGGAACTGTTTCTAAAACATCTGGACTTGTTAATGTATGGGGTTTCGATTTAGATAAAAACCCAAGACAAGTTAAAGCTTCTATTGGGATAGTTCCTCAAGAAGTTAACTTAGATGCTTTTTTTAGTCCAAAACAATTATTAGAACTACAAGCCGGACTTTATGGAATTGCCAAAAAAGATAGAATCACTGACTTAATTCTACAAATGGTTTCTTTAGAAAATAAAGCTAATGCGTATTCAAGAAGTCTGTCTGGTGGTATGAAAAGGAGGCTTTTGATTGCAAAAGCAATGGTTCATCAACCTCCGATATTGATTTTGGATGAACCAACAGCAGGAGTGGATGTAGAGCTTAGAAATAACCTTTGGAATAATGTTAAGAAACTTAACAAAGAAGGAGTTACAATAATTCTAACTACTCACTATCTTTTAGAAGCACAAGAAATGTGTGATCGTATAGCTATTATTAATAAAGGTAATTTAGTTGCTTTAGATACAACTGAGAAACTTTTAGATAGAATAAAAACTAAAAAAATCAATTTTAAAGTAAAAGCAGTAGATTTAAATTTATCTTTACATATGAAAGGAATACAATTTAAAATTATTTCAAAAAACCTAATTACTGCTACTTATGAAAAAAATTCTTTAAATTTTGGTGAAATAATTAGTTATTTTAACCAAAACAACTTAAAAATTGATGACATTTCTACTGACGATGGTGATTTAGAAGATGTATTTGTCCAATTAACAAAGCACTAGATTTTAATCAAAAAAATGTTTATTTAATCTTATGGAATTAGTAAAAAGTTTAAAACAATCAAAAATAATTAAATATGCCTTCTTGGCTCTTTTAGGGAGTATAATATTAGCTGTTTCCTCAAAAATTAAAATTCCTTTCTATCCAGTACCAATGACGATGCAAACTCTAGCTGTATTGGTTATCGGAGTTTTATTTGGTTGGAAACTTGGTATCGCAACAATAATCTTATATTTGTTTGAAGGTATTATTGGACTGCCAGTGTTTGCGGGGACACCGGAAAAGGGAATTGGTTTGATTTATTTTACAGGACCAACAATGGGATATCTCATTGGATTCATCCCAGCAGTATTTTTTTCTGGGTTATTAAGAGTTGACTTTAAATATAATTTATTTGTCCGTTTTATTTTAAATTTCGCGCTGTATTCTTTTTCAGTTTCTTTTATTTATATTTTTGGTTTGATTTGGTTAAACAACTTTGTTCAAGCAGATCAATTGTTGGCTTTTGGAGCTTTGCCCTTCTTGCCTGCAGAAATTTTAAAAATTTCAATATTATCAGTTGTTGTTACTTTATTAAATAAAGAAACTTTATCTTGGAGATCTTTTAGATAGAATTCTTTGAAGAGTTCTTCTGTGCATTTTTAATCTTCTAGCCGTTTCTGAAACGTTTCTATTGCATAATTCAAATACACGATGAATATGTTCCCACTTAACTCTGTCTGCAGACATTGGATTTTCTGGTGGTTTAGCTTTTGACTCAGGAGATGCTAATAGCGCCGACTCAACGTCGTCCGCATCTACTGGTTTAGCTATATAATCTATAGCACCTGCCTTAACTGCTGCTACAGCCGTAGGTAGATTCCCGTATCCCGTTAACATCACAATTCTGGCCTCTTTTTTATTTATAGATAGCTCTTTAACAACATCTAGGCCGCTGCCATCCTCAAGTCTCAAATCGACACAGGCAAACGTCGGTGGTGTGGCCTTCACAATCTTGAGGCCTTCAGCCACGGTTTTGGCCTCTTTTACTTGAAAACCCTTCTTTTCCATAGCTCTAGCAAGTCGTCCCCTCAGTGGATCGTCATCATCCAAGATGAGTAGTGATTTATCAGCAAAATCAGACAACTTTAGCTGTTCTGGAATATTTTTTTGTGCTCTCATACGGGACTTATATGGGTGTTGTGAGTAAAATTACAATGTCTAAGTATAGCTTTTTTTTCTTTACATGAAGTCAAAAAAACCTTAAACGCGAATTAATTAAGGTTTTTTTTCTAAATTTTTTAAAAAACCTTTGTGTAAAATAACGAGGGACACATGAAATGGGAAAATTTAAGTCAGTTAACGAGCTAGTTAACTCACTAAAACCAGATTATCCCGTATATTGCATACGGTTGAACGAGATAAAAAAATCCGTAAAATTTTTTAAAGAAAATTTTCCAGGAGAAGTGCTCTATGCTGTAAAAACTAATCCAAATGAAAAAATTATTAAACAAATAATTAATAATGGCATCAATCAATTTGATGTTGCCTCTCTAAATGAAATTAAACTTATTAAAAAAATTAAATCAGACTCAAAATTGCATTTTATGCATACGATTAAAAGCAAAGAAAGTATTTCTTCAGCATACTTTAACTATGGTGTAAAGAGTTTTTCTCTAGATAGTAAAGATGAATTAAGAAAAATTTTAGATGCTACTAATCAGGCAAAAGATTTAGAATTATTTGTAAGAATTGCAATTTCAAATGAACATGCAGAAATAGATTTATCTAGAAAATTTGGCGCTCTTCCATCTGAAGCATTGGGACTAGTGAGATTATGTAAAGATCATTCAAAAAAACTTGGAATAAGTTTCCATGTTGGTTCTCAATGTATGCATAAAATTTCTTATTCCAAGGGTATTCGTGAAATAGGAAATATAATAAAAAAAACAAAGATAGTCCCAGACACAATAAATGTCGGTGGTGGTTTCCCCTCTATTTACCCAGACCTTAATCCTGAGCCATTAATAAATTATATGGATGAAATTAAAAGAGAACTTAATAATTTAAAACTCGATAAATTGCCTAAAATAATTTGTGAGCCTGGTAGGTCTCTTGTTGCAGAAAGTGGATCTACAATTGTTAAAGTTATTTTAAGAAAAAAAAATAGCCTGTATATAAATGATGGAACATATGGATCTTTATTTGATGCTGGTGCACCAAACTTTGTTTTGCCATCCAGAATGATAACAGACGGAAGAGTTCAGTCTAAAAAGCTAACTGCTTTTAGTTTTTTTGGACCAACATGTGATGGGTTAGATTATATGAAAGGTCCTTTTTTGTTACCAAATAACATTAAAGAAGGTGACTATATAGAGTTAGGTCAACTAGGTGCTTACAGTCTTACTTTCAGAACAAACTTTAATGGTTTTTATTCAAACGAAATTCACGAATTAAGTGACAAACCAATTATATCTATGTACGATAGTACAAATGATAAGGTTGGTTCGTTAGTAGCTTAATGAATAAAAAAAATAGTCCAAAAATTGGACACAATAAAAAATCCCTACTTAATTCTCCGGTCGAACACATCGATATCAAATCTTTTGATGCTCGCAAGATTATTGATGGGATGAGTAAAATGTCTTTTACATCTAGAGATACAGCCAGAGCAGCGGCTATTTATAATGAAATGCTTGCAGATAAAGAGTGTTCAATTTTTTTAACTTTAGCGGGTTCAACATCAGCAGGCGGATGTATGAATTTATATACTGATTTAGTAAAACATAATATGATCGATGCGATTGTAGCTACTGGGGCCTCTATTATTGATATGGATTTTTTTGAAGCTCTAGGCTTCAAACATTACCAAGGATCTCAATTTCAAGATGATACTGAGCTAAGAAATAATTACGTAGATAGAATTTATGATACCTATATAGATGAAGAAGAACTACAAGCGTGTGATCAAACTATTTGCGATATTGCTAACACATTAAAACCTAAAACTTATACCTCGAGAGAATTCATTCTAGAGTTGGGAAAATATCTTAAAAATAATTCAAAAAAAAAAGGATCTTTAATAGAGACTGCGTACGATAATAATGTACCAATATTTTGCCCAGCTTTCACTGATAGCTCGGCAGGTTTTGGGCTTGTGATGCACCAAGAAAAAAATCCTGAAAAACATATAACAATTGATTCTATAAGGGAATTTAGAGAGTTGACTGAAATTAAACTTCAGTCAAAGCAGTCAGGGTTACTGATGATTGGAGGAGGAGTACCTAAAAATTTCATTCAAGACACAGTGGTTTGCGCAGAGTTATTAGGCAAGAAGGTTGATATGCATAAATATGCTATACAAATTACTGTTGCAGATACTAGAGATGGCGCATGTAGTAGCTCTACATTGAAAGAAGCTAGCTCGTGGGGCAAAGTTGATATTACAAAAGAACAAATGGTATTTGCTGAGGCTACGAGTGTATTGCCATTAATTGCAAGTGATGCCTATCACAGGGCTTATTGGAAAAAAAGATCAAAAAGAAATTTTTCACAAATTTTTAAATCTTGAATGAATTACTTAGACCAGAAAAAAGGCTTTTTGGGATTTGATGTAGATCACAAGTATAAAGCAAAAGTAGTTGTAGTGCCGTTCGGCTTAGAAAAAACTGTAAGTTACGGTAGCGGAACTAGGAATGGACCAAAAGAAATAATTAAAGCCTCTCATCAAGTTGAATTATTTGATGAAGAGTTAAACAAAGAGCCCTACAGAGAAATAGGTATTCAAACTTTAAAACCTTTTAAAATAAAAAGTAAATTAAATGATGCTTTAAATCAATTATCAGAAATTAATGAAAAGATCCTTTCTGAAAAAAAATTTCCATTAGTCCTAGGTGGTGAACACTCTATCACTCCAGGATCAATAAGACCATTTGCTAAAAGACATAAAGAATTAGTCCTTCTTCATTTTGATGCTCATGCTGATTTAAGAGAAAGTTATCAGGGGGAAAAGTTTTCTCATGCTTCTGCAATTAAAAGATGTCTCGATTTTAAAAATTTAAAAGTTGTATCTTTTGGAATCAGAAATCTCTCAAAATCTGAAATGGATTTTTATAATAAGAATAAAAGTAGGATAGAAATTTTTTGGGCTAAGGATAAAAAAAATTGGGATCTAAAAAAATTAAAAAATTTATTCCTGAATAAACAAGTTTATATAACCTTTGATGTAGATGGTTTTGATGCAAGTATTATGCCAGCAACAGGGACTCCAGAACCAGGTGGGTTATTTTGGGACGATGTTTTACTTATATTAAAGAAAGTCTGTCAAATATCAAATATAGTTGGCGCTGATATTAATGAACTCGCGCCAATAAAAAAATTTGATTCATATAATTTTTTAGTAGCAAAATTAGCTTATAAAATTCTTTCATATTCTTTTGAATTTAAGAGTTAAGTAAAATATTTTTTGGAGACCAGGTGATAATAACTGAGGCACCACCTAAACTTTTATCTTTTTTAAAAATCAATTTTGCATTTTGTCTTTCTAACAGCGTTTTTCCTAAAAAAGTTCCGAGACCTAGTCCAGAATTTGGATTTATTTCTTCAGATTTTGATTTAATATAAGGCTCACCAATTTTACGGATGATATCATCTGGAAAACCAGGCCCATCATCATTTACGATTATTTTAATTTCATTACTGTTACTATATAAGAAAACATTTACCGTGCTTTTTGAAAACTTAACAGCATTTCCTATAAAATTTCTTAAACCATATATCATCTCTGGTGATCTCTTAACTTTTATTTTGTTTATATCATTTTTTAAATTTAAATTAATTTCTTTGGAAGATGTTTCTTTAAAAGAGTCTAAAATTTCTTCTAAAAGATCTTCTAATTTCACTGAGCTAAAGAATCTATCTTTCTCTATTTCTTTTTTTGAAATTTTTTTTAAAATCTCACTACATCTTTTCGATTGACTGACTAATAGATCTATATCTTTTGAAAATTCACTATTATCACCAATTTCTTTTCTTAATTCTTTAGACACCACAGAAATAGTAGCCAGCGGAGTCCCTAATGAGTGAGCTGCTGCTGCTGCTTGTCCTCCAAGGGACTCTAATTCATACTCTTTGTAGATTACTTCTTGTAATTTATTTAGCGCTTCAGAAGTTTTCTTTTTTTCACCTGCAAAGCGAATACCGAAATAGCTCAAAAAAGTTAAGCCAATAAAAATTGATATAATTATTCCAGTTTTATAAAAATTAGGAAAATGAAGTAAATTCATTTCTTCTCCAGGTAAAGGAAGGTGAAAAAATGAAATAATTAATAAAAGTAATGATGTAATCAATCCTAAAATAATAGTAGTCCCCATACTTAAGAAAGTAGATGAAACTATTGCTGGTATAATAAGTAAAAAACAAAATGGATTAAATATACCGCCAGTCAAATATAACAAAGTGCTTAATTGTAATAAATCATAAACTAAAAAAACTGATGCGTATAAATCTTTTAGTTGATTAAATTTAATTCCAAATTGTAAATAGAGGTTGGTAATCAAACCTACACAAATTATGAAATAGCTTAACTCAATCGGAAACGGCAATTTAAGGTAGAAATATACAACACTGATAGCAAAAAATTGGCCAAAAATCGCAATATATCTAAGAATTGTAAGGGTATTTTTGTCTAAGTTAAGGTTCTCTTTTGTTCTAAAAAGAGTGGATAGATTCATCAGAATACTAAATATCTAGGTTTGTTACGTCTAAAGCGTTGTTTGTAATAAAATCTTTTCTAGGAGCAACTTCATCACCCATAAGAATTTTAATCATTTTTTGATCGTCTTTTGATTTATCTTTAGTACCTTTGGAATATTGTACTCTTAGCATGGTTCTGTTATCTGGGTTTAATGTTGTCTCCCAAAGCTCCTCGGGATTCATTTCTCCCAGTCCCTTAAAACGTTGTATTGATAACTTATCTCTTTGGTCTTGCAAAAATTTTTTATATTCGGATGATCCTTTTTTTATTTTTTTGTCAGATTTTCCTACGTTAAGAATATAATCTTCTAAAGCTTTTTCGTCTTTTATGTAAACACTTTTATTCGCTTTAGTTACTTTGAATAATGGTGGCTGCGCAAGATATATATGTCCATTTTCTATTAACTGATTAAATGGATAATTATTGAAGAAGGTTAATAAAAGAGTTCTTATGTGAGAACCATCCACATCGGCGTCTGTCATTATTACAATTTTATCATATCTTAAATTTTCTATATTAAAATCTTTAGATCCAGTTCCTAGAGCGTTAATTAAAGTTACGATCTCATTGGATGACATCATCTTAGATAAAGCTTTAGTTGATTGATCTTCCCCATTAGTTTTTCCATTAACAAATGTATTTAAAATTTTACCTCTTAAGGGAAGAACGGCTTGAAACTCTCTCACCCTACCTTGTTTTGCTGACCCGCCTGCAGAGTCCCCCTCTACTATAAATAATTCTGTACCCTCTCGTTTTTGTATTTGACAGTCTGCAAGTTTACCGGGCAAGCCTGACAACTCAAAAGACCCTTTTCGTCTAACGCTGTCTCTAGCTTTTCTAGCAACATCTCTTGCCATTGCAGCTTGAGTAATTTTTTCTAAAACAGTTTTAGCAATTGAGGGATTTTGATCAAACCATGTTGAAACTTTTTCACTAATAATATGTTCAACGATATTTCTTATTTCAGATGATACTAATTTATCTTTTGTTTGTGATGAAAACTTTGGATCAGGCATCTTAATTGATAAAACAGCAGTCAAACCTTCCTTAATATCTTCACCTGACAAAGTAATTTTATTTTTTTTATTATTTTTATCTGCTGTGTATTTATTTATCACCCTTGTTAGTGCGCTCCTAAAACCAAGTAAATGCGTTCCTCCATCTTTTTGTGGAATATTGTTAGTGAATGGTAAAACTTCTTCAGAATAGCCCGCGTTCCACTCAAATGAACACTCTACCACTACATTATTTTTTGTTGCAGTAACATATACTGGCTTTTTAAATACCTCTTTTTCATTTTTGTTAATTAAGATTGGCTTCTTATTATTTATATGCTTAACAAATTCAAGTATACCACCGTCATATTTATGTAAGAATTCTTTTGGTTTTTTTGAAGTATTATCAATTAACTTAATCGCAATTCCTTTGTTTAAAAAAGCTAACTCTCGTATCCTTTTTTCAAGTATAGTGGTGCTAAATTTAATAGAGGAAAAAATTTTATTTGATGGCAAGAAGCATATTCTAGTACCTTTTTTTTTCGTTTTACCAATTTTTTTTAGTGGCTTAATTGTATTTCCATCTTTAAATTTTATTTCATACTCATTTCCATCACGAAAGATATTTAATTTTAATTCCTCTGACAAAGCATTCACAACTGAAACTCCTACTCCATGCAGTCCTCCTGATACTTTATAAGAATCATGGTCAAATTTTCCTCCTGCGTGTAGTTGTGTCATTATCACCTCTGCAGCTGACATCTTTTCACCTTTGTGCATATCAACTGGTATACCCCTCCCATCATCATCAACGGTAACAGTATTATCCGAGTTAATTGAAACATTGATATTTTTACAGTGACCAGCTAAAGCCTCGTCTATAGAGTTATCTATAACCTCAAAAACCATATGGTGTAAACCAGATCCATCGTCTGTGTCTCCGATGTACATGCCAGGTCTTTTTCTTACTGCATCAAGCCCTTTGAGAACTTTTATTGAGTCTGCACCATAGGATGGTGTATTTTTTAAATCTGAAGTTTTAGACATTTTTTAGAATAATTTAATATATCATTTTTTTAATCAAATATAAAACCGGTTCCGAGTGAGATGACTTAAAACTATTTATTACCAACAATAATAGAGCTAAAAATAAAAAATATTTTAAATTTTAATAAAACTATATTTTCATCGGCATTATAACGTAATAACTATTTTTGTCTGATATATCTTCAATCAAAACTGGAGATACAGAATCCTTTAAATTAATTTTTATATTTTTATCTTCAACTTCAGAGGCAATATCAATGAGATATTTAGAATTAAAACTTATATTCAAATTTTCTGCATTAAATTGGGCTTTCATTTTTTCATTTCCTTCCCCAGAATTTGCGCTATTAACAGAAAGTTGGACGTTATCTTTATTTATAAGCAGTTTTACACCTTCTTTTCTATCAAGTGATACACTAGCTACTCTTTCAATAGAATTGATAAATTCTTTAGAGGAAACAACTAAAGTTTTTTCATTGGTTGTCGGAACAACTTTTTTATAATCTGGGAACTTTCCGTCGATTACTTTTGAAATTAATTTCATATTACCAAGATTAAATTTGATTTTATTATCACTTGTTTGCATTGTTAATTGATCGCTACTTTCTGATAATAGTGAGCAAAGTTGAAACACGGTTTTCCTTGGTAATATTAAGGATGTAAAATTTGTAGCATTGTCTATTTCTAAACTACTGGAGGATAATCTGTGGCTATCAGTTGCAACGCCAGTTAAAAAACTTCTTCCATGAGCCTCTGTAAGATGAAGAAATATCCCATTTAAATAGTGCCTAGTATCATCATTTGAGATTGAAATTCTAGTTTTGTTTAAAAGCTTCAAAAACCTGTTATTGTTTAAAGTAATTGGTTGCCCTTCAAATTCATCAGCAAATGTTGGGAAATTATCAGTAGGTAAACACAAAAGATTGAAATCTGCATTTTCACTTTTTAAACTAAGTTTATTTTCTGATTTTAATTCAAAGTTTAGTTCTGCATTAGATGAAATCTTTCTCAAAATATCATAGATTATGGCTGCAGAAGTTGTTGTGCTTCCCTCTTTTAAAATTTTTACTTCACTAATTTCGTCATAAAAAATAATATCAAGATCAGTCGCTACTATAGATAGTTTTTTATCTTTAAGTTGTATCAAAACATTCGAAAGTATTGGAAGAGTATTCTTTTTTTCTACTACACCTTGAACGAAATTCAATGATTTTAATAAAATATCTCTTTTAACTACAAATTGCATTTAATCACTGTTCTAATAATAAACTTTTTATCTGACTAATATTTTTCTTCATCTCATCATCCTGTTCAGAAAGTCTAGTAATAGTTTTTACAGCATGAATAACTGTAGTGTGATCTCTATTTGCAAATCTTCTGCCTATTTCCGGCAAAGATCTTGTCGTCATTTTTTTAGCTAAGTACATTGCTATCTGTCTAGGTCTAGCAAGTGGTCTGGATCTTCGCTGAGATAACATTTCACTTAAAGCTATGTTAAAATAATTTGAGACAACATTTTGTATTTTATCAACTGTTATGACTCTTATTTGACTGAAAACATCTTTTAAGATGTTTTTGCAATCTCCGATATCAAGCTCTTTGTTATGTACTCTACTAAATGCTATTACTCTATTCAATACCCCAATTAATTCTCTTATATTTGTTTTACTTTCGCTGGCAATATAATTGATAACTGAATCACTCAAATTTATATTTTCTTTAAATTGACTTTGTATTTCCTCAATTTTCTTTTTTATTATTTTAGCTTTTAAATCTAAATCAGGTGTTTCAATATCAACTACCAACCCACCAGACAGTCTAGATTTTATTCTATCTTGAACTCTGTCCAATTTCAGTGGCGCACGATCTGCAGAAATAATAATTTGTGATCCTTTATCCATAAGGCTATTAAAAGTGTGAAAAAACTCTTCCTGCAAGCTCTCTTTTCCACTTATAAATTGGATATCATCTATAATAAAAACTGAAGATTTCCTGAAAAAGTCTTTAAAATTGACCATGTCATTTTTTTTTATTGATTTTATAAAATGATACATGAATCTCTCAGCAGAAATAAACATCACATTGTTTTCATCTTGCAGTTCTAATCCGATTGCATTTAATAAATGTGTTTTACCAAGACCGACACCGCCACATATATATAATGGATTGTAACGAGAAATATGTTCACAAACCTTTTTAGAATATGATAGTGCGATATCGTTACTTTTTCCTTGTATAAAGCTATCAAAATTAAGATTTGGATTAAGTCTATTATAGTTTAAAATTGAGTCTTTGATTTCTGTAACTTTGTTGAGTTCATTAATTTTTATAAACTCCTGATTTTGCTTATTTTCTTCAATAATTTTAAACTCAATTCTGTTTAAACTAAGTTTAAAACTTTTTACTTGCTCTAGGATTTTGTCTAAATATCTTGAAACAATCCAATCTCTAAAAAATCTAGTCGGCACACCTAGAATTAAATAATCATTATATTCTTTTACCAGGTATATTTTTTGAAGCCAACTAGTATAAATTTCAGCTCCAAATGTTTTCTTAAATGCAGTTTGTATTTCTTCCCAATTAAGAGTTTTTTCTTCTTCAGAAATAAAAACATTTTGTTTTTTTGTTATATTTTTTTCCATGTAGAAAGTTTATTAGAGAATTCTATAAACGATCTTTTAAAAAAATTTGCAACAAGTTTTTCTTTAAATAAAAAAAAAATTGGTTTTAGGTTGTACACTTATCGTTCAGATAGAATAATATAAAAAAGTTCAACTACTTAAATTAAGTTTCAACATTTAGTAAGTGTATTCTAAATGTAGATTGAAAAAAATTTTTCAATCAACTTGCAATTGTTATTTTGTAGAAATTCTTTTTGAGATTTTTGAAATTTTTCTTGAAGCTGTATTCTTATTTATAATACCGGTTTTAGCAACCTGCATTAGAATTGATTGGAATTCTGAAAAATATTTCTTCGCTTTATCTTTTTCTTTAGTTTTTAATAAGATATCCATTTGTTTTACAGCGTTTTTGTACTTACTTTTTCTAATTCTATTTACTCGAGTCTGTTTTTTAACTCTTCTTACTCTCCTGATTGCTGATTTAGTGTTAGGCATAATTTACGATTGTATATATGTGCAATTTAACACGGTCAACTTTATTATTTTTGACATTTAGCGCAGTAAAATGTTGATCGATTAGATATTATAATTTTGATTATAATACCTCTGCAGTTATTTTTTGTGCATTTTTTCCCTTTTTTACCGTAAACATTAAATTGTTGTTGGAATAAACCCTTTTTTCCACTGCTACTAGAAAAATCTCTAATAGAGGAACCTCCGAGAATTATAGCTTTCTTAATTACTTTTTTAGTAAACAAAATGATTTTTTTAATTTCGTTATCAGTAAGTTCTTTAATTTCTTTATTAGGTTTTATCCCACTAAAAAACAAGATTTCGTTTACATAAATGTTTCCAAGCCCAGCTGTAAATTTTTGATCCATTAGCAAATTTTTAATATTTCTTCCTTTACCCAAAATATAATTTTTAAAGTATCGTACATTAAATTTAGTGCTTAACGGTTCAGGTCCTAAATGATGAAGATGTGCATTTTGTTCTAAATCATTTTGTTTAATAAACTTTATGAAACCAAATTTTCTTATGTCATTATAAATTAGTTTTTGATTATTTGATAAATCAAAGATTACACGATCATGTCTTTGATCTTTATTTTCATTTATATCGTAGTAGAAACTTGTTTTAAGTTTCGATTTTTTAGAATTTACAAAAAAAAATTTACCCGTCATACCTAAATGCACTAACATTACAATATCCTTATTAAAGAAAAATAATAGATATTTAGACCTTCTAGAAATTTTTTTAAACTTAAGGCCAACAATTTTTTTCATTTTGTTTCTGTCAATTTTGTATCTTAATCTCCCATCATTTATTTTAATTGCTTTAACAATTAAATTTTGCATTTTGTTAATTAAGGACTTTTTAACAACTTCAACTTCTGGTAATTCTGGCATATAATTAAATTATGAAAAGTACTATTCAAGATAAAGCGAAATTAGTCAATTCGGTATTTTCGAAAGTTTATGATAAATACGATTTGATGAATGATATAATGTCTTTAGGAATTCACCGCATTTGGAAGGATAAATTCATTGACTGGATGAATCCATCTCGTAATTCCACTTTGATTGATGTCGCATCCGGTACCGGAGATATAGCAAAAATATTTTCAATAAGAATCAAAAATTCATCCTCGGTCACTTGCGTAGAACCAAATGAAGGTATGTTTAATAAAGGGAAAAACAACCTTGTAAATTTTAAGAATATCAAATGGATCAGATCCGGAGCTGAAACATTACCTGTCGAAGATAATATGTATGACTTTTATTCTATTAGCTATGGTATAAGAAATGTCTCTGATATTAACAAAACTCTTAAGGAGGCTTACAGAGTTTTAAAACCAGGTGGTCGATTTATGTGTTTAGAATTTTCAAAAATAGATAACGAAATATTAAATTTTTTATATAAAAATTACTCAAAAGCTATACCTGCTATAGGGAAATATATTGTAGGATCATCAAAACCTTATGAATATTTAATTAACAGCATAGATACTTTTTATAATCAGGAACAGCTTGTAGAATTAATAGATAAAAACGGTTTTACTAATGTAGAATACAGAAATCTCTCAAATGGTATCTCAGCTATACATTCTGGGTGGAAAATTTAAATGTTAAAAAGAATTTTTAAGTTATTTAAAATTGCGAGAAAACTATCTACTTCAGGCACAATTCATACAATAAATCAATTGCATCAAATACCAATGCCCATAAATTTATTTTTTAGTTTTATTTCTATTGGTTCAAAAAATGCTCATTTACAAAATAATAATCCAGGGCAAAACCTCTGTGAGGCACTTCAGGGTATGGGCACAACATTTATAAAGCTTGGACAGTTTTTAGCTACACGACCAGACATAATCGGTGAAGAGATGGCTAAAGATTTAGAAAAACTTCAAGATAAAGTTCCTGCATTTGAGCTTTATGAAGCAAAAAAAGTCATTAAAAAGGAAATTGGTGAAAAACAATACCAAAATATAATTGAAATAGGAGAGCCTATTGCAGCTGCTTCTATTGCACAAGTTCACTTTGCTAAAATTAAAAATGAAAATCAAGAAAAACAGGTAGCAATAAAAATTTTAAGACCAGATATAGAACAATTATTCAATGAAGAATTAGATGCTCTGATGTTGTTTGCATATATAGTTGAAAATACAATTTCAAAGGCTAAGAGATTGAAGTTAGTAGAAGTTGTACATCTTTTAAGAGAAATAACAAATATTGAAATGGATTTAAGATTTGAAGCAGCTGCAGCTAACGAATTATATGAAAATACTAAACTGGATAAGGGATTTAACGTTCCAAAAATCTATTGGAATTATACAACAAAAAAAATACTCACATTAGATAAAGTAAACGGTGTTTCAATTAGAGAGCAAAGAAAACTTGAAGAGCAGGGTGTGAATTTAAAACTTTTAGCAGAAAATCTAATTCAACATTTTTTAAAACAGGCTGTTAGAGATGGTTTTTTCCACGGCGACATGCACCAAGGTAATCTATTTGTTGACCCAAAAGGTAATATTGTTCCTGTAGATTTTGGAATTATGGGTAGATTAGATAAAAATAATAGAAAGTTTTTAGCTGAAATTTTGTATGGGTTTATACAACGGGATTATGTTAAAGTTGCAGAAGTTCATTTTCAAGCTGGATTAGTTCCTCAAAATGCATCGAAGGATGAATTTGCCCAAGCTTTACGCTCTGTAGGAGAGCCAATTTTCGGCCAGTCTATAAAAGATATTTCTGGTGGAAATTTACTTGCACAGTTGTTTGAAATCACAGAGAAATTTAATATGGCAACACAGCCACCATTATTGTTGCTACAAAAAACAATGGTAGTAGTTGAAGGGGTAGCTAGAAAATTATACCCGGAAACTAATATTTGGGAGGTGTCTAAACCTGTTTTGGAAGATTGGTTAAAAAATTTAAAAAGTCCTAGATCAACAATTAATACAGCTTTGAATACATCCGCAGAAATAATTAAACGAATACCCGATTTTCCTGGTTTGATGGATAAGGCAGAATATGCGCTAAAACTTGTGGCTGATGGAAAGTTAAATTTAGGCATCAACAATAAAAACTTAGAAATGGAACAGATGAAACTAAAAAATTTTAGAAATAATGTCGTAATAAGTTTTTTTGGTATTGTAATTGTCTTCTTGTTAGTATTTTAATCTAATAAAATGACGTTAAAAAATAAAAAAATCTTAATAATTATAGGTGGAGGTATAGCCGCCTACAAATCACTAGATTTAATTAGATTATTAAAAAAAAATCATATGGAGGTAAAAACCATTCTTACAAAAAGTGGGAAGGAATTTGTTACGCCCTTGTCTTTATCTACATTGACTAAGTCTAAAACATTTGAGAATATATTTGATAGCGAGTCAGAGGCAGTAATAGATCATATAGCACTTTCTAGATGGGCTGATATCATTTTAGTAATGCCAACTACTGCCAATTTTATGAGCAAACTATCATTAGGAAAAGCTGAAGATTTGGCTACGACTGTTTTATTAGCTGCAGACAAAGATATTATTTTAGTGCCAGCAATGAATGTCAGAATGTGGTTACATAAAGCAACGCAGTCAAACTTAAAAATTTTACAAGACTTTGGTTATTTATTTATAGGACCTGAAAAAGGTGAAATGGCATGTGGAGAGTTTGGCGAGGGAAAAATGTCAAGCCCAAGACAAATTTTTGCATATTTGAAAAATTATTTTGACAAAAAGAATATTGTTAAAAAGAAAAATCTTAAAGCTTTGGTAACTGCAGGTCCCACAAGAGAATATATTGATCCAATACGATATATTTCAAATGAGTCTAGTGGTAAACAAGGCTATGAAATTGCTATAGCCTTAAACAAACTTGGTATAAAAACAACATTAATAACCGGGCCTTCAAAGTTAGCCTCTCCAAAAGGTATCAAAGTTAAAAAAATAATATCAGCTGATGAAATGTTAGTTGAGGTAAAGAAAACTTTGCCTGTTGATTTAGCCGTATGCACAGCAGCCGTTGTAGATTTCAAACCTATTACAAAGAGTAAAAATAAAATTAAAAAAGATAAATTGAATTTTAAATCAATAAATTTTATTAAAAATAATGATATTTTAAGTTTTTTATCAAAAAATAACAAGAATAGACCACGTATAGTTGCTGGTTTTTCTGCAGAAACTGAAAGTGTAATAAATAATTCTACACAAAAAATGAAAAATAAGAATTGTGATCTGATTTTTGCTAATGATGTTTCTAAAAAAGAGATTGGTTTTAATTCCGACTTTAATAAAGTTTCAATGATAGATCAAAAAGGAAATATAAAAATTTTACAAAAAAATAAAAAAAGTTTTATCGCCAATAAAATTGCTCAAATTTTATTAGACAAAATAATTGATGACAGAAATATTAATTAAGAGGTTGTCAAAAGACGTGGCTTTACCTAAATACGAGACAGATGGTTCGTCAGGTCTAGACCTGGCAGCTTATACAGATAAACAGATTAAAATTTTGCCGGGAAAATCTGAAATTATTTCAACGGGATTAGCTGTTGCAATACCAAAAAATTTTGAAATTCAAATTAGGCCTAGATCAGGACTAGCAGCAAAGAGTCAAATAAGTGTTTTAAATACCCCGGGGACTATTGATGCTGATTACAGAGGTGAACTTAAAGTAATATTAATTAATTTAAGTGATAAAGTTTTTGTTGTAGAAAAAGGGTTGCGGATTGCACAAATGGTTTTATGTCCAGTTGTAAAAGCAACATTAAAAGAAGTTACAAATTTAGAAAATACAGAACGTGGTTCTGGTGGATTCGGGTCTACGGGAATTAAATAATTAATGGCATTTAACCTGAAAGAATTTAAAAGATTTGAAAAACAAATTATTTTAAAAAAAGTTGGAATATCTGGTCAAAAAAAAATTAAAAAGGCAAAAGTTTTAGTTATAGGAATGGGTGGCTTAGGTTGTCCATTACTAACATATTTGGCTTCTTCTGGAGTCAATAATATTGGAATAGTAGATCATGATAAGATAGAATTAGGAAATTTAAACAGACAAATTTTATTTAATACTTCTGATCTTGGTAAATATAAAGTAAATCAAGCAAAATTAAAAATTAAAAAAATTTATAACCAAATAAAGATAAAGACTTTTAAAATTAAAATTTCAAAAAAGAATATTAAAACAATTTTGAATGAATACGGCATTATCTGTGACGGCACAGATAATTTTGATACGAGATTATTAATCAATGATTATTGTAAAAAAAATAGGAAAATCTTAATTTCTGCTGCAATAAATAAATTTGACGGACATCTTTTTAAATTTAACTTTAAAAAGAAAATACCATGTTTTAGGTGTTTCATGCCACAACAACCTATTCAAGAGGTGAATTGTGATGAAGAAGGAATTTTCCCACCAGTTGCTGGTATATTAGGTTCTCTGCAAGCAAATGAAGTATTAAAAACCATTTTAGATCTGAAAGATGATCTAAATGGTAATATTTTAATTTTTGACTCACTTAAAATGAGTATAAGGAAATCAAAAATTCAGATTAATCCAAATTGTAAAAATATATGCAAAAATTAATTTTCTTTTTAATAATTTTTTTTAATTTTGGAAACCTATTCTCAAATGAAGAGTATTTTTTAACATTGAGAAATGAAAAAGTTAATTTACGTCAAGGCCCCTCATTTGATTATCCAGTAAAAATTTTTTATAAAAAAAAATATCTCCCAGTACTAATTCAAGACCGTTCTAATAATTTTAGAAAAGTAAGAGATCATGAAAATAATTCTGGTTGGATACATATTTCTCAATTATCCAAAAAAAAAGCTGCAATTGTTGTTGAAAATGAGTTAATTATGTTTAGTAATTCAACAGTATATTCAAATCCGATCGCTCTTCTTAAAAAAGGTAGACTAGTTATGATAAAAAAATGTAATGATAATTGGTGTAAAGCTATTTCTGGAGATTTTAAGGGATGGTTAAAAAAAGAGAGCCTATGGGGATTATTATAATTTATTTTTTATATTTTGCAGTCCAAACTTTATCAAGAACAAAATACCAGACTGCATTTGCTAGTGGCTCAACAATAGCGTCTGTGAGAGCGATTATAAAAGAGACGTTTGCAACTGACATTAAAACAGTTATGGCAATAGCAAAGTGACCAATTGTGTAAATTATTGTTCTTAATATCGATCCTTTATTATTATCGTAAATATTTTTTGTTGCTGAAAAAATTCCGTGTGTAAATTCTGTCATTTAATTAAATGGATTTTCTAGAACGCAGGCAACTAGATGTATTCTATTTTGCTCACCCCCGTTAAAAAAGTTATGGTATTTCGTATTATTTGTTATTGTGACTGTTCCATCTGCAGGCATGTGTTTACTTACATCTTCAATAACCATTCTGCAGCCTTTGTTTGTAATAATTGGGATATGAAGTCTTGGCTCAGGGTCTCTATGCCAACTTAAAGTAGATCTCGGTTCTTTTAAAAGTATTCTTACTCTCCCTAATTTAAATTTTTTTCTCAAAATATTAAAAACTTCCTCAAAGTATGTGCCCTTAAATTCTGGAACGAGTTCTGTGTATTTTGACTCATCAATAGCCTTATCTCTCTTAGCTTCTTTGCCAGTTTCATCTGGAATTGTCCAATAAGTACCCCTAACATTATGTCCTTCTGTAGAAGACTTGTCACCAGGTATTTGATTAAGTGGTATTGCAGCAAAATTTTTTATACCTAAAGAATTAAATTTTTTTAGCTTCAAAATTTTATCTAAGTCAGACCTTAATTTGTCAATATCAAATTTTAGATTTGGGATTGTATGGAAATCTCTAAAAAGATTTTCATTTATAATTTCATCGTTTTTTAATGTCTCTACGTTTTTCATATTAATTTAATTTTTTTAAATTAGGTCTATCTGCGTTCATAATTTTTGTCCACACGGCAACAAAATCTTTAACAAACTTTTCCTTATTATCATCTTGAGCATATACCTCAGCATACGATCGTAATATTGAATTAGAACCAAATACTAAATCTGCTCTGGATGCTGTGTACTTTACTTTATTAGTTTTACGATCGATAATATCGTAGGAATTCTTACCTGTAGGTTTCCATGTATATTTCATATCAACTAAATTTAAAAAGAAATCATTTGTTAAAGCACCGACTTTTTCTGTAAATATGCCTTTATTTTTTGCTGACTCATGGTTTGTTCCTAAAACTCTCATACCTCCAACTAAGCAAGTCATCTCCTGTGCAGTTAAACCCATCAAAGAAGCTCGCTCTAACAAAAGTTCTTCTGGCATTACAGAATAATCTGATTTTACAAAATTTCTAAATCCATCGTGTAATGGCTCTAACCATTTGAAATTTCTATTTTCTGTTTGTTCTTGAGTCGAGTCGCCTCTGCCCGGATGAAATGGAACTTTTACTTTTGAGCCACCTTTTTTTATTGCTTTTTCTAAACCGACATTTCCTGCAAGAATAATTGTATCGGCAATTGACGCACCTGTTTTTTTTGCAATGTTTTCTAAAACTTTAAGTACTTTTGAAAGTCTTTTAGGCTCGTTTGCTTCCCAATTTCTCATTGGCTCTAATCTAATTCTTGCTCCGTTTGCGCCACCTCTTTTATCTGTTCTTCTGTATGTTCTAGCACTATCCCATGCAGTAATTATTAAATCGTTATTACTTAATTTACTTGCTGCAATCATTTTTTTAACTTTTTCTACACTATATTTCTTTTTAGAAGGCTGAACATTACCTTGCCAAAGAAGATCTTCTTTAGGTGCCCAAGGACCAATGTAGTTATCTTTGTTCCCCATCGTCCTGTGCGTTAACTTAAACCAAGCTCTCGCAAATGAGTCCTCAAAGAATTTTGGATCTTTATAAAATTTTTCTGAAATTTTTCTATATTCTGGATCCATCGCCATAGCCATATCAGCATCAGTAAACATTAGTCTGGCTTTCTTTGTTGGATCCCCTAAATCAACTGGTTTCTTTTCTTCCTCAAGATTAATTGGTTCCCATTGCCAAGCTCCTGCTGGGCTTTTTTTGCTTTCCCACTCATAGTTAAGCAAAAGATCTAAATATTGATGATCCCATTTATCAGGATTAGTTGTCCAAGCACCCTCAAGGCCTGATGTAATTTGATTTACGCCCGTCCCGCCATTTTTTTGAACCCATCCAAAACCTTGTTCTTG
This sequence comes from uncultured Pelagibacteraceae bacterium, assembly GCA_902538445.1. GTDB lineage: Bacteria > Pseudomonadota > Alphaproteobacteria > Pelagibacterales > Pelagibacteraceae > Pelagilacustribacter. The sequence goes on along the minus strand of CACBFE010000001.1, from coordinate 120,493 downwards.
AATATCAGCTCCCGCTGGCTCTGGTCCTAAATTTGCAGGATCACCATTACCATGTGCTCTTCCAATTGAGTGACCGCCTACTGTTAACGCAGCTGTTTCTACGTCGTTCATTCCCATTCGCCCAAAAGTTTCTCTAACATCCATTGCTGTTCTCACAGGATCAGGTTTTCCTTCTACACCTTCTGGATTAACGTATACTAATTGAAAATGAGACGCTGCTAATGGAGCCTCTAGAGAAGAACGATCTTGTGGATCTGCATATCTATTTACAGCTAATGGGACTGTTTCCTTACCCCAGTAAACATCTTTTTCTGGTCCCCATATATCTTCTCTTCCAAATGAAAAGCCAAATGTTTTAAAACCAGCTTTTTCATAAGCCATAGTGCCAGCCAGTACCATTAAATCAGACCAGCTTAATCTATTTCCGTATTTTTTTTTAATTGGCCAAAGTAAACGTCTAGCTTTATCTAAATTTGTGTTATCTGGCCATGAGTCTTGTGGAGAAAACCTATGTGATCCAACGTTTGGTCTACCGTCAAATTCTCTATAAGTTCCAACTTGATGCCAAGTCAGTCTAACCATTAGACCTGTATAACTTCCTAAATCTGCAGGCCACCATTCTTGGCTATCTGTCATTAATTTTAATAAATCTTTTTTTAAAGCTTTAAAATTTAATTTTTTAACTTCTTTCTTGTAATCAAAACCTGGTAGTGGATTAGTTTTTGTATCGTGTTGATGCAAAATATCTAGGTTAATACTATTTGGCCAAAGTCGTGATGTATTTGACTCACCTGATTTAGTAACACCTCCGTGCATCACCGGACATTTTCCGTTGCTGTCTTTTTTATATTCTACACTCATCTCTAATTTCTAGTTTATAATAATTCTAAAGTAAAAAACAAGCGACAAACTGTCAATTCTTTAAATTTATAAATACCTCTACGTTTTTGATTTTCTTACCATTTGGTGCTTTTGGAATTTTTTGGATAACTATTTCACTAGCATCAATGTCGATTAATTCGGAAGTTTCGTTATCATAAAAATGATGGTGATTAGTGATATTTGTATCAAAATAAGTTTTTTTTCCTCTAACATCTACCTCACTTAAATGTCCTGCTTTCTTGAAAGCGTGTACTGTGTTGTAAATTGTTGCTAATGCAAATTTACATGTTGTTTTTTTAGTTAAATGATTTTCAAGGCTCTCTATTGTAAAATGAAATGTCGTATCTCTATCAAACAAAAATTTAGCGATTTCTACTCTTTGTTTAGTTGGTCTTAAACCTGATGATCTTAATTTCTTAAAAATATCTACTTTTTTCATGTTTTTTTTAAATTATTTTACTACTTTATAATGATTCTAAACACAAATCTATATAAAACTTTTGCTAAATCAAGTAAAACTGTTTCTAAATCATGCAAAAAAATAGCTACAACTATGATGAATTAATTTCTTGTGGAGAGGGAAAATTATTCGGTGAAGGGAATGCTAAACTTCCATTGCCTCCTATGTTGATGTTTGACAGAATTACAGAAATAAAGAAGGATGCTGGAGAATTTAAGAAAGGATTTATAAAAGCAGAACTTGATATCAAAGATAATTTATGGTTTTTTGATTGTCATTTCCAGAAAGACCCAGTAATGCCGGGGTGTTTAGGATTAGATGCTATGTGGCAATTAGTTGGCTTTTACTTAGGATGGATTGGAGAACCAGGAAAAGGTAGAGCTTTAGGAGTTAATTCTGTAAAATTTACAGGTGAAGTTTTAAAAAATATAAAAGTAGCTACATATGAAATAAATATGAAAAGAATTTTAAAAAAAGAGGGTACAGCTGTCGGCCTGGCAAACGGGTTATTAAGTGCCGATGGTAAGATTATTTATCGTGCAGAAAATTTAAAAGTTGGATTATTTAAATCATGAGAAGAGTTGTAATTTCAGGTCTTGGTATAGTGTCATGTCTTGGTAACAATCAAGAAGAAGTTCACAAGTCATTACTTAATTCAAAATCAGGAATTTCTTATGCTGAAGAATACAAAGAGCATAATCTTAAAAGTCATATACACGGCAAACCTAATATCAAACTCTCAGATTTTGTTGATAGAAAAACAATTAGATTTATGGGGTCTGGTTCTGCTTATAATTACATTGCTATGAAAGAGGCTATTACCGACTCAGGTCTAGAAGATAATGAGGTCAGTAATTATAAAACTGGAATTATAATGGGTTCTGGTGGACCATCAATTGAAAACGTTATTCTTGCTGCAGACAAAACTAGAGCAAAAACTCCAAAATTAATGGGACCATTTATTGTTCCACGAACAATGGGAAGCACTGCCTCAGCCACACTAGCTGTACCATTTAAAATAAAAGGTACTAATTATACGATGAGCTCTGCTTGTGCAACAAGTGGTCATTGCATAGGAAATGCTATGGAATTAATTCAAATTGGAAAACAAGATATTATTTTTGCAGGAGGTAGTGAGGAGGTCCATTGGGCTATGACTGCAATGTTTGACGCCATGACAGCACTTTCTTCAAAATATAACGATAAACCTGAAACCGCATCAAGAGCCTATGATAAAAATAGGGACGGATTTGTAATTGCTGGAGGCGCTGGTGTTTTAGTTCTTGAAGAATATGAACATGCAAAAGCAAGAGGAGCAAAAATCTACGCTGAACTTACTGGGTACGGTGCAACATCAGATGGATACGATATGGTTGCGCCATCTGGTGAAGGAGCAGTTAGATGTATGCAAATGGCTATGGCTACTTCTAAAAATAAGATTGATTATATAAATACTCACGGAACATCAACACCAGTCGGGGATATTACAGAATTAAATGCTGTTAAAAAAACTTTTGGTGAAAATATTCCTAAAATAAGCTCAACAAAATCTTTATCAGGGCACCCATTAGGAGCGGCTTCAGTGCATGAAGCTATTTACTGTTTGATTATGATGAAAAATAATTTTATTGCTGGATCAGCTAATATTAATGAAATGGATGATGAAGCCAAAAAATTCCCAATAATAACTAAAACTGAAAAAGGGCTTTCACTTAATACAGTCATGTCTAATAGTTTTGGTTTTGGTGGAACTAACGCTGCTTTAATTTTTGAAAAGGTGTAATTATGAGTTTAATGAAAGGTAAAAAAGGATTAATCATGGGAGTAGCCAACGAAAGATCTATTGCCTGGGGAATTTCTCAAAAACTTGCTGAAGCTGGTGCTGAGCTAGCTTTTACTTATCTTGGTGATGCTTTAAAAAAAAGAGTAATACCTTTAGCGGAAAAATTAAATTCAAAAGTTACTTTTAGTTGTGACGTAGAAAAAAAAGAAGAGGTAGTGAAATTGTTTGAGGATATTAAGGCGAAATGGGGTGAAATTGATTTTGTAGTTCATGCGGTAGCTTTCTCTGATAAATCAGAATTATCTGGAGAATACTTAAACACCTCTAGAGAGAATTTTTTAAGAAGTATGCTTATATCTTGCTTTTCATTTACGGAGGTTTCTAAAGAAGCATGTAAAGTAATGAAAGAGGGTGGTAGTTTACTAACTCTTACTTATGAGTCAACTAAAGCTATTCCTAATTATAATGTTATGGGAGTTTGCAAATCTGCATTAGAAGCTAGCGTAAAATATTTAGCAAGAGATCTCGGTCAAAAAAAAATTAGAGTTAACGCTATAAGCGCAGGTCCAATTAAAACTTTGGCCGCATCTGCTATAGGAGATGCAAAATTTTTGTACAAATGGAATGAGGATCATTCCTTTTTAAAGAGAAACGTAGATATTCATGATGTTGGAAATTCCGCCTTATACTTACTAAGTAACCTTGCAGCTGGAGTTACCGGCGAAATTCACTACGTAGATGCTGGATATAATAAAGTTGGGATGCCTGATCCTAAGAATATGACTTAAGCTGAAGCTTGTTTCATTGATAATTTTACTTTCCCTCTATCAAATCCAACGACTTTAACAGAAACTTCATCTCCTTCTTTCACAACGTCAGCAACTTTTGCAACTCTTTTATCAGCTAATTCAGAAATATGTACAAGCCCATCTTGTTTTCCTAAGAAATTAACAAAAGCACCAAACTCCATAATTTTCACAACTTTTCCTTTGTAAATTTTTCCCATTTCAGGTTTAGCAATTAAACTTTTGATGAATTCAATCGCTTTATTTCTAGATGCTTCATCAGGTGCTGCAACTGTCACTTCGCCAGTATCTTTAACGTCAACTTTTGCACCGGATATCTCTACAATCTCTCTTATCGTAGCTCCACCTTTTCCAATTACTGTTGCAATGTCTTTTTTATCTACTTTAATGGTTTCCATTTTAGGTGTGTGTTTAGAAAATTCTTTTCTTGAAGTCTTAATCGCTTTGTTCATCTCATTTAAAATGTGTTCTCTTCCTCCTTTAGCTTGATCTAATGCCTTTTCCATAATCTCAAATGTTATACCTGTAATTTTGATATCCATTTGAAGAGATGTAATTCCATCCTTTGTTCCAGCAACTTTAAAGTCCATATCACCTAAATGATCTTCGTCACCTAAAATATCTGATAGAACTGAAAAATCTTCACCCTCTTTGATCAATCCCATAGCTATCCCAGCTACTGGCTCTTTTATCGGCACTCCAGCATCCATTAATGAAAGAGAAGTTCCACAAACTGTAGCCATGGATGAAGAACCGTTAGACTCTGTAATTTCAGAAACAACTCTTAAAGTATAAGGAAAGTTTTCTTTTGAAGGTAAAGATGAATTAATAGCTCTCCAAGCTAATTTACCATGTCCGATTTCTCTTCTTCCAGTTCCTATTCTTCCACATTCTCCAACTGAAAAAGGTGGAAAATTATAATGTAACATAAAGTTTGATCTCTGCATTCCCTCAAGGCTCTCTAATCTTTGTTCGTCATCCGCCATTCCAAGAGTAGTCACTACTAAAGCTTGTGTTTCTCCTCTTGTGAAAAGAGCTGATCCATGAGTTCTAGGAAGCACACCTACCTCACATTTAATTTGCCTAACGTCAGCTAGACCTCTTCCGTCTATTCTCTTTTTATCTTTTAAAATTGCTGTCCTGACTATATCTTTTTCAATAGATTTTAATTGAGCCATTGCTTGATTTTCAGTTACATTTTCGTCTTCTGCAAACATTTCTTTACATTGAGTTTCTATTTCAGAAATAGCTGTAGATCTTTTTTTCTTATCTATTTCTTTAAAAGCACTTCTTAAACTTTTTTCAAATTTTTCAGAAATTTTCTTTTTAACTTTAGAATTATCAATTTCTTCGACTTCCCATTTAGGTTTTCCTGCTTTTTTTGCTAATTTTTCAATTGCTTCAATCACTGGTATGAATTTTTCGTGACCAAACTTCACTGCATCTAACATGATCTTTTCAGATAATCCCGAAGTTTCAGACTCAACCATTAAAACTGCATCTTTTGTTCCAGCTACAACTAAATCTAATTTTGATTCTTTAAGATCTTCTATAGATGGATTTAGTAAATATTTTCCATCTTTATACCCAACTCTACTTGCAGCTATCGGTCCTTGGAATGGCAACCCTGAAATTGCTAAAGCTGCTGAAGATGCAATAATAGATAATATGTCTGGCTGATTTTCTCCATCATATGATAAAACAGTTGGGAGTAATTGTACTTCATTCAAGAAGCTTGAAGGAAATAAAGGCCTAATAGGTCTATCTATTAATCTTGAAATTAAAGTTTCAGCTTCTGTAGGTCTAGCTTCTCTTTTGAAATATCCACCAGGAATCTTTCCAGCAGCATAATATTTTTCTTGATAATTTACCGATAACGGGAAGTAATCTTGTCCATCATTTAATTTTTTTGCACCTACCGCGGTTGCAATAACAACCGTTTCTCCAAGAGAAGCGATTATCGCACCATCAGCTTGACGAGCTACTTTACCAGTTTCTAAAGTTAATTTTTTTCCATTAACTTCTAATTCCTCTTTATATATTTTAAACATTATTTCCTTAAATTTAATTGTTTGATGACCTTTTGATAGGATTCTACATTTCTCTTTTTAAGGTAAGTGAGAAGTTTTTTTCTTTTGTTTACAGATTTAGTCAAACCTAAAGTTGAATGTTTATCCTTTTTAAATTTTTTGAAATGTGAAGATAATTTTGTAATTTTATCTGTCAATAGCCCTATTTGAATTTCGGTAGAACCAACGTCTTTTTCGTGTATGGCTAGGGTCTTAATTGTATCTTTTTTTTTCTTTATCATTTTCTTTATTTCTTTTTATTATTTTTTCAATCTTTTCAGCATATTCAAATGAGTTATCTTCTACAAAAGTGAGTTTAGGAAGAAACTTTATATCTAGCCTTTTAGACAAAGCTTTTCTAACAAGATGAGAGTACTCCGTCAAGATCCTTACTGTTTCTTTAGTTTCTATCCCTCCTAAAGGAATAACGTAAACTCTGGCTGTTTTTAAATCAGGTGTCATTCTTACCTCAGTAACAGTAATTAGTTTGGAGTTAATTGATGGTATTTTCGCCTCATTTCTAATGAAAAGTTCTCCTAAATTTTGTTTTACTAATTCCCCAACTCGTAGTTGCCTTTGACTAAAAGTTTTTGTGGTAGTTTGATTGCCCATCATCTAAATTGTTCTTTGAATCTCTTCTGCTAGATAAGACTCAATAACGTCTTTTTCTTTAAAATCTATAAAATCCTTAATGCTAATTCCACACTCTAAGCCTGTTCCTACTTCCTTCACTTGGTTTTTTTCTCTAAAGATTGATAATATTTCTCCATTATATACAACAACACCGTCTCTGATAATTCTAGCCTTGGATTTACTTTTTATCTCTCCGCTAATAACTTTTGAACCAGCAATTTTACCAGCTGACGATACCTTGAAAATTTTTTGAATTTCAGCACTACCAAGAATTTTTTCTTTTATGTCGGGTTCTAATAAACCTGATAGAGATTTTTCTACATGATCAATTGCTTCATAGATAATGTTAAAATATTTTATAACAACTTTTTGGTCCTCAGCTAATTTTTTTGCCTCTCTGTTTGGTTTAACATTAAATCCAATAAGTATTGCATTAGATGCTTTTGCCAGTGAAACATCGGTTTCATTTATCATTCCAATATCAGATAAAATTATTTTAGCCTCTACTTCTTTGTGTTCTATTTTTGCTATTGCCATTTTTAAAGCTTCACTTGAACCTTGAACGTCTGATTTAATAATAACATTTAGTTCTTGCTTATCTTTTGTATTCTCAAATAAAGTTGTTTTATCTTTAACTAAAACTTTATTTTGATTTGAATTATTTTTTCTAAATTCTGTTAATTTCTTCGCCTCATCCTCATCTTTGGTAACTATAAATTCAGCTCCTGCATATGCAGAGGTATTCATACCAAGAATTTCTACGGGCATAGACGGTAGGGCCTCATTTATAATCTTGCCTTCATAGTTTATCATAGCTCTCACTTTTCCTAGTGAATCTCCACATACAAAGTAATCACCTTTATTTAACTTTCCATTACTAATTAAGATAGTAGAAACTGGTCCTTTGCCTTTATCAATTTTTGACTCAATGACTACTCCTCTTGCCTTATCATCATAAGATGCTTTTAAATCCAAGATTTCTGACTGAAGAAGAATACTTTCTTTTAATTTATCTAAGTTTATTTTTTTTAAAGCTGAGACCTCTACAAAAAGTGTATCTCCACTTAAATCTTCAGCTATTAACTCATACTTCATCATTTCGTTTTTTATTTTACTAATATTTTTTTCAGGTAAATCACATTTATTTATTGCTACAATTATTGGAACTTTAGCCGCTTTTGCATGCTGAATTGCCTCGATTGTTTGAGGTTTGATACCATCATCAGCTGCAACAACTAAAATAACTATATCAGTTATTTTTGATCCTCTAGCTCTCATCTCTGTAAATGCAGCATGTCCAGGAGTATCGATAAAGGTGATTAACTTATTATCACTTGCTTTAACTTGATATGCTCCTATGTGTTGAGTAATTCCGCCGTGCTCACCTGAAACAACATTCGTATCTCTTAAAGCATCTAATAAAGATGTTTTTCCATGATCTACATGTCCCATTATTGTTACTACAGGAGGTCTATTTTTAACCTCGCCTTCAAATTTCTCCTTAAACTTACTTGTCTCTATTGAAGGTTTTTCTTCAAGTATAGGTTTATGTCCAAATTCTTTTACAATATATTCGGCAGTATCCTTATCTATATTATGATTAATAGTTGCAACCACCTTCATATTAAACAAAAACTTTATAATATCGCTTGATTTTTCAGCCATTCGATTTGAAAGTTCCTGAATTGTTATCTGCTCAGGAACTTTTACTTCTCTAATAACTTTTTTAAATTCTTTTTTTTCTTCTCCATCTGGTTTCTTTTTTTCTTTTAGCCTAGCTCTTTTAACCGAGGCTAAACTTCTTTGTTTTATTTCTATTTCCTCAACATTTAAAGCTCTTGAAACGGTTAATTTAAAATCACGTTTATCAATCGGACCTTTGAGCCTTAATTTACTTTTACCAGCCGGTTTATTATCTTTTTTAATAAAGTCTTTGGTAGCTTGTTGCTCAATAAATTTTCTTGCAAAATTTTTTTTCTTATTGTCAATATTTATATTAGGTGCTGAAGAAGGTTTGCCTAATGGTTTATTTGGTCTATGAGATTTTTTTTTCTCTACCGAGAAAGATTTTTTACCAGAAGTGGAAATAGTTGTAGTATCAATTTTCTTTTTTAAATTTGACGATATTGTAAGTGTTTTTTTTTTATCTTTTTCCATAACATTACTTGTAAGCTATCTCTCTGGCTGACATTATTAAATCATCAGCTTCTTTTCTTGATAATGAAAACTCTTCAAGATAACCATCTATCCTAATTTTTTTACCTTTTATTTCATCGTACCCACCAATTAATTCATCCGAAGATAAATCGGCAAAGTCACTAAGTTTTTTTATATTTTTTTGACCTAGAATCACTAACATTCCTTGAGTCATTCCTTTAAGATTAATTAATTTTTCCTCTACACCCAACTCTTTTAGTTTGAAAGCAACTGCCTCTTTTTCTTTTATTAAAGTCTCTTTAGATCTAGTGATTAATTCTTTTGCAGTTTCTTCATCTATCGCTTCAATTTTTGAAATATCCTCTGGCTTTGATTGAGCTATTTCATCAATTGATACAAAACCCTCTGAAACTAAAAGCTGACCCAGTGTTTCGTCAACTTCAAGATTTTTTATTAAAGTCTCGGTTCTTTCTTTAAATTCAGTTTGTCTTCTTTCTGAGTCCTCTTTGTCTGTAAGTATATCTATTTCAAAATTAGTCAATTTAGATGCTAGTCTTACGTTTTGTCCTCTTCTTCCTATCGCTTTACTCAAATTTTCCTCAGATAAAATTATATCTATCTTTTTATTATCCTGATCAATTAGTACTCGCTGTATCTCCGCTGGAGATAAAGACTCGGAAATTAAAGTAGGTAAATCTTCCGTCCATTTTATGATATCAATTTTTTCACCATGTAATTCATTAACAATTGTTTGGACTCTACTACCTCTCATACCGACACAAGCCCCAACAGGGTCAATAGATGAGTCCTGTGAATGAACGCAAATTTTAGCCCTGCTGCCTGGATCTCTTGCTACAGATTTAATTTCAATTGTTCCCTCATAAATTTCTGGAACTTCTTGAAAAAATAGCTTTGCAAGGAACTGCGGGTGTGCTCTTGATAAAAATATTTGATGACCCTTCATCTCTTTTTTAACTTCATAACAATAGGCTTTTACTCTATCACCAGTTTTTAAAATTTCTCTTGGAATTAATTCATCTTTTTTTATAACTCCCTCTGCTCTTCCTAAGTCAACTATTACATTTCCGTATTCTAGTCTTTTGATTATTCCACTTAATATTTGACCTTGTTTATCTATAAAATCTTCATACTGTCTATTTTTTTCAGCCTCTCTTACTCTACTACTTATAACTTGTTTAGCGCTTTGAGCCGCAATACGTCCAAAATCTACTTGGGGCAGTTCCTCGAAAATCTTTTCACCTACTTTTAAGTCCTTATTTTGAGGATCATTTTTTTTAGCCTCCTCCAAAGAAATTTCTCTTGCGCTATCTTCAACCTTTTCAACAATTTCTAAAACTTTTTGAATCCTTATTTCTCCACTTTCCCTATCTATCACAACCTCAATATTGTTATCATTACCAAATTTTGTAAGTGCTGCTTTCTGTATGGCACTTTCCATTGATCCAATCACAAGTTCTTTATCAATAGATTTTTCGTTAGCAACTGCATCTACTATTCGCAAAAGTTCAAGTTTATCTAATCCTTTGTTTAACATTTAAATGCCCCCTAAAAAAAAATGGGCTACTGCCCATTTTGTAATTTTAATAATTTATATGTTTATTAGAAGAAAAATATGGTTTTTTCAAGATTACAATTTAAATAATTCAGTTTTATCTGTTTTTTCCCAAGTAAATTCCCCTTTATTTGTTGGCTTCCTGCCAAAATGTCCGTACGCAGATGTGATTTCATATATTGGATTATTTAGCTTGAGCATTTCTCTAATCCCTCTAGGCGATAAATTAAAATTTTCTTCGATTAATTTTTTTACTTTACCTACTTTTGCCTCATCACCATTAGCTAATTTAATGAAAATAGATAATGGTTTTGATACTCCGATAGCATAAGCTAGCTGGATTAAACATTTTTCTGAAACTCCAGCCGCTACCACATTTTTTGCTAAGTATCTAGAAGCATAAGCTGCTGACCTATCAACTTTTGTTGGATCTTTGCCGGAAAAGGCTCCACCACCATGTGGTGCTGCACCACCGTAAGTGTCTACTATAATTTTTCTTCCAGTTAAGCCAGTATCGCCATCTGGTCCACCTATAATAAACTGTCCTGTAGGATTTATATAAATCTCTTTTGATTTAAGATCGGTAAGAAAGTTTTCCGGGATTGATTTTTTTATATATGGTATTATTGTTTCTCTCACTTGTTTTTGATTTAAATTTTTCGAATGTTGAGTTGAAATTACAACTGAAGTAACTTTGATTGGTTTCTCATTTTCATACAACATTGTAACTTGGCTTTTAGAGTCTGGCTCAATCCCTTTTAAGGTTCCTTTTTTTCTATCTTCAGCCATTAATCTTAAAATTTTGTGTGAGTAGTGAATTGGGGCCGGCATTAATTCTTCTGTTTCATTACAAGCATATCCAAACATAATCCCTTGATCGCCAGCTCCCTCATCTTTATTACCTTTTGAGTCAACACCCATAGCTATATCAGCAGACTGTTCATGCAGAAATGTCTCAATATTTGCATTTTTCCAACTAAAACCTTCTTGATCATATCCAATATCTTTTATGCAATCTCTCACTTTTGATACAATCTCCTCTTTATCAATTTTTGGACCTCTTGTTTCTCCAGCTAATACAACTTTATTTGTAGTGGTTAATGTTTCGCAAGCTACTCTTGAAACCGGATCTTTTTTCAAATAAGCATCAACAACCATATCTGAGATTCTGTCACAAACTTTATCTGGGTGACCTTCAGAAACTGACTCGCTGGTAAACAAATAATTATTATTTTTCATTTTGTTTGTTATAAATCCAAAAGACTAAAAGATATGTAATTAAAAGTATAAAAAAGATCAAATCATTTTTAATTTTATTCGATTTTATTAACGGTACTTCAAACTCGATATTTCCAGCTTCATTTATGTTCATTTTTTTAATTATGTTACCTTTATTGTCAATTATTGCACTTAAGCCTTGATTTGTAGATCTTAACAGAAAAGTATTATTCTCTATAGCTCTAAAGATCGACTTTGCAAAATGTTGGTGGGGTCCTATAGATTTACCGAACCATCCGTCTTCAGAAATATTAACAATTAGATTCGTGCTTTCTTCTGAATTTTGAATTAGTTCTGTAAATATAACTTCATAACATATTAAAGGAAGAATACTTAAATTATCAATTATAAGATTTTTGTTTTCTTTTCCTTTTAAGAAAGATCCATGACCCTCTGTAATTTTTTTTAAACCAAAATAATTTAATATCTTTTCAAATGGTAAAAATTCTCCAAACGGCACAAGTTTTCTTTTGTTGTAACTTTGTACTACATCAAAATTATTATTTACGACTAAAATGCTGTTATAAAAACCACTCTTTATTGAATTTGATGTATTGGTTCCGAATATTATATAGTGCTTATTTGAAAAGTTTTTAAAAATTACTTCTTTAAACATTAAAATTTGATCATAGCTGTAACCGCTAAAAACACCTTCCGGCCAAATAAATAATGTTTTTTTCTCTTTATCAGGATCGCTGTATCTTACTAATTTTTGAAACCTATCTTCAATTTCTTTAATATTTAGTCCATACTTTAAATCAAAATTTGGAGATATAATTTTTACATATGTTTTTTCACTTTTACTAAAAGTATCTTTATTTTTGTTAATCTCATAATTTCCATATATGTAGAGACTGAAAATACTTAGTATAATAAATATTGTACTGAGTATTTTTTTAATTTTACTGATTTTGAAAAGAAATATTACAGGAAAAGTGAATATTGTGATCACTATAAGGTTATAAGAATATAATCCTATTAAATTTATTATTTGTAATATTTCATTCAGTGAGGTTGTACTATAGGCCCAAAGATTCCAAGGAAAACCTGTAAACAAATGAGCCCTTAAATAATCTGAAAATGATAAACCTGCAGAAAATATTAATAAGGAGGCAAAATTTAATTTTAAATATGGACCAATTAAAAGTGTAATTAATCCAACAAATAAACTTAAAAATAATGGAATGAATATTATTGCTAAAGGTATTAAATTTTTGAAGTTTTCATCAAATGTAAGAGAGTTTGCAATCCAAGAGATCCCACTTAAATAAAACCCGAAACCAAAAACTAAACCGAAAATAAATAAATTTTTTTTATATGGTTTTATTCTATAAACGGATTTTGATTTTTTATTTATATAAACTATGAAATAAAAAAATAGGGGGAAAATTATTAAATTTATTATTGTAAGATTAAATGGCTCAAAAGATAATATTGTCAACGATCCAAATATAAAAGGAATGACGTACAAGGTAATAAAACGACTATTCAAATATTTTTCAACCATTTACCAAATCAAAATATTTTTTTTCTATATTATACATTTTTTTAAAATCTTTATCTTTCTTGTGATCATAACCAAATAAATGAACTAATCCATGAATCCATAATCGATCAAATTCAATTTTAAAATTTTTTTTAATATGTTTTTTTTTAATTTTATTTAGATTAATTATTATATCTCCTAAATAAATGTCTTTTCTTCTTTTTAATTTTTTCTTGAATTCTTTCTTTGATTGAAATGGAAACGACAAAATATCTGTTGCTTTATTTTTTTTTCTAAACTTTTTATTAAGATTTTTTATTTCTTTATTTCCTGACAGCAGTAATGTACAAAATATTTTATTTTTTTTGAAATCTTTGGTTTTTGAATTAAGTCTTCTTATCTTTTTGTGTAAGTAATCATTTGGTTTTTTTATATACTTTAACCAGTTGTTATTGTTTGTAATAACATTAATTCTTATCATCAATGCTTTTTTTCTGATAAGCTTTAATGATTTTTGTAACTAGTGGATGTCTTACAACATCATTATGATCAAACTCGATTATCTTAATTTCTTTAATATCTTTAAGAATATTTCTTGATTTAATCAAACCAGAATCTCTTTTATTAATTAAATCTACTTGGCTTGGATCACCATTTACTACTAGCTTGGAATTTTCTCCTATTCTGGTTAGAAACATTTTTATTTGAGTTTCTGTAGCATTTTGTGCCTCGTCTAAAATTGCGAAACAATTTTTTAGAGTTCTTCCCCTCATAAAAGCTAATGGTGCAATTTCTATCTCGCCCGTTTCAATTTTTTTATCTATTTTATCTACCCCAAAAAGTTCATAAAGAGCGTCATACAAAGGTCTTAGATATGGATCTACTTTTTCTTTCATATCGCCCGGTAAAAATCCTAATTTCTCACCAGCTTCCACAGCAGGTCTAGATAAAATTACTCTATCAATTTTTTTTTCCATTAATAAAGTTATAGCAACTGATACTGCTAAAAAGCTTTTTCCAGTTCCTGCTGGACCTAGTGACATTACAATATCATTTTCTTTCAAAGCTTTAATATAATCTGACTGTTTTTCAGACCTTGCTATAACTGATTTTTTTGGAGTTTTGATTAGCTGCTGAAAATTTTTAACGTTAGACTCTTCTATTTCAAAATTTTTTTTCACTGATAAAACTATATCTTCTTTTTCAATAATTTTCGTTAATAAATACTTATTTATTAAAAATTTTATAGCATCACTAAATGTAGATATTTTTTCCCTGTCTCCTTTGCAGGTTATTGAATTACCTCTAAAAAAAACATCTGTGCTTGTAAGTTTAGATAAACTCTTTAAATTTTGATCAAATTGACCCACGATTGCCATTAATATTTCATTATCATTGATAGAAAAGTTGATTGTTTGTTTATCAATTTTTTTTATAATTAAGTTCTGTTCTAATTTGCTAATTTCAGACATTTAATTAAGCAGCATGATCGGTTTGATTTAGATTTGGAACAATATCACCAAATAACGTGGTTTGATTTACTTTTAAAATTTTAACATTTTTTATTTTACCGGTTAAATTATTCTTACTTTCAACGATTACAGAGTTGAAATATTCGTCTCTACCAAAATATTTGTTTCCACTTTTCATCTTATTTTCAAATAGTACTTTAGCGGTTTTATTAACTAATTTTTTTCTATAATCGGTTTTTATACTTGCTGCAGTTTGTTGAAATTCTATTAATCTATCTCTAGACACTTTTTCATCTATTATATTTAAATTAAAAGCCGGAGTTCCAGGCCTAGCACTGAATATAAATGAGAATGAATTAATAAATTTAATTTTAGACATAATTTGTAATGTTTTTTTAAAATCATCATAAGTTTCACTAGGATATCCAATTATAAAATCACTAGAAAATTTTATATCAGGTTTTACTTTGATTATTTTTTTTATAACTTCAAAATATTCTTCAACTGTATGTTTTCTATTCATCGCCGTTAATATCTTATTAGATCCGCTTTGAATAGGTAAGTGAATTAAGGGCATAAGTTTTTTACAATTTTTGTGTGCTTCAATCAAATCCTCAGTAAAATCCCTAGGATGAGAAGTGGTATATCTAATTCTTTCAATTTTTTTTATATCAGAAATTTCAAATATTAAATCTGAAAGTTTTTTTCCTTCAAAATTATAAGCATTTACGTTCTGTCCAAGTAAATTAATTTCTTTTGCTCCATTATCTGCTAAGTATTTTGCCTCAGAAATTATTTCTTTCATAGATCTAGAATATTCTGGACCTCTAGTGTAGGGAACAACACAGAATTTACAGAACTTATCACAACCCTCCTGTATTGTAAGAAAGGCGGATATATTATTATTTGTATTTTTAATAGAGTTTAAAGTATCGAATTTTTCTATTACCTCAAATTCCGTAAAGTTAATAGGTTGTGAATTTTTTTCTAGTTTTTTAATCATGCTGTTAATATGATGGTAAGATTGAGGCCCAACAACTGCATCTATATACTTTTCTTTTTTTAATAATATGTCTCCTTCTGCTTGTGCAACACAGCCGGCTATTAATACAATAGGCTTTGATTTATTTCTAAATTTCTTTTTTAATCTTCCAATCTCATGGTAAACTTTATCGGTTGCTTTTTCTCTGATGTGACAGGTGTTTAAAATATAACAATTTGTTTCGGATAGATTATTTGTAGGTAAATAATTAATTTTTCTTGTAAAGTCTAAAATACGATTACTATCATATTCGTTCATTTGACAACCAAGAGTTTTGATGAAAATTTTTTTCTGCAAATTATTTTTTTTTTATTTTTGAGCCATAAAGTTCTAATTTATGGTCTACTAGTTTGTAACCTAATTTTTTTGCTACTTCGTTTTGAAGTTTTTCAATTTCTTTATCTACAAATTCTATAATCTCTCCTGTATTAATATCTATTAAATGATCATGATGCTCATCCATTGATGGTTCATATCTTGCTTTTCCGCCCTTGAAATCATGTTTTTCTAAGATACCTGACTCTTCAAATAGTTTTACTGTTCTGTAAACTGTTGCAATGCTAATTTTTTTATCTATTTCTGAAACTCTTTTATGAAGTTCATCAACATCAGGGTGATCCTTCGATCCATAGACTGCTTTGGACTCAGATAAAACTTTAGCTATAATTTTTCTTTGATCGGTAAGTCTAACTCCTTTTCTTTGGCATTTTTCCTCTATTGAATTCATTATGATTAATTTAACTTAAATATGTAGGTTTAATCAAATTTTTTTGTATTAATTTTTTTTTAATTAAAATCTCAATATTAGCAAGGTTAAATTCACCTAAATCAGAGTTTTTATATCCATATAGATTAATTTTTTTCGTTATTTTTATTCCTTTTGCCACAGCTAAAGAAACTCTAATAGAAGAAAAACTCCCCGGACCGCTATTAACTAGTAAAGAAAATTCATTATTCATATTTACTTTGTGTTTTTTTATCATATTTAATATGTTTGATATTAATTGATCATTTTTATTTACTTTAAGATTAAAATTATGAATATAAAATTTATTATTAATTTTTAAACCAATTTTATCGTTTTTGCCTATGCAATTCAAAATCAAAAAATTTTTTATCATTAAATTATTTATAGCGATTTTAGCTTTTCAAAACAATTTGTATTCAAATTCTAGTCTAGAAAATATAGATGATTTTGGCATAATTTCTTTGATGTATCACAGATTTGAAGAGAACAAATACCCATCAACAAATATTAAAATGAATGATTTTAAAAATCACCTTAAAATAATTAAAGGTAATAAAATAAAGTTTGTTAACCCAAAAAAATTTGAAGAAGAATTGATTAATAATAAAAAACAGAGAAAGGTACTTTTAACAATTGATGATGGTTTTTCATCTTTTTATGATAATGCTTGGCCAATACTGAAAAAAGAGAAAATACCATTTATTTTATTCATTAGTACTCGGGAAGTAGGTTTATTTAATTATATGACTTGGGATCAAATAAGAGAGATTGAACAAGAAGATTTTGTTGAAATAGGTAATCATAGTCATACTCATGAATACCTTGCTGACGAAAATGGTGAAATAATTACAGCAGATATTAAAAAATCAATAAAAATTTTCAAAAAAGAATTAGGAAAAAATTCTGATTTTTTTTCTTATCCTTTTGGGGAATACAGTTTGGAATTTAAAAGTATTATAAAATCTCTTGGGTTTAAATATGCTTTTGGACAACACTCGGGAGTAATGGACGAAACAAAAGATTTTTATGAATTTCCAAGATATCCAATTAATGAAAAATATGGAGAAATAAAAAGATTTAATTCTTTAATTAAAACATTGCCATTAAAATATAAGAAAATTTTTCCAGAGGAGAAATATCTATTAAAAAATAAAAATCCGCCAGAAGTAAGAATAGATTTTTATGAAAATATTAAAAATTTAAAATCAATTACTTGTTATTCTAACGAAGGTGATAAATGGAGACAATCAAATATAAAATTTGATAATGATAATTCATTAATTATTAACATTGGAGAAAAATTCGTTGGAGAAAGAGGTAGAATAAATTGCTCATTAAGAGATCCGAGTGGTTTTTGGCGCTGGTTTGGTTTGCAATTTGTGATAAGTGAAAAATAATTTAAGAACTTAATTCTATTTTTTTAACCGAATTTACTAAACTGACAGGTTCAAAATCTGTAAGTCTATTTTGTCTAATGATTTTATTTAAAATTTTTGTGTATTCAGAACCTGTTTGTGCATAATTATTTAAGGTTTCTGTTAATTCTAAACCAGAAATTTTCTTATTCTTCTCTCTTAAATTTGATCTTTTTTGTCTAAACTTTGCGTAACTTTTATGAGTGTTAAGATTGTTTTTATAAGCTTTTACTGATGCTCTTAAAATGGGAAATTTTAAAATTTTATGATTTTTGTTACTTGCTCTATCTAATGGAGCGATTCCCTGACCACTCCATGTCCATTGTCCAAAAATTGCATTTCCCTCTAATGCGAACCTTGATGTACCCCACCCACTCTCTTTCGCTGCTTGCGCTAAAGCTATAGAAGTTGGAATAATGTCCATACGCACTAATAATTCCTTTAAGTTTCCTTTTTTAACTTTGTACTCTAAAAGTTTTTGTCTTATCCATTGCTTTTCTGGATCAGTAGTAAATTTTTTATCAGATAAAATTATTAATTTTTCTCTGTCAGCAAGTATTCTCTCATTTTCAGCCACAACTAAAGGCAATACTATTTTAATAAAAGTTTCTTTTTTTAATTGGGTACTTTTTAAATCGTCGAGGTCTTTTGGAAATTGAGTAAAATAAATTGGTTTGACCAATTTTTGTATTCTGACTCGACCTAAATCATATTCAACATCTTTAAAAAGATTTAAAACTGTTTCAGTTTTCAAATTCAAATCTGGAAGAATTACTTCATCAACACTTCTTTTCTTAACTTCTAATTTTGGCTCGTTGTCTTTTTTAACTTTTGGTTTTTTTACTTCTTTCTTAACTTCAGGTTTTTTTATTTCTTTTTTAAGTTCAGGTTTTTTTACTTCTTTCTTAACTTCAGGTTTTTTTATTTCTTTTTTTACCTCAATTTTTTTATTTAGCCCATCACCTGAAAAATAATTTATCCCACTAAAAACTATTGTAAAAACTACTACAACACCTGATATACCAATTAATACTCGCTTAGCTTTTTTTGGTTCTATTTGTTGAGTATATATTCCATGAAATAAGTCAGTGAAGGCGTTTCCAAAAAACTCATATATTACTTTACCAAGTTTTGGAATAATATTTAAAAAATTTAAACCTATTTGACCGAGATAGTTCCACAAATCTTTAAAAGATCTTGCGATTTTTCTGTTTGTGTCATGTTTAAAATTCTCTGCTTTTCTAATTAATTTATTTTTATCTTTTACTCTATTTTCTTTAAATTCAACTATTTGAGTTTTTATTTTTGAGACAGGTTTAACAATATTATCTCTTAAAAAATTAGATTTGAAATCTTTAGGTATTATTATTTTATTTTTCTTAAGTATTAGTTCTAATTGCCCAGAAGTTAAATTTTTTCTACTTTTTTCATAGTCTTTTATTTCTTTAACATCATAAATATATGCAAGCTCTATTAGCTTATCTCTGTAAGTTAATTTCTTTTTCATTGCACTGCCTCGACTGAATTCACTTCTTTGACATAATGTTTTAAAAGATTTTGCACTCCCTGTTTTAAGGTCATTAAAGAGCTTGGGCAGCCTGAACAACTTCCTTGCAATTGAACTTTTACCACACCATTTTCAAAGGACTTAAATTTGATGTCTCCACCGTCTCTCGCTACTGCGGGACGTATTTTAGTATCTAAAACTTCAATAATTTTATTCACAGTATCATCATTACTACTAACATTTTCATTTTTTTTTTTATTTTCTCTTAGTATCGGTTCTTTATTTTTCTCAAAATAATCATTCAAATGAGAAATTACCATAGGTTTTAACTCATTCCATGAGACCTCTTTTGTTTTTTTAACAGAAAGAAATTTTTCAGATAAAAGAATTAATTCAACTCCTTTAAAACTTAATAATTCTTTTACAAAAGGAATTTTAATTTCATTTTCATTTTCCTTTTTAAATTCTTCAGTCCCTATGCTTGACAATTTCTTTTCAGATAAAAACTTTAAAGAGTCAGGATTGGGTGTGGTTTCAGTCTGTATCATAAATGATTTATATTATATCAAGCCTATTTTTTCACGTATATTCTTAAGGTTTTCCTCAGCTATTATGTTAGCTTTTTCAGTACCTTTTTTTAAAATACTTATTAAATGCGACTTGTCTTTCAGCAATTTTTCAATTTCTTTCCCAACCGGCGTTATTTCATTTATTAAAGCTTCAGCCAATTTTGTTTTCAAAAATGAATACTCTTTACCCTCCATTTCCGAAATTGTTTTTTCTAAACTACTTTTTGTTATTTCAGAATATATTGTTAAAAGATTTAAAGCTTCTGGTTTACTCTCTAATGCATTTATATCTCCAGGAATTGTGTTGGAGTCCGACTTGGCTTTTTTAATTTTTTTTATTATCTCATCGGCTGTATCTTTTAAATTTATTCTTGAATAATCAGACTCCTCAGATTTGCTCATTTTTTTTGTTCCGTCTCTCAAACTCATAACTCTAGAGATGTTTTTAGGTATTAATGGTTCAGGTAAAGGGAAGAATTCTTTACAATTAAAGTCGTTATTAAATTTCTGAGCTATATCACGAGATAACTCTAAATGCTGCTTTTGATCAGCTCCAACTGGTACATGGGTAGCTTTGTAAAGTAAAATATCTGCGGCCATAAGATTAGGGTAGATATAAAGCCCTACGCTAGCCTTCTCCTTGTCTGATCCAGCTTTATCTTTAAATTGTGTCATTCTGTTTAACCAACCAATTCTTGAGACACAATTTAAAATCCAAGCAAGCTCAGCGTGGCCAGAAACTGAGGATTGGTTAAAAATTATGCTTTTGTTTGGATTAAGACCGGTTGCTAAAAAACTCGCAGTGGTTTCTAACACATTATTTTGTAATTGATTAGGGTCTTGGAAAATAGTTATAGCATGTAAGTCAACAACACAATAAATACACTCCACTTGTTTTTGTAAAGAAACAAAGTTTTTAAGCGCTCCTAAATAATTTCCTAAATGAAGATTCCCAGTTGGTTGAACTCCGGAAAATACTAATTTTTTTTTACTCATTAATTTGTTTTATAATTTTTAAGTTTAAATATTCCTAATAAATAACATGATAATAAATAAAGCATACCAACAAAACTAACAATTAATATTAAATAAACAGCTTTATAACTGTAATTATAGTCTAAATAATTTGTGAACTTATCTAAAAAAAATAACAATATGGACATCATTATAATTGACGAAAACAACATCTTGATAAAATTTATCATTAATTGATTTTTTAATAGTAATATTTTTTTAATATTTAACAAATAAATATAAATAAATACTCCAACCCAAGTTGAAATCGATGTAGCAATTGGAATAATTATGAATCCGATTTCATTAAAAAAACTTATGCTAATTAAAATGTTTAAAAAAACAATAAGTACAGAAATATAGAAAGGTGTTTTGGTGTTGTCCCTTGCAAAAAAGAAATTAGATAAAATTTTTATTAATGCAAATGCTGGTACACCATATCCAAAAAATTTTAAAGCTGCAGCTGTCATTTCGACATCATTCAAAGAAAAGGATCCGTATCCAAATAATGCATTTACTATCTCATCGGATGCAAATATTAACCCAAAACTTGCAGGAATTGAAAAGAGAAGTGAGAGCTCAAATGATTTATTTTGGATATTAGAAATTGCTTTTAAATTTTTCATTTTAAAAGCTTTGGAAAGAACTGGTAAAGAAACAGTTCCAACAGCTATTCCTGCTATAGCTAGATTAATTTGATAGACTCTATCAGCATAATATAAATATGATACTGCCCCTGATTGAAAAGAGGCAATGATTGTTCCTACTAAAATATTTATTTGAGTTACTCCTGAAGATAAAATGCTTGGTAAAAGTTTCTTAAAAAAAAATTTTACTTTACTGCTAAACCTTAATCCAAAATGCAAAGCAGGTTTGTAAAATTTTTTAGTTACAAATATTAAAAAGATTAATTGGATTATACCAGCCATAGTGACACCATAAGAAAGTTGCTTTGCATAATCTAATCCATGCACAAAGGAAAAAATTAAACTTATAATTAAAATTACATTTAAAATAATAGGTGCAGCTGCAGCAGCGGCAAATTTATTATTAGAGTTAAGTATTCCTGAAAAAAAAGATGATAAACTTACAAATAATAAAAATGGAAATGTAATTCTTGTAAGTTCAACGGCTAAATTAAATTTGACTTGGTCTTCGAAAAAACCTGGTGCAATGATATAAATTAGGTATGGGGTAAAAATCTCAGCTAAAGTTACCAAAAATAATAAAATTATCAGTAAAGAACTTAAAACATCGTTGGCAAACTTTTTTCCTTTTTTTTTACCCTCAACTTTAGCAGAAGTATAGCTAGGTATAAATGCTGCGTTAAATGTTCCTTCAGCAAATAATCGTCTAAAAGTATTTGGTATTCTGAAGGCAACAAAAAAAGCATCGGCAAAAATTGACGCTCCAAGAAATATTGCTATTAAAATATCTCGTAGATAACCCAAAATTCTACTGATTAATGTAAAAAAACTAAATACTGTTGCTGAAGATAGAAGGTTCATAAATTCTTAATTAGGCCATAAATTTTTAGTGAATTATTATTTTTTATATTACATACTCAATAAATTAAATGCCAAAAAAAACAGAAATAGATCATTATTCGGATAAAGAAGCACTTGATTTTCATATAAAAGGTAAGTCAGGCAAAATTGAGATAGGTTCGTCAAAACCACTTACAACAAAGAGAGATCTGTCTTTAGCCTACTCACCAGGCGTGGCAGCGCCAGTTAAAGAAATATCTAAAAATCCAGAACTTGCGTATGATTACACTAGTAAAGGAAATCTAGTAGCAGTTATAAGTAATGGCTCTGCAATATTGGGCTTAGGGAATCTTGGATCTTTAGCATCTAAACCTGTCATGGAGGGTAAATCAGTTTTATTTAAAAGATTTGCCGATATTGATTCTATAGATATTGAGATTGATAATAATGACACAAATTCAATTATTGAAACCATAAAAAATATCAGTGGAACCTTTGGTGGAATAAATCTTGAGGATATTGCTGCTCCAGATTGTTTTATTATTGAGCAAAAATTAAAAGAAACATTAGATATACCTGTTTTTCATGACGATCAACATGGAACTGCTATTATAACAACAGCGGCTTTAATAAACGCTTTAGATATCTCTAAAAAAAAAATTTCAGATGTGAAAGTAGTAGTAAATGGCGCTGGTGCATCGGCTCAAGCTTGTGCAAATTTATTTAAGAGTTCAGGAGTAAAAACTGAAAACATAATTATGTGCGATAGCAAAGGTGTAATTTATAAAGGCAGAAAAAACATTGATCAGTTTAAATCTGCTTTTGCCATTGATACAAAATTGAGAACTCTTTCAGAAGCTATGCGGGGTGCTGACGTATTTCTTGGTTTGTCAGCTAAAGATGTGGTGAGCAAAGATATGGTAAAGTCAATGTCAAATAATCCGATAATATTCGCATGCGCTAATCCTGATCCTGAGATAAAACCAGAATTAATTCAAGAAGCAAGAGAAGATGCGATTATTGCCACTGGCCGTTCTGACTATCCCAATCAAGTGAATAACCTAATAGGCTTCCCATATATTTTTAGAGGTGCTCTTGATGTTAGAGCTAAAGCAATTAATGAAGAAATGAAAGTCGCTGCAGCAAATGCAATCGCTTTATTGGCTAGAGAAAATGTTCCTGATGAGGTTGTTGCAGCTTACGGTGGTGACCGTCCGAGATATGGGAAAAATTATATTATTCCTTCAACTTTTGATCCAAGGTTAATAAGTGTTATACCTGCAGCAGTGGCTAAAGCAGCAATTAAAAGTGGAGCTGCTAGAAAAAATATAGAAGATATAGAAATTTACAAAGATCAGTTATCAAATCGATTGGATCCTTCAATGTCAATAATGCAAGGTATAAATGCAAAAATTAGAAAAAATCCTAAAAGAGTTATTTTTGCAGAGGGGGAAGATGAAAATATGCTTAAGGCTGCAATTGAATTTGGAAAAAACAAATTAGGTGTACCAATACTAATAGGTGCAGAAAATAGAGTTAAAGAACAATTAAAAAAAATAGGATTAGATGAAAATTACGATATTGAAATAGTTAACTCTACCAATAGGGAAAAAAGAAAAAAATATGTTAAACATTTGTACAAAAAACTTCAAAGAGAAGGCCAACTAGAGAGAGATGTGGACCGTTTAGTAAGAAACGACAGAATTGCTTGGGGTTCATCAATGATCGCATGCAAAGATGCTGATGCTATGGTCACTGGAAATATAAGGCACTATGCAGCTTCCATTGAAAAACTAAAGAAGGTTGTGGAAGCAAGGCCTGGTGAAGAAATTTTTGGTATGACAATGATTGTTTCTAAAGGAAAAACAATCCTTGTGGCAGATACTAATGTAACAGAACTGCCCTCTGCCGAAAGATTAGTGAATATTTCTAAATCATGTGTGCGTATAGCACGATTGTTCGGTTTTGAGCCTAAAGTAGCATTCTTATCTCATTCGACATTTGGAAAACCTTTATCGAGGAATACAAGACATGTAAGGGAAGCTATCGAAAAACTTAAAAAAGAAAAGGTTGATTTCGATTTTGATGGTGAAATGCAACCAGATGTCGCTTTAAATCCTATCTACCAAGAAATTTATCCGTTTTCTAAAATAGTTGGTAATGCAAATGTGTTAATCATGCCAGCATTACATAGTGCAGCGATTTCTACTAAACTTATGAAAGTTTTTGGTGGGGGAAAAAACATCGGACCTTTATTAATTGGTTTAGGACAACCAATAGAAGTTGCGCCTTTGCGTGCAAGCACATCAGAAATTTTGAACCTTGCATCGATTGCGGCTTACTCCTCTGATGTAATTGATTATTCAAATTAAAGTTTGGTTCTACTCAGTTCTGTAGCTAAATAAATGGATGGTATAACTTCCTCTACATCATAAATTTTATTTGCTTCATTGATTACTTCTTTTTTTTCTTCTTCATCCATTGCTATGCCAAAAATATAAATATTTTTATTAACAGTTTCTAAAGTATAATTTCTTGCTTTGGTTTTTTTGTTTAGAATTAATCCAGTTCTTAATTGACTTGTAATTAATATATCTTTAGCTGTACTTTTAAAATTTGTTTGTCCTTTTATAGTAATAGCGTTTTTCACCGATCTTACTCCCTTAGTTTCCCAAGCCATTTTTGTAATTTTTAATTTTTCCTCGGGTTCCTCTACCTTGCCCGATAAGAAAATTCTTCCGTCTAAAACTTCAGACTTAATTGAAAGAAAATATTTTTTATCTGCTAGTGCTAGTCTTGCTGAAAGATTTTTTTGCATAATTGTATCATCAATTTGCATACCAATTGTTCTTGGGTCAAAAGTTATGTTTACTCCCGCCCCAAATTGTCCAGCTGATGTGCAAGATGTAAAGAATAATATAAAAATAAAACTAATAATTTTTTTCATTTTTAACTTTTAAGCATAAATCGTAAATCTTTTTTTTGTTTATTCTTTCTGTTTCTAGTATTAAATTTACAGTATCTTTCAAACTATAATTTTTTAAATATTTTTTAATTTTATTCACAATTTTTTTTTCATCATAGTTATAAATTTTATTATTATTTTCAGAAATAACGATTGTCAGTTCACCTTTAATTGGGATTCTGAATATTTTTAACTTGTCAATATCATCTCTTATAAATTCTTCATGAATTTTAGTTATTTCTTTAGCTATTAGTATTTTTCTTCCCTGAAAGAATTTTTTAAAAATGTTAATATAAAAATTAATTTTTTTTGAAGGAACAAAAAAAATTTGTGAGAAGTCATTTGAAGAAAGAGATGATAATACTTTTTTTAATTCATTTTCAGTTTTGGGTAAAAATCCATAAAATAAGAATTGATCTCTAAAGCCCGAAACACTCATAGCTGTGGTTATAGAGGACACACCAGGTATAGGAACTATTTTAATATTGTTTGCCAAGCATGTATTAACTAATAATTTTCCAGGGTCAGATAAAAGAGGTGTTCCTGCATCTGAAATCAATGACAAAATTTTGCCCTGTTTAAAAGATTCAATGATACTTGTAAGTTGTTTTTTTTCATTAAACTTATGATAGGACAGTAGTTTCTGTTTTATTTTGTAGTGATTAAGTAATTTACTTGAATGTCTGGTATCTTCGCAGAGAATTATGTCTGACTTTTTTAAAACATCTAAAGCTCTCAGTGTGATGTCGTCAAGGTTTCCTATGGGGGTAGAAACAATATATAACTGATTAGAAAAAAGTTTCATTATGAAAATTAAATTTATTTCAATAGTATTTTATATAATATTTTGCTTAAATTCTAATTTATTAAGTGATGAAAATAGTAAAATTCTTAAAGTTGGTTTACTTGCTCCACTCTCAGGTCCGTACATTGAAATTGGAAATTCTCTTTTAAATTCATTACAATTAGCTCTTGAGGAAATAAACGACAAAAATGTAGTTATCGTTCCGAGAGACTCTGGTTTTAATAATGAAGAAAAAATTAGTTTAGCAATCAATGATTTTAAGAAAGTTGGCGTAAAAATTATTATTGGTCCAACAACTTTTGAGGAGTTCGAACAAGTTCAAAAATATAATAATATGATTTTTATCTCTCCGTCAAATATTAACCCTGAGTTTTCAAACAATATAATTAGTATAGGAGTTAGTCTTGAGTCACAACTGACTGCTTTGATGAAATTCATTAAAAAACAAAATAAAAAAAAAACAATTATAATGTACCCAAAAAATCAATATTTGGAATTAATAGAAAATAAAATAAATGCTTTAAGTTTGAATGATAATTTTAAAAAATTTTCTTATAGTCCTAATCCTGAAGTTCTTACTGGTGAAATTGAAGTTTTAACAAATTATGCCGAAAGGAAAAGAAGGTTAGAATTAAGGAAAAAAATGTTTCAAGATAAAGAAGATGAACAATCCCTGAAAGAATTAGAACGTTTAGATCAACTATATACATTAGGAAATGTAAATTTTGACTCTGTAATAATTATTGACTTCGGCAGTAATTTACAAAGTGTTTTAACCTCACTTGTATATACTGACGTAAATCAAGATACCGTTTTGTTTACTACGATAAATCAATGGTTTGATGAAAGTATATTTTACGAAAATACAATTAAAAATTTGTATTATCCGTCTGTAAACTATGATGAGTTCAAAAAATACAATAACAAATATTTTGAGAGATTTAATCTATATCCAAATGATATGACGATTTTGGCATACGATGCTTTAGGATTAATTTATTACGCTTGGAAAAAAAAGGGACAACTTAATTCGATTAATGATTTTACATTTAAAAACAAGATAAAAGGAAAAATTGGTACATTTAGCTTCAAAAATAAAAAAGTAACTCAAGAATTAATTATTTATAAAACAGAAAATAATAAATTTATAAAGTTTTGATTTTTTTCTTTAATTTTTGAAAAGCAAGAAATCTATGGTCCATTTTGATCTTTTTAACTTTAGACATTTGACCAAAAGTAATTTTTTTGTTCGAAGGAATAAAAATTGGGTCATAACCAAATCCATTTTTTCCCTTTATACTTGAAGATATTTTTCCTTTCAATTTTCCCTGTACGGTAACTATTTTTTGGTTGTTAGTTTTATACGAGAGACTACATACAAAAGTAGCTGTTCTATCTTTCTTGTTTTTCAATTTTTTTAATATAAATTTCATTGCATTATAAAAACTTCCATATTTTTTTGCCAATCTTGCAGAGTAAATACCCGGTTTATTGTTTAATGCTTTGATACATATGCCAGAGTCATCTGATAGTACGGGATAATTTACAAATTTAGAAAAAAATTGAACTTTGAGTTTTGAGTTAGCAATAAATGATTTGCCTGTTTCTTTTGGGCTTTTTATATTTAAAGAAAGTGGTGAAATTTTCTTATATTTTCTTGATACCAAATGAGCAATTTCTTTGAATTTTCCTTTATTATGTGTGCCAATTAAAATTTTTTTCATATCAAGACTAGTAATTTAATAACTACTCACTATATAGCAAGTTAAATGAATAAAAACCAAGAACAGGAAAATAAAAAAAAACACGAAAGTTCTAAAGAGAACAAAGAAAGTTTAAAAGAAAAATCTCCAGATCAAAAACTTAAGGAAACTGAAGAAAAATTATTAAGGTCTCTTGCAGAAATAGAAAATCAGAGAAGACGTTTCGAAAAGGAAATAAAAGATGCATTTGAATTTGGATCTTTTAATTTTGCGAAAGAAAGTTTGGCAATTCTTGATAATCTCGCTAGAGCTAAAGAAGCAATCAAGAACGACGAAAAACTTAAGGTTAATAAAGATTTAGATAAATTTTTGGAGAATATTACAATTATAGAAAAGGACTTAATTTCTATATTTGAAAGAAATAGAATCAAAAAAATTGATACCCAAAACAAAAAATTTGACCCAAATTTTCATCAGGCTATGTCAGAATTAGAAGATGAAGTAAAAGATCCAGGAACTATTCTCAATGAAATTCAAGCTGGTTACATGCTAGGTGAGAGACTGCTTAGACCTGCACTGGTAAGTGTATCAAAGAGAAAGTCTTCTGAAAATGAGGAAAAAAACGATAAAAAAGAGAAAAAATAGCCTTGTAGATGAAGAAAGAACACCCATATAAAGTAACGAAAAGGATTTAATTAATGAGTAAAGTAATAGGAATAGATTTAGGAACAACGAATTCCTGTGTGGCCATCATGGATGGTTCTCAGGCTAAAGTATTAGAAAACACAGAGGGTGCTAGAACAACACCATCTGTTGTAGCTTTTTTAGAAAATGAAGAAAAACTTGTTGGTCAACCTGCAAAAAGACAAGCCGTAACTAACGCGGGAGACACTATATTTGCTGCTAAAAGACTCATTGGAAGAAAATTTGATGGACCTTCAGTACAAAAAGATATTTCAAAAGTTCCTTACAAAATTATTAAATCAGATAATGGTGATGCTTGGGTAGAGGGAAAAGGAAAAAAATACTCTCCAGCCCAAATTTCAGCTTTTGTTTTGCAAAAGATGAAAGAAACAGCAGAAAAATATTTAGGTCAGGCTGTAACTAAGGCTGTAATTACAGTTCCTGCATACTTTAATGACTCACAAAGACAAGCAACAAAGGACGCTGGAAAAATTGCTGGTTTAGAAGTTTTAAGGATTATAAATGAACCAACGGCTGCATCGCTAGCATACGGTCTAGACAAAAAAGGTGGAAAAAAAATTGCTGTTTATGATTTAGGTGGAGGAACTTTTGATATTTCAATTTTAGAAATTGGAGATGGAGTTTTTGAAGTTAAATCTACAAACGGCGATACTTTTTTAGGTGGAGAGGATTTTGACGATGCTATTGTGGAATACCTTGCAAGTGAATTTAAAAAAGACAACGGCATAGATTTAAAATCTGATAAACTTGCTCTGCAAAGATTAAAAGAGGCTGCAGAAAAAGCAAAAATAGAACTTTCATCAGCAGCGCAAACAGAAATAAATTTACCATTTATTACTGCTGACAAAACAGGTCCTAAACATTTAAATTTAAAATTTACAAGGGCAAAATTAGAAGCGTTAGTCCAAAGTCTAGTCGATAGAACGTTGGAACCATGTAAAACTGCTTTAAAAGACTCAGGTTTCTCGGCTGCGGAAATCAACGAAGTAGTTCTTGTTGGTGGAATGACAAGAATGCCTAAAATTATAGAAACCGTTAAAACCTTTTTTGGAAAAGAACCTAACAAGAGTGTTAATCCTGATGAGGTTGTGGCTATGGGCGCAGCTATACAAGGTGGTGTACTTCAAGGTGATGTAAAAGATGTATTGCTTTTAGACGTAACACCTCTTTCTTTAGGAATTGAAACTTTAGGCGGCGTATCTACAAAATTAATTGAAAAAAATACAACTATACCAACTAAGAAGAGTCAGGTTTTTTCTACTGCAGAAGATAATCAACCTGCAGTGTCGATTAGAGTTCTTCAAGGTGAAAGAGAAATGGCTGCGGACAATAAAATTTTAGGAAATTTTGAGCTAGTAGGTATACCTCCTGCTGCAAGGGGAACACCTCAAATTGAGGTTACATTTGATATTGATGCAAACGGTATTGTAAACGTTTCTGCTAAAGATAAAGGAACTGGAAAAGAGCAAAAGATTCAAATCCAGGCCTCTGGAGGACTTTCTGAGGAAGAAATTAATAAAATGGTTAAGGACGCTGAGGCTAACAAAGAAGCAGATAAAAAGAAAAGAGAAAATGTTGATGCTAGAAATCAAGCAGATAGTCTTGTTTTCTCAACAGAAAAAAGTTTGAAAGAACATGGAGATAAAATTTCAGCTGAAGAGAAGAAAGCTATCGAAAACGGTATTGCAGATCTTAAAAAATCTTTAGAAGGTATAGATTCAGAAGATATAAAGAAAAAAACGCAGAATTTAATTCAAGTTTCTATGAAATTAGGTGAAGCAGTTTATAAAAGCCAACAAAAACCTGAAGCAGGTAAAACTGAGAATCCAAAAGATGCTAAACCTAACGACAAAGATAATGTAGTTGATGCAGATTTTGAAGACGTAAAAGAAAAAGAAAAAGAAGAAGATAAAGAAAAAAGCGCCTAAGAAAATAAAGGAGACGTCCTGTGGCTAAAAGAGATTGTTATGATGTCTTAGGTGTACCGAGATCCGCATCCAAAGACGATATTAAAAAAGCTTATAGAAAGCTCGCGCTTAAATATCATCCTGACAAAACTAAAGGCGACAAAACCTCCGAAGAGAAATTTAAAGAAGCTAGTGAAGCATATCACATACTTTCAGATGAAAAGAGAAAAGCAAATTACGATCAATTCGGCCACGCAGCCTTTGAGGGAGGTGGTGGTGGCGGTCAAGGCTTTGGTGGATTTGATACGTCTTCCTTTTCAGATATTTTTGAAGACTTCTTCAGTGATTTTGGTGGAAGCGGTTCCACTAGAAGATCGAGCAATAGAGGTAACGACTTAAGGTATGATGTAAGTATAGATTTAGAAGAAGCTTATAAAGGTATTCAAAAAAACGTAAAATATACTACTTATAAAACATGTTCTTCTTGTTCTGGAAGCGGTGCTGCAAAAGGTTCAAAACCTGTTAGATGTGATTATTGTTCTGGAAGAGGGAAAGTAAGAACCAACCAAGGATTTTTTACCGTTCAACAAACTTGCCCTCAATGTAGTGGATATGGAGAAATGATTAATGATCCATGTAATAGTTGCAGCGGTAACGGAAAGGTTCAATCAAATGAAAATGTAACTGTAAAAATTCCAAAAGGTGTTGATGATGGTACAAGAATAAGAGTATCAGGTAAAGGTGAAGCGGGATCAAAAGGTGGTTCTAGTGGAGATTTGTATTTATTTATATCTATAGACAATCATGAAATCTTTAAAAGAGCCGATGAGAATTTGTACTACGAACTTCCAATTTCATTTACCAATGCTGCGCTTGGGACTTCTGTTGAGGTCCCATCAATTGATGGAGGTAAATCTAAGATTAAAATTCCTGCTGGAACGCAACATGGTAAGCAATTTAGACTTAGAGGAAAGGGAATGCCGGTTTTAAGAGGAAATGCCTTTGGTGATTTATACATAAGAATAAATACTCAAGTTCCTACCTCATTGACTAAAAAACAAAAAGAGATCCTTGAAGAATTCAATGATATCGAAAGTAATAAACCTGATCCAGTCATTAAAAGTTTTTTTGAAAAAGCTAAAAAATTTTGGAGAAATTCTTAAACTAAATGAGCACTGATCAAATAATGTCTGCAATTTTTCTTATTGCAGTGCTAATTTTAATCTTACCTAGTTTTCTTTCTACAAATTATAAATTAAAAGAATTTTTAAGAAATTTATCTATTTGGGCTATAATTACGCTGGTTATTATTATAATCATTTATTTTATTAGTTTATGAGAAAAATAAATTTATCTATTTCTGGATGTATGGGAAGAATGGGTCAACAACTCATTAAATCCTCAAAAAAAAATAAAAATTTTAAATTAGTTTCTCTAACAGAAAATAGAGTAATAAATAAAAAGATTGCAGGGATAAAGCCTTTTAAAAATAGCGTTGATGCATTTAAAAAATCAAATGTGATAATAGACTTTACTGTTCCTAAATGTACATTAGAAATATTAAAAATTGCATCTAAATTAAAAAAAAGAGTTGTTATTGGAACAACGGGTTTTTCGAAAAAAGAGGAAAATTTAATAAAACAATACTCTAGAAAAATTCCTATACTTAAAGCAGGTAATATGAGTTTAGGAGTAAATTTACTTATGTATTTAACTGAAATTGCTTCCAAATCTCTTGGAAATAATTTTTTAAGTAAGATCTATGAAGTACATCATAAACATAAAATTGATTATCCGTCAGGCACAGCTCTGATGTTAGGTAGAGGAATAGCCGATGGGAAAAATAAAAATTTTTACAATTTAATTGGTAGAAAATATTTAAATAAAAGATCATTTCCTTACGCGAGAAAAATTAATTTTAATTCTATTCGTAAAGGTGAGGTGATTGGTGAACATGAAGTAAGATTTTCTAGTGGAAAAGAAATTATAAAACTTAACCACGAGTCTTTCGATAGAGCTTTATATTCAGAAGGTGCATTAACCGCTGCAACTTGGTTAATGTCTAAAAAAGCAGGTCTTTATTCCATGAGAGACCTTCTTAACTTTAAGTGAACAAAAAACAAAAAGCTAAAATTATTTTAAGGATATTAAACAAAACGTATCCTAGAGTTCCTATACCACTAAATTACAAAAATACTTTTACTCTTTTAGTTTCTGTATTACTCTCTGCACAATGTACAGATGTGAATGTTAATAATGTTACAAAAGATATTTACCCAAAATATAATAAACCAACTCATTTTGTAAAACTTGGAAGAAGAAAAATTGAGCGATTAATAAAAAGAATAGGAATATTTAGAGTAAAAGCTAAAAGTATATTTTATTTATCTAAAACCTTAGTTGAAAAATATAAAGGGAAAGTACCAAGCACTTATGAAGAATTAGAGCAGTTGCCTGGCGTAGGTCACAAAACTGCTAGTGTTGTAATGTCTCAAGGTTTTGGTTTTCCTGCTTTTCCAGTAGACACTCATATTCATAGATTAGCTCAAAGATGGGGTTTAACGAATGGCAAAAATGTTGTGCAAACCGAAAAAGATTTAAAAGCAGTCTTTCCAAAAAAATACTGGAACAGACTTCATCTCCAAATAATTTGGTATGGCAGGGAATATTGTAAGGCTAGAGATTGTTATGGAATATCTTGTAAAATTTGCAAAAACTGTTATCCCAATAGAAAAAAACCTATTAAGACAAAAAAAGCTTAAATGAAAATCTTAGGAATCGGCAACGCTATCGTTGATGTAATTTGTAAAGTTGAAGAAAATTTTATCACTCAAAATAAACTGACAAAAAGTACAATGAAGCTTGTAGATGAAACTGAATTTAAAAAATTATTATCTACACTTAAAATAGAAGAAACCGTCTCTGGTGGATCGGTAGCAAACTCAATAGTAGGTCTCGCGCAACTTGGAAATAAAGTTGGCTTTATAGGGAAGGTCAGCGATGATGATTTAGGTAATAAGTATGAAGAAGGATTGAAAAAAGAAAATGTACAGTTCTTTTATTCAAAGAAAAAAGAGATAATTCCAACGGGAACTTGTTTAATATTAATTACGCCTGACTCTGAAAGAACAATGGTAACTTTTCTTGGTACTGCAGGTAAAATTAATGAAAACGATATTGATAAGAGTGCGGTAAAGAATAGTGAAATCTTGTTTTTAGAAGGTTATCTTTGGGATGAAGGTGAACCAAAGAAAGCGTTCGAAAAAGCTATAAGTAATGCAAATAAAGTTGCAATGTCATTATCAGATTTGTTCTGTGTAGAGAGACATAAACCAAATTTTTTAGGATTAGTTAAAAATAAATTAGATATCACATTTACAAATGAGCAAGAAATAATGTCTTTAATTGATGTCAAAAAATTCGATGATGTTATTAGTTTTGCAAAAGAAACAAAGAAATTAATTATTATTACGCGTGGAGAAAAAGGTGCAATCGCAATAAATAAAAATGAAATTGAGGAATGTTCTGCAAAAGAGAATCTCCAAATAAAAGATTTAACAGGTGCAGGAGATTTATTTGCTGGTGGCTTTTTACACGGCTTAATTAACAATAAATCTACTAAAGAAAGTTTAGAGATTGGAACAAATATGTCTTCTAAAGTAATTCAAATTATTGGTGCGAGACTGAATAGTTAATTATTTTTTTCTTCTTTTAAAACTTCCTTTACCTTTTTTTGGTTTTACAACTCTTTTTCTATACTTCGCTGTAAAAAGATCTTTTGCAAACTTATTCCTCTTTTTCACAAAGAGTAACCGTTCTTATTATTGATTATAAATTTTTCGTCCATAAACTTATCACTTATTTTTTTCCTTAATCTATAAATATGAGTCTCAACGGTATGAGTATCAGTCTCCGCAACGTACTTCCAAACAGAGGAAAGTATCTCATTTTTTGTAACAGGCTTCCTACTTTTTAAAAATAGTTCTAATAATTGGATTTCTTTTTCTGTAAGAATTATATGATTTTGAAACTTAGATAGTTTCTTTTCATTTTTATCTAATAAATAACCTTTAATTTCTATCGAAGAATTTTTACTAAATTTTTTTTTTGCTGCAATATTTTCTACAACTGAATTTATTTCCTTTAATGTTGACGGCAATTCAACACTGCTGTCATAAATACTTAATTTCTCCTTTTTTTTGGAAACACAGATTTTAATTGCGCTACTATTCATAATTATATTATTTTGCTTTTTGTCTTTTAAAACCTCATCCTGGAATAAAATAGCGTCATGATAATTCTTCGATCCTGCTGATAAAGGATTAAACTTTAAATGAGTTTTAAGTTCATTTAAAGTATTAATAAATGATGATGAGCCTAAAATTAAAACATTTAACTTATGCATATTTTTATTAATCAAAAATACCTTACTTTTAAAAATTATAAAGCAAAATGCGCTATAGGTAAAAAGGGAATTGGAAGTAAAAAAAAAGAAGGTGACTTAATAACACCACGAGGGAAATACAAGGTAAAGTACATCCTTTACAGGAAAGATAGGATTAAAAAAATACAGTCAGAAATGAAGATAATTAAAATTAAGAAAAATATGGGATGGTGTGATGATCCAAGATCAAGAAACTATAATAAATTAATAAAATTACCATCCAATTATAAACATGAAAAACTTTTTAAAAAAGAAAATATATACGACATTATTCTTGTTCTAAATTACAATATGAGACCAATAAAAAAAAACAAAGGTAGTGCAATATTTATTCATGTTTCAAAAAAAAATTTTAAAAAAACTGAAGGATGTGTTGCAATTCAAAAGAGAGATCTTCTTAAAATCGTTAAAGAGATTAAAAAAAATACCAAAGTTATGATCGAGAGCCGAAAATAGAACTTCCGATCCTCACAAAATTTGACCCGTACTTTAAAGCTGTTGTATAGTCCGCGGACATACCCATACTTAAATTTTCAAGAGCAAGTGATTTATTTAATTCATTCATAGATTTAAAATATTTTTCGGTATTATTATCATTTGGTGGTATCACCATGAGCCCTATTACTTTTAAGTCGATTTCATTAACACAATAATTATAAAAAGCATCTAATTCATTCACTGGTATACCCGATTTTTGAATTTCATTTCCAATATTTACCTGGATAAAATAGTTAAGTGATTTACTTATTTTTTTTTGTTGCTTAGCTAAAACATCAGCTAATTTTTGATTATCAAGAGAATGAATATAGTCAAATAATTTTACAGCATCTTTTGCTTTATTGCTTTGTAACTTTCCAATCATGTGTAATTTTGTTTTTTGATTACTTTTTTTATGTTCTGACCATTTTGAAAAAGCCTCTTGAACTTTATTTTCTCCAAAATGAATGTGACCGTGATCTATTAAAGGTTGAATGTAATCCAAAGGAAATGTTTTACTCACTGCAATAATATTAACTGGTTTATCCAGCTTTAAAGAAGTAATATTTAATTGTATTTTTTTAAATCTTTCAACTATTGAGCTCATATGTTCATAAATAAAAATAAATATTTTTTATTAATTGAAACTATCAAAGATATTGATTTAAAAAACATAAAAATTCGTAATAAGTTTTCTATAATTTACAGAAACAAAAGTAAAATAGATAATTTAAAAGATTTATTAAGTTTTAGGCAAAAGTGTAAATTAAAATCGATAAAATTTTTCGTAGCTAATAATTTTAAGTTGGCAATTTATTTAAATTCTGATGGTATTTATTTGTCTGCCTATATTAAGGACTTAAAGTTCTTAAACTATAAAAAATCAAATTTTGAAATTATAGGTTCAGCTCATAATTTTAAAGAAATTCAATTTAAGATCAAACAAGGTTGTAGTTCTATATTATTATCCAAACTTTTTATGGTAAATTACGATAAACAAGCCCCCTTTTTAGGTATTGTAAAATTTAACAATTTATCGAAATTTTCAAAAAAAATAGTTCCTTTAGGAGGAATTAAAAATAGCAATTTAAATCAACTTAAAAATGTATTCGGTGAGGGTTTTGCCCTTTTATCAGAGGTAAAAAAAAAGCCGGCTAAAATATTTAGCCGGCTTTTATAATATTTACTATCTAACTAATTAGAACGCCATAGTTACAGCAAATAATGTTTGGTCTTGGTTAGCACCATCAGTGTAATTATTATTATCATGTGATCCATGAGATAATGCTACTGTCATACCACCCATTGTGTAAGCAACCTGTACAGCAGAAGACTCTTGCTCTACTGAACTGTCGTTTACATAGTTTGCTTCTGACGTTTCTCTTTCGTATGACACAGTTAAATCATCGCTAGCTACGAAAGCTATCGAGTAGTTAGTTTGGTCATAGTAGTCAACGTTAGTTGTAGTTGCGTAACCACCATTTACTATGAATGGAGCTTTGTAAGCTTTTGAATAACCGATAGAAACTGGACCAGTTGCATATGTTGCGTAGTATGCACCAGATTCACCTTCTTGGTCAGACTTAGCTAAACCACTACCATCAAATTCAAAGTAAGAAGCACCAAGTGCTAAACCGTCAATCGGAGCAGTTTTAACTTGCATCTCCGTTGCGTTATTACCTGTTGTATTAGTAGTTGCTATTGTATTCACAGCACCAGCGTTATTTCCAGAAGCACCAGCAGCTACATCAGCTATGTTTGGAGCGTATGCAACTTTGAATGTTGTTCCGAAAGGTAACAAGTCTGCAGGTGTGTGGTACTGCACGTTGTTGTAAGAATCGATTGTAAAGTTGTCAGATGTTGATGAAGGGTCACCCATATCAGTTGGTCTTGCGTAAGCTGATTGAGAAGCCGCATCTTCTACGTCTAATCCACCTTCAGATATAAATACACCGAAAGTTCCGTAAGGAGTTCCAAGTGTTAATTTAGTATCATCGTTCTCTGCGCCTGATTGTGCAGCAGCTGTTGTTCCAGCTGAAACACCATTAGGATCTAACTCCATAGAGTAAGACCATGTGTAACCATTGTCTAACTCACCAGATGCAGTAAAATTTAATTCGTTTGTTACACCAAGTCCTTTTCCTACGTTAGTTTTTCCGCTTAGAATGTTGTAAGTGGCTTTTGCTGTACCAGATACACTTAATTCACCTGCGTTAGCTGACGCGAATAAAGAAACTGAAGATAACATAACGATTAAAGATTTGATTATGTTTTTCATATTTTTCCTTTTGTTATTAAGTTAAAATTTAACTTGAATAACAATTATTGCCTTCAATCTATCTTTTCTATCTATTTTTGTTATTTTATGCGTATTTTTGGCTTGTGTTGTAAAATAACAACACCTTTATTATTCAATAAAATCAATAAAAAAAGAGCTTTTTTAGGCCTAATTTTATCTAATTGTTAGTAATATGAATACTTAGGTGTTAATTGTTTAAAATTAAATGTTCAATTCAAATAAAATCATAATTTGCGGGCTTTTGGGCCTAATCTTTTTATTTTCTGCTTGTGGAAATAAGTTCGGAGATGCAAGAAATAATCCTGTTAATGCCCAGGAGAGAGCTAAAAAAAATGTAGAAGAAGGCAGAGGGGCCGGGCTTAGTGGTATTATCAAAGGAGGGAAAACCACATTTGAGTTTAGTTCTTCCAATCCCATGTGGCGAGCCTCATTAGAATTATTAGACTTTCTACCTTTAAGTACTGTTGATTATTCTGGAGGCGTTATAGTTTCAGATTGGTATTCTGATAATGCAAAATCAAATGAGTCTATTAAAATCTCTGTACGTTTTTTGTCTAATGAAGTAAGAAGTGACAGCCTTAAGATTATTGTTCACAAAAAAAAATGTTTAACTAGTCAGTCGTGCACAACTTTTCTACAAAAAAATTCAAAAATTGTTGAAGAGTTGAAAAGAAGCATTTTAACAAAAGCAGCGATATTTGAAGCAGAAAATAAAAAAAAGAAAAAATAATTTAAAAAATGGAAAGAGTTAATTTTCAAGTAATTGAAAAGAAATGGCAAGATTTTTTTTCTAAAGAAAAACTTTTTAGAAAAGACGGAAAAAAATTTTATTGTCTTGAAATGTTTCCTTATCCATCAGGTAAAATTCATATGGGCCATGTAAGAAATTACACGATTGGTGATGTTGTTGCCCGGTACAAATTTTTAAACGGTTTTAATGTTTTGCATCCAATGGGTTGGGATGCTTTTGGTTTGCCAGCAGAAAATGCATCTAAACAAAATAATTTACACCCCAAAAAATGGACAGAAAATAATATATCTAAAATGAAATCTCAATTAAAAATGTTAGGTCTATCTATTGATTGGGATTTAGAAATTTCTACTTGTGATAAAGATTATTATAAACATCAGCAGGAAATATTTATTGACTTATATAATAATGGTTTAGTTTCCAGAAAAGAAACGTATGTAAATTGGGATCCGGTAGAAAATACAGTTTTAGCAAATGAACAAGTAATAGATGGTAAAGGGTGGAGATCTAATGCTACTGTTGAGAGGAAAAAATTATCCCAATGGTTTTTTAATATTACTAAATTTTCCGAAGAACTTTTGGGTGACTTGGGAACGCTGTCTGGCTGGCCTGAAAAAGTTAAACTAATGCAGAAAAACTGGATCGGAAAATCAATAGGATGCGAGATAAATTTTCAAATAGATAAAGAAAATGATAGTATTGTGATTTTCACCACAAGACCTGATACTATTTTTGGTGCCAGTTTTTTAGCTCTATCTGTTGATCACCCTTTAAGTAAAAAGTTTAACGATGATGCTTCTTTCGTAAAATTTAAAAAGGAATGTAACAAATCTGGTACAACAGAAGAGGCTTTAGCTAATGCTGAAAAAATAGGTTTTAATACTAATTTATATGCTCAACACCCTTTTCTTAAAAAAAAAATACCTATTTATTTTGCTAATTTTGTACTATTAGATTACGGCACAGGTGCAATATTTGGCTGTCCTGCTCATGACCAAAGAGATTTTGATTTTGCAACAAAGTATAAATTAGAAATTCTTAAAGTTGTAGATGATGGAAATTCAAAAAAATTAAAAGAAGCTTTTACTGGGGATGGAAAATTAATTAATTCGGAGTTCCTTGATGGATTAGATGTAACCGAAGCAAAAGAAAAAATTATTAAATCAATTGTCGAAAAAAAAATTGGCACAAAAAAAACCTTATTTAGACTTAAGGACTGGGGTATTTCAAGACAACGTTATTGGGGATGTCCAATACCAATGATTTATCTCGAAGATGGAAAGGTTGTTCCCGTAGACAAAAGCGAACTGCCAATTGAACTTCCTGAAGATATAGATATTAACACTCAAGGTAATCCATTAGAAAAACATCCAAGTTGGAAACACACAGTGCAAAAGTCAACTGGGAAAAAAGCTTTAAGAGAAACTGATACTTTGGACACGTTTGTTGACTCCTCTTGGTATTTTTTAAGATTTTGTAGCCCTGATCATAAATTATCTCCCTTTGATGAAAAAAAAGTAAATTATTGGATGCCGGTTGATCAATACATTGGTGGAATAGAACATGCTATACTTCATTTGTTATACTCGAGATTTTTCATGAAAAGTTTAAATAAATTAAATAATAAAATAAACATATCTGAACCTTTCAAAAATCTTTTTACACAAGGTATGGTTTGTCATGAAACTTACAAAGATCAAAAAGGTAATTGGTTGTACCCAGAAGAAATTGAAAAAATTAGTTTCAAGAAAGCTTTTAAAATCAAAGATAATACTGAAGTTAAAATTGGAGCTCCAGAATCAATGTCAAAATCAAAGAAAAATACCATTGATCCTGAAACCATGATTAAACAATATGGCGCTGACGCTGTGAGGTGGTTTATCTTATCTGATAGTCCGCCAGAAAAAGATATTCAATGGTCAGACACAGGTGTTGCTTCTGCAAACAAATTTCTACAAAAAATTTGGGATTTAAATTATTCAATTAAAAATAAAACAGAAACAGGCGATCAAAAATCTAATAAGGATTTCATTTTAAGAATAAATGATTTCGTATATAAAATTGATCTTTCTATAAATCAATTTCGCTTCAATGTTTCAATAGCTCTGTTTTATGAAACTTATAATTTTTTTAAAAGTCATCTCAATGAGAAAATTAGCAGCAAAATTTTAAGTGAGAATATCATTAAATTAATGAAATTAATGATACCGTTTGCACCACATATAGCCCATGAGTGTTTAACATTGCATGATTGCAAAGACGTCAATGAGTGGCCAAAAATTGAGAAAAATAGGCTTGAGGAAATAAAAATCGCAATTCAGATTAATGGAAAAACTAAAGATGTTTTATCAATTAAAAAAGATTTAGAGGAAAATGATGTTAATAAAATTGTTTTAAATGTCTCAAAAGCAAATAAAAATATTAAAAATAGCAGGATATTAAAAACAATTTACGTTAAAAATAGAATAATAAACTACATAATTAAAAGTTAATGAAAAAGTTTAAAGGTCTTCTAATAATTTTTTTTATCTATGGATGCGGGTTTAAAGTTATTGATCCATCAAATTTTCAAAACTTTTACATTAATAATATTGAGACAACAGGAGATAAAAGATTAGGATATCAAATAAAGAATAAACTTTCTATAAAATCAAAAGACTCATCGAAAGAAAATATCAATCTTTATATAAACGTTGAAAAAGAAAAAACTGTAAAAGAGAAAAGCTCTAGTAACGAAATAACAAAATATCTTATTACTGTTAATTTAAAAGTTGAAGTAGAACACTTTGATAAAATAATAAAAGTTTACAATATTTCAGAGCAAAAAGATTATAATGTTAGTTCACAGTATTCACAAACAATTGTAAATGAAAATCAAGTTATAAAATCACTCAACGAAATTTTGATTAGCAAACTTATAAAAAAAATATCTTTAATTAATTTCAATGATTTATAAAAGTTATCTAATTGAAGAAAATTTTGAGTCTTTAAGCAAAAGTAATCTTATTCTCTTTTATGGGGAAAATGAGGGATTAAAAGATGATTTCAAAAAAATTATAAGATTGGACTCAAAAAACTATGAAATAGTTAATCTGATGCAAGAAGACTTGCTCAATAATGAAGATTCTTTTTTAAATAAGATTTTTAATTATTCATTGTTCGATAAACAAAAAGTATTTTTAATAAATAATACTAATGATAAAATTTTACCTATAATAGAAAAAATTGAAAAAAAAAATGACCAAAAAATATTTCTCTTTTCAAATATTTTAGATAAAAAGTCTAAACTAAGAAATTATTTTGAAAAATCTAAATCAGCTGCTGTTGTGCCATGTTATGCGGACACCATTCTGAGTCTAAAAAAAATAATCTCAAAAAAGCTTAAAAACTTCAATAATTTAACATTGCAAAATATTAATATTATTATTGATAACTGTAGTTTGAATAGAACTAAATTATATAACGAATTAAATAAAATTCTAATTTTTTTTGAAAACAAAAAAATTGACACGAATAAATTAAAGTTATTACTAAATGAGGAAGAAAATGATGATTTTAATTATTTGAAGGATGAAGCTTTGAGTGGTAACAAATTTAATACGAACAAATTAATTAGCAACACAATATTAGAAAAAGATAAAAGTATTTTTTATATTTCTTTAATAAATCAAAGATTGCTAAAACTTAACGAGATTAATCATTTAAAAAATGAAAATCATAACATTGAAAGTGCAATCAATAACCTCAACCCTCCGATTTTTTGGAAAGATAAACCGATTTTTTTAAATCAAGCAAAAAAATGGAATTTAAAGAAAATTAACAAAATACTTAATAAAACATACAATATAGAACTAATTTTAAAATCAAACCCAATAATTAATGGGAGTATATTAATAAAAAGCTTGTTATTAGAATTGTGTGTAACAGCTAATTCTTAGTTAAGAGATCAGATATAAAATCAAACTGTTCTAAATCCTTATACTCTATGGTGATCTTACCAGAATTATTTTTTTTATTTGAAATATAAACTTTTAAACCAAGTATCTTTTCTATTTTTTCCTGTGCCTTTAAAATATTAGTATCTATATTTTTATCTTTAGATCTAGATCCTTTTTTATTTTTTACTAAGTATTCGACTTTTCTGGCACTATAATTTTTAGAAACAATTTCTTCAGCAATAGATGATGCGTTTGATATTCCAATTAAAGGTCTTGCTTGACCAGAAGTAAGTGTTCCCTCTTCCAACATTGCGATGACATCCTTTGGTAAAGTTAATAATCTTAAAGTATTACTCACATGGCTTCTACTTTTAGACATTAGTTTAGAAATATTTTCATGATCATATTTAAATTCTTCATTTAACCTTTTATATCCTCGAGCTTCCTCAATAGGATTAAGATCGTCTCTTTGAATGTTTTCTACTATAGCAACTTCTAAAGACTCTACGTCACTTAGCTCTAAAATTCTTACAGGGATTTCATGTAACCCGGCTCTTTGAGCAGCAATCCATCTTCTTTCTCCGGCTACTATTTCATATCTACCAGTTTCGGTTTTATTTGGACGCACAGCGATCGGCTGAATAACTCCATTTTTTTTTATGGAATTAGCCAATTCTTCAAGTTTTTCCTCGCTAAAATACTGCCTTGGCTGATATGGGTTTCGGCTTAAATCGCTAATAGATACAGTGTTTAATTGCGAAATTTCTTGAGGCTTATCTTTAGGTTTTTCGTCACCAAATAGCGCTGATAAACCTCGTCCTAATCCCTTTTTTTTTCCACTCATGCAGCACTCACTATTTTGTTTTTAAATTCTTCAGCTAATTTAAAATATGATTTACTTCCAACGCAGCTTTTATCGTAAATTACACAAGGCAAGCCATGAGATGGGGCTTCTGATAATCTTACATTTCTTTGAATCACGGTTTTGTAAACCTTGTCTTTAAAATAACTTCTTGCCTCCTTATCAACTTCAGATGAAAGTTTGTTTCGTTTGTCAAACATAGTTAAAAGTATCCCTCTTATGGAAAGTGTTGGATTAAGATTTTCTTTTATTCTATCTATTGTTTTAACTAACTGTGTAATTCCTTCCAAAGCAAAAAACTCTGTTTGCAAAGGTACTAATAATTCATCTGATGCGACTAAAGACATGATAGTGAGTAGACTTAAAGATGGCGGACAATCTATAAATATGTAGTCATATTTTTTTAGTAATCCTAATTTTTCTGATGATAAAATTTCTTTTAAAACAAATGCTCTTTTTGAATCACTCGCTGTTTCAACTTCCAAACCAGATAAATTTACATGCGATCCTACGATATCTAGGTTTTGTATATTAGTTTTTTGTATTGCTTGTCCAAGACTAATTTTTCTGATCAATAAATTGTAAATATTTTTCTCTTCATCGCTATTACTTTTACCAAATCCAGTTGTAGCGTTTCCTTGTGGATCTAAATCAATAACAAGATTTGTTTGACCCATAATGGACAGTGAAGCGGCTAAATTAATTACCGTTGTAGTTTTTCCTACTCCACCCTTTTGATTAATCACCGATATTGTTGTTGTCATTTTTTAAAATCGACTATAATTATTTTAGAGTCTTCATTTGTTATGCTATTTTCAAGTTTATAATCGTATTTTTCCTTATTGAAAGCTTTTTTTAACTCTTCCTGTGCGTTTTGACCTTTCAGAATTATTAGTTTATGGGACTTTTTAGCGATTTCACGTGAAACTTGTATTATTGCCTCTAGTTTTTTAAAAGCTCTACTGACTATGTAGTCTGTATCAATAGAATTTTCATAAACATTACCATGGATTTCTATTTTTAATGATAATATATCACTCATATTTTTCAAAAAAGCCCTTTTAACTGGCGATTTTTCGTATAATTTCACGTGAAAGTCCT
This sequence comes from uncultured Pelagibacteraceae bacterium, assembly GCA_902538445.1. GTDB lineage: Bacteria > Pseudomonadota > Alphaproteobacteria > Pelagibacterales > Pelagibacteraceae > Pelagilacustribacter. The sequence goes on along the minus strand of CACBFE010000001.1, from coordinate 76,155 downwards.
TATTTTTGTTAAATAAAGCTAAAATCAAGCCAGGAAAACCAGCTCCAGAACCTAGATCTGACAAAGAGCTTTTTGAAAAGTCAATAAATTTTACTAGTTGGGCTGAATCAAGGATGTGTCTATGCCAAATTACCTGTTCAGTGCTTTTGGAGATAAAATTATGCTTTTTATTAGCTTTAAGCAATTCGTTAACAAATATTTTTATGTCAGATATATTTTTTGCAGTATACTTTAGTTGGTTTTGAAGAGTGTTTATAACGTCTTGTTCCTGCATTAAGCAGTAGCTTTGAATTTTAACTTTTTGATGTGCGATAATAGGATTATTATAGCTGCTGGCGTCATACCATCAATTCTAATTGCTTGTCCTAACGTTTTAGGCCTTATAGAAATAAGCTTCGACTTAACTTCGTTAGACAAACCACTTAAATTTTCATAATTTATATTATTAGGAATTATAACTGACTCATCTTTCTTAAAAGATTTGATATCTCTCTCCTGTCTCTTAAGGTAACCCATATAATGAGCATCTGTTACAACCTGCTTTTCTATTGAGACTGGAAATAGAGGTATGTCCCTAAATATTTGCCTTATTTTTGCCATATTTACTTTTCGTTGAGCCATAACTTCTAGACATGATCTTTTGACCCCATCCATAGCAATTTTAATATCGTATTTTTTTGCTTCATTAGGAGTTAAGAATTTGGATTCTAAAAAATTATTTAAAGCATAAATATTTTTTTTCTTTTCTGTAAATATTTTTTTTCTTTCAGTTCCAACTAAATTTAAATGTAAACCAAGATCTGTTAATCTCTGATCTGCGTTATCAGCTCTTAAAGTTAATCTATATTCTGCTCTAGAGGTAAACATACGATAAGGTTCCGTAACACCTTTGGTAATTAAGTCATCAATCATCACACCAATGTAAGAAGTTGATCTATCTAAAATAAATTCAGATTTATTTTTGATTTTTAAAGCTGCATTGATTCCAGCTATTAAACCTTGAGCTGCAGCTTCCTCATAACCAGTAGTACCATTAATTTGTCCTGCTAAAAATAATGACTTAATTTTTTTGGTTTCTAAAGTGGCGTTAAGCTCTCTTGGGTCTACATAATCGTACTCTATAGCATACCCTGCTCTTTTCATCTTAACCTGCCTTAAACCCTTAATTTTAGCTAATATTTTGAGTTGAATCTCTTCTGGAAGGGAAGTAGATATGCCATTTGGGTAAATAGTATTGTCCTTTAATCCCTCGGGTTCAAGGAAAATTTGATGCTGTTGTTTCTCTTTGAACTTAACAATTTTATCTTCAATGGAAGGACAATAACGAGGTCCAACACCTTTAATGTTTCCTGAATACATTGCACTTCTAGAAATATTGTCACTGATGATTTTGTGGACTTCGTTATTAGTATAAGTCATTCCACATTTGATTTGTTTGTTATCAATTTTGCTTGTAAGGAAAGAAAAGTAATAATGATCATCATCAGCTGGCTGCATTTCTAAGTCGTCATAATTAATTGTGCTACCATCTAGTCTTGGTGGAGTTCCTGTCTTTAATCTTCCTATTTGCATTTTAAATTTTGCTAATTGTTCACTTAAACCGGTAGACGGTTTCTCATCGTACCTACCTGCTGGTATTTGTGTTTCGCCTATATGTATTAATCCATTAAGAAAAGTGCCAGTAGTTAATACAAGTTCCTTAGTCCTCACTTCTTTTCCGCTTTGACATACAAAACCTATAATTTTATCTCTCTCAAATAAAAATTTAATAACTGGATCTGCAATTACCTCCAAGTTTTTGTAATTTAGTAAAATCTTTTGCATATGCTCTTTATAGAGAGCTCTATCTGACTGAGTACGTGGACCCTGCACAGCTGGTCCTCTGCTTCTATTTAATAATCTGAATTGAATACCTGATTTGTCGGCTACAACGCCCATTACACCATCTAAAGCATCTATTTCTCTTACAAGATGCCCTTTTCCAAGTCCACCAATAGCAGGATTGCAGGACATCTCACCAATAGTCTCTATTTTATGTGTAAAAAGAGCAGTATTTACACCCATTCTAGCGGATGCCGCTGCTGCCTCACATCCAGCATGTCCACCCCCTATTACCACTACATCATAGCTTTGTTTAGTCATATGATGAATGTAACGAGGTATATTAGGAATACAAGAGATATTTTATTTGCCTATACAAAAGTCTTTAAATATAGATCCAAGAATTTCCTCAACATCAACCTTGCCAACAATACTTCCAAGATGACGCGTAGCCATTCTTAGATCTTCAGCTGCTAATTCTAAATCTTTTTTTTGATCTTTTTTAAGAAAGTTATCAATTTCTTTTAAACATTGATTGAGTTTAATTCTATGTCTTTCTCTAGTGATTAGAGCAGTATTATTCGACGTGAATTTTTTACTTAATTTTTCTTTTATCTTTTTAATCAAACTATCGATATTTTTATTTTCTTTAACTGAGGCTAATACTGTATCTGCATCAAATTTATGATTTTGCTTATTTTGTACGTCTGATTTATTAAGTAAAACTATAGTGTCTTTATTAATCATTTTTTTAATTTCATTGTTTATGCTTTTAGAAGAATTATCAATAACAATAATATTGAGATCTGCTTCTTTTGATTTTCCTAAAGCTAAAGATATACCTTTTTTTTCAACCTCATTTTTAGAATCTCTTATGCCCGCAGTATCAGCCAAGATAACTGGATAGCCATCTATATTCAAATATGTCTCGATTACATCTCTTGTAGTGCCTGCTTCATCTGAGACAATAGCGACATCTCTTTTTGCTATCAAATTCAAGAGAGATGATTTTCCTGCATTCACCTCGCCTGTTATAGAGACTCTAAATCCATCCCTAATTTTTTCTCCAATTTTATTATCCTCAATTATCTTATGAATATCTTTATGGATTTCTTTAATAGAGTTTTGTGCTTCTTTTAAAACTTTTTCTGGTAAATCATCCTCAGCAAAATCTATTTTAGCTTCAATATAAGATAGAGATTTTATTAATTTTTCTCTTAAATCATTGTAATAATTTGAAGCATTTCCTTGGACTAATTTAACAGCTTGATCTCTTTGTAGCTCTGTTTCTGCATGGATTAGATCACCTATACTTTCAGCTTTTAAAAGATCGATTTTATCGTTTTGAAAAGCTATTTTTGTAAATTCACCAGGTTCAGCTAATCTGCAATTATCTTGTTCTGATAGTGCCTTTAATAAAGCATTAATAACAGCATTACTTCCATGAACTTGGAACTCGGCTAGATCGTCTCCTGTATAGCTATTAGGCCCAGGAAACCACAATAATAGAGCTTCTGGGTCTATTATTTTATCGTTTTTTGGATCATAGAATTGGCAATAATTTACTTCGTTGGATTTGATTTCGTTTAGTTTTGTTAAGTTCTTACAAACTTTAAGAGTATCTTTACCTGAGATTCTAACGATGGCTATTCCTGACGGACCTCTGCCTGATGAAAGAGCATAAATGTTCATTGAATTAAATTGATAAACCTTGATTGGAAATAAATTTGCTTATTCTTTTAAGAGTATTATTTTTTGAAATATTTTTTAAAATTGTTTCTTTAAATGGATCTAATAATTTATTTTGTTTAAAGAAATTATGAGTTAGATCTATCCCTATACCGGTAATAATATTCTCAGATTTTCTATTATTAGTAAATTCTTCAAGAGCTGGTGAGCTTTTTAAAGACATGCCTAATTCTGTATAATATTTAAAAATTTTTTGTAATTTATTTATATCTCTTAATACAAGATTAAAGCCTTGCCCTGCTACAGGATGAACGGTGTGCAATCCTTCGCCTAAGATAAGAGTGTCATTTTTATAATAAGTTCGTTTTAAATTTAGCATCAATGGATAAGATTGCTGATTTGAGATCTGTATTCTTTTTGTTTTTAAAACTTCACAAATTTTTGTTTTAACGAGTGAATTAATATCTTTATTTAAAAACTCTTTGTCTACACTCCAAACAAAAGAAAAATAATTTTTTGAAAAGGGGAGTATAGCCAAGGGACCTTCTTTTAAAAAATATTGGGCAGTATTCAAATTTTTTAAATTGTGTTTAACGTAACCTGTTATTGCGATTTCTTTGTAATCTTTGTTTAAAGATCTTTTATCAAATATACTTTGATAGATTTTTGATGATCTGCCGAGGCATAATAATTTTATATCGTAACCATCTAAGTCTTTTAATTCATTGATACTTTTTTGAAGAGTTTTGATTTTTTTCTTCTTAATTTCTTTAATTAAAATTTGTTTAATTTTGTCATTCTCAAAAACGTGCATGAGATCTTTGCTGTTTTCATTAAAGTTTAAAAAATTCATGTTCTGATCTTTTGTCTCGTAGAAAAGATCAATCTTTTTTGAAGGCCAAAATAACTTTTTGTCTAGTTTATCTATGACTTTGTTTAAAAACTCATAATTAGAGGCAGATATAGCAGTTGTCCTTCTGTCTTTAGAATGCTTACTTTTTTTTAATATTAAGTGGACTTCTAAGCCTTCTAATTTGTTTAAAGCTAAAGAAGTCATTAAACCTGAAAGACCGTCTCCAACTATGCAAATTCTCTGTTTTTTCATATTAAAATTTTTCTCACTTTCATAAAAATGGTAAAAAGTACGTAAAACGATTCGTTATGAATACAAACTTTTTAAATAGTGTAACAAATTTTTTAAAAAAACGAACCTTTGAATTTATAGGATTAATCTTAATTTCAATAAGTATCAGTCTAGCAATAGCTTTTTCAACATATTCTCCCGAAGATCCATCTTTTGTCTACGGTGATAGGGACTTTGAGATTAAAAATTTCTTTGGTATCTATGGCAGTGGTATAGCTGATTTTCTATTACAGAGTTTTGGTCTCGTTTCATTTTTAATTTTGGCTAATTTCTTATTTTGGGGGATTAATTTAATTATTCAAAAAGAAATCAAAAGAATAATTTTAAAATTATTTCTAGTGGTTTCATATTTAGTCCTAGGTACCATTTTTATTTATATTACCTTTAATAATTCATTTTGGCTTATTGATAACGGCAACTCAGGTTTTGTCGGAAAGATTGGTTATGAATTTTTAAGTATATGGTTTCCATATATTGACAACACCTACTCTGCTTATGGTTTGTTATTGCTTACTTTAATCTTTTTTATTTTTTCAGCAGATTTAAATATAAAGAAAATAATCACTGGGACTTTTTCTATAATTACTTCATTATTTAGAAGAAAAGAAAATACTATTCCTGATATAAATTTAGAAGCAGATCCCATAGAAGATAAAAGTGAAATCATTGAAAGGCCACAACAATCATTCTCTTTTGGTGACTTAACTCAATCAGAAAAACGAGCAACTAGTCTAAAATCAAAATACAAACTTCCAGCAATAGATTATTTAGACAAAAGTTCTACTAAATTAAGTGTTTCGGAATTAAATAAAAATCGTCCTGATGGTGAGTTTATGGAAAAAATTCTTTTAGATTTTGGTATCGATGGAAAAATTAAAGCTATCAATAATGGTCCTGTTGTTAGTTTATATGAATTTGAACCAGCGCCAGGCGTAAAAGTTTCAAAAATAATAAATTTATCAGAGGATTTGGCACGTAATACTAGTTCAACATCTGCAAGAGTTTCGGTAATTCCAGGTAAAAATACAGTAGGTATAGAGATACCAAACGAGACAAGAGAAAGTGTATCGCTTCGAGAAATAATCTCTTATGAAAAGTTTCAAAAGAAAGATATAAAATTACCAATAGCACTTGGAAAAAGTATATCTGGCATGCCAATAGTTGGGGACCTCACGTCAATGCCTCACTTATTAATTGCTGGAACTACAGGATCAGGAAAATCAGTTTGTATTAATACGATTATTGTTTCATTGCTTTACAAATTAAACCCTGATCTTTGTAAATTTATTTTAATTGATCCAAAGATGTTGGAGCTATCAACTTACGAAGGTATTCCTCATTTATTAACTCCAGTAATTACCGATGCAAAGAAAGCAACATCTGCTTTGGCTTGGACAGTGAAAGAAATGAATAGCAGATACAAGCTTATGAGCAAAGTTGGAGTAAGAAACATTGATGGGTACAATGCCAAGCACAAATTAAAAATGCCTTACATTGTTGTAGTGGTTGATGAGATGTCAGATTTGATGCTTGTAGCTGGGAAAGAAATCGAAAACTACATTCAAAAATTATCACAAATGGCGAGAGCTGCAGGAATTCATATCATCATGGCAACACAAAGACCAAGTGTTGATGTCATTACAGGTACAATTAAAGCAAACTTCCCAACAAGAGTTTCTTTTCAAGTGAGCTCAAAAATAGATAGTAGAACAATATTAGGAGAGCAGGGCGCAGAACAGCTATTAGGTAAGGGTGATATGTTATTCATGTCATCAGCGAATAGAATTGTTAGAATTCATGGCCCATTTGTCTCAGAAAATGAGATAGAAAAAATTGTTAACTCCATTAGAGCTCAAGGTGAGCCAGATTATATGGATGAAATTACTTCTCAAACAAATAGTGAAACATCCTCTACAACAGAAGAAGATGGTGATGAAGACGAATTATATTCTCAAGCAGTTGATATTATTAAATCTGAGGGAAAAGCTTCAACGAGTTTCTTGCAAAGAAAACTTCAAATAGGCTACAATAGAGCAGCTAGAATTATTGATATGATGGAAGAAAAAGGTATTGTCAGTAAAGCTAATCATGTTGGAAAACGTGAAGTTCTATAAAATATTTGCAATCTTTATTTTATTATCAGTAAATCTCTCTGCTGGTGAAAAAGATCAAATAGTTGAACAATTAAATAATTTAAGTTCACTAGAGTTTACTTTTGATCAAATTGTTAATGACAAAACTGAAAAGGGAAGTTGTCTTTTAGAATTTCCTGGAAAATTAAAATGTGATTATTTTGATGATAAGAAAAAGGAATTAATAATAAATAATAAAAAATTAGCGATAACCCAAAAAAGATATAAAAAGACTTATCACTACCCCGTAGCTAATTCTCCATTCTTAAATATTTTGTATAAAGACAAACTTTTAGAAATTATAAAATCTGGAAAGTTAGAGATATCTGATCGAATTATAAAGCTAGTTTATTTGGATCATAACGAGATAACAGTTTTCTTTGACAACAAAACGTTAGACTTAAAAGGTTGGCAAATTACAGATCAATACAATAATAATATTAATTTCTCTTTAAACATTGTCTCCAGAAACGATATTTTTAAAAAAGGGACTTTTAAGATTCCTGAAATAAATTAAGCTACGAAATCAATTTCTTCCTCCTTAAATATTTCAAAACCTTTTGACTTGTAATTTTGTAGCGCATGTTTGTGATCTAAACTACAAGTATGAACCCACATTCTTTCTGGGTTTTTTCTTGATGCACTAGCAATAGCATGGTTGACAAGAGTTGAACCAAGTTTAAGACCTCTAAATTCTTTTAATATTCCCAAATTTATTAACTCTACTTCATTAGAGCCTGAATGGTATTCTTGTTCGTAATAACCAACTAGATCTTCTCCTTTTTTCAAAACATGAGTTTCTAGATTTTTATTAGTTACATATTTCACCCATTCGCTGTCTGACCATAACAACCTATCTCTCCAAAAATGATCTAAACCTATTTGCTTATAAAAAAATTTGTTTAAATGAAAATTATCTTTATTATCTAAAACAATTTTATAATTTTCAGGAAGATTAAGATCTGTGGTTTTTGAAAAATCTTTTATCTCTAAAAAATATCTTTTAACTCTAGAAACCATTAGCTTACCATCTTTCCTATCTTTTCGCCGGCAAAAATGTGAAAATGTAGATGAGGAACTTCTTGTCCTCCATCACCGCCAATATTTGTAAGAGCCCTATAACCTTTATTTTTAGAGCCCATTAAGTTTGCTACATGTGTTACCGCTTTATTTAATTCAACAATCTCTTTATCAGATGCTTTATTGTTGAAATCATCTAGATCAACATATTCGCCTTTTGGTATTACTAATACGTGCACTTTCTTCTGAGGATTAATATCATGAAAAGCTAAAACATGATCGTTTTCATAAACTTTTTTACAAGGAATTTCTCCCCTTAAAATTTTTGCAAATATATTATTTTTATCGTAGCTCATTTTTGTCTTTTTTTAAGTTCATTCATTACATCTTCTACCATGATATTATTAGCCTCGAGATAAACCATTAAATGATAAATTACATCAGCCGCTTCGTGTATTTTATTAGAGTTTTGTTCCACAGCCTCAAATAATTCTCCTATTTCTTCTTTAACTTTTGCAACGCTTAAACTTTTATCGTTAATAAGTTTATTTGTATAAGATTTATCGGGAGAAGAATTTTTTCTTTCTCTAATAATTTTCATTAACTGCTCTAGATTTTCAAACATTTTATAATCTTACCGATACATTTTTAGAATTCAAATATTTCTTAACTTCTTTAATTTTATATTCACCGTAGTGGAAAATAGAAGCAGCAAGAACAGCGCTCGCTCCACCTTTAACTAAACCATCGTAGAGATGATCTAAAGTTCCTACTCCACCAGAAGCAATAACAGGAATATTAGTGCTATCTGTAATTACTTTTAATAATTCAATATCATAGCCAGACTTTGTTCCATCTTTATCCATAGAAGTTAATAGGATTTCTCCCGCTCCATTTATTTCAACTTGCCTAGCAAAATCAACTGCGTCAATACCTGTTTTATTTCTTCCACCATGAGTAAAAACTTCCCATTTATTATTTGAAACTTTTTTGGCATCTATTGCTACAACAATACATTGGGAACCAAATTTTTTTGCCGCCTCTTTAACAAAACTAACATCCTTAACTGCTGCTGTATTTATAGAAACCTTATCTGCTCCTGCTAAAAGTAAATCAGTTATATTCTTTATAGTTCTAACGCCACCTCCTACAGTTAAAGGCACAAAACATTCTTTTGCTGTTTTTCTTACAATGTCAATAATTGTCTCTCTGTTTTCATTTGATGCAGTAATATCTAAAAAACAAATCTCATCCGCTCCACCATCACTATAGATCTTAGCTTGTTCAACTGGATCTCCAGCATCTTTTAGTTCAACAAAGTTAATACCTTTAACTACTCTTCCATTCTTAACATCAAGGCAAGGTATAATTCTATTTTTAAGCATCAATCTCCTTTGCTAACTGTTCTAGTTTAATATCACCATCATAAATAGCTTTACCAACAATGATACCTTCAATTTTTTTATTATTTAATTCTTTGGCTTTCTTAATATCATTTATTGAAGAAACACCACCTGAAATCACAACAGGACAATTAGAAAGCTCTGCAATTTTAACTGTATCATCAAAGTTGGGGCTATTCTTCATTCCATCTCTATTTATATCTGTATAAACAATTCGGCTTACTCCATAGTTATTTACTTCTTTAAGAAAATCTGTGGTTTTAACATTTAAATTTTCTTTCCAGCCTGACACAGAAAGATTTCCATCCTTTGCATCTAATCCTAAAGCAATTTGATTTTTATATTTTTGACACGCTTCTTTTAAAAATTCTTTATTTTTAATGGCACCACTTCCTAAAATTACTTTCTCAACGCCTGCATTAATATATTGTTTAATACTATCGATGGATCTTACTCCACCACCTATTTCAATTTTTAAATCATATTTACTTACTATTTCTTGAATAATTTTTAGATTAACAGTCTTGCCAGTTAAAGCTCCATCTAAATCAACAATATGTAAATTTTTAAAACCGTATTCTTTGAATTTACCTGCTTGATCAATAGGTGATACTTTATATTCAGTTTTATTTTCAAAGTCTCCTTTAATTAACCTAACACACTTTTTATCTTTGATGTCTATTGCGGGAAATATTTTCATTATAGTTTCATAAAGTTATCAATTATTTTTAATCCTGCTTTATCACTTTTCTCTGGGTGAAATTGAGTACCAAATAAATTTTCTCTCTCGACTGCACATACAATCTTTGATGAATAATTTGTTTTTGCTGAAATCACTGACTTGTCTTCAGGGACAAATTCGTAACTATGAACAAAATACATGTGGGAATTGTTTTTTATATCTTTAAATATTTTGCTTTCTTTTTTTATTTCAATTTCGTTCCAGCCAATATGAGGAAGCTTGAATTTTCCATTTTGATTGTCAATTTTAGAAACTTTTCCAGCAATCCAACCTAGTCCTTTTGTTTCTGCCTCTTCATATCCAACATCAGCAAACATCTGTAAGCCAACACAAATACCTAATAAAGGTTTCTTATTTATAATTGCAAAATCTTTTAACGTATCTACTAATCCATTAATCTTATTAAGAGAGTCAACACAGCTTTTAAATGAACCTTGGCCAGGTAACACGATTTTATCACTAGATTTAATTTTTTTAATATCAGAAGTTACTTCTAGATTGACTTTACCTTTGGCGACCTCTGTAAAAGAGTTAATGACTGAGCTTATATTGCCCGATTGGTAGTCAACAATTGTGACGTTCATCAATATTAAATAGAGCCTTTTGTCGAAGGTATTGAATTTTTAATTCTTTTATCTATCGCTAATGCATCTTTTAATGATCTAGCTAAACCTTTGTAACAAGACTCAATTTTGTGGTGACTATTTTCACCATAAATATTTTCTATGTGTAATGTAACTCCGGCAGATTGGGAAAATGCTTGAAACCATTCTTTAAACAATTCTGTATCCATCTCACCAAGTTTCTCAACCGGTAAATTAACTTTCCAAATTAAATAAGGTCTATTGGACACATCTATCGAAACCCTGCTTAAAGTTTCATCCATTGGAATCATCGTTGACGCGTATCTTGTAATTCCTTTTCGATTACCAGCAGCTTTTTTGATAGCTTCGCCTATAGCTATGCCCGTGTCCTCTGTTGTATGATGTAAATCAATATGAGTATCGCCCTTGGCATTTACTTCTAAGTCAATTAAAGAGTGCTTAGACAATTGTTCTAACATGTGGTCTAGGAAACCAATTCCAGTTTTAATTTTATATTTGCCTTTTCCGTCTAAATTTACAGAAACCGCGATGCTGGTCTCTTTTGTTTTCCTACTAATTTTTGCTTTTCTTGCCATAAATTAACTCTGATTTATATTTGATATATATATAATCGGACATTTTATCAATAAATCAGATTTGCTATTGAAGATCCTAAATTAATCTCCACATATAATGTCATGAATACAGCTGAAAAATGGCATGGAACAACGATCGTCTTGCTTAGAAAAAATGGTGAAACTGTAGTTGCCGGAGATGGACAAGTTAGTCTAGGAAACACAGTTTTAAAAAGTAAAGCTAAGAAAGTAAGAAAAATTGAGAGTAGAGGAGTGATAGCTGGATTTGCGGGATCAACTGCAGATGCTCTTACTTTATTCGAAAGATTAGAAGCAAAATTAGAAAAACATGCGGGTAATTTACAAAGGGCTGCGGTGGAGTTAGCTAAAGATTGGAGAAGTGATAAGTTTTTGAGAAGGTTAGAAGCCTTGATGGCTGTAGCAGATAAAAAACATAGTTTTATAATTTCTGGTACAGGAGATGTATTAGAACCAGAAGATGGGATAATTGGTATTGGATCAGGTGGAAATTACGCTCTGGCAGCTGCAAAAGTATTAGCTGAAACTGATATGAGTGCAGAAGATATAGCCAAAAAGTCTATTAAAGTTGCATCTGATATATGTGTATTCACTAATAACAACGTTACAATAGAAAAGGTTTAACATGGCACCAACTAATAAAGTTACTAATTTAAAAGTAGTTAAAAAAGATAATGGCAATACAAAGGTGAGCGCTTTATCTCCAAGAGAAATTGTTTCAGAGTTAGATAGATACGTAATTGGACAAAAAGATGCAAAAAAAGCTGTAGCTGTTGCTTTAAGAAATAGATGGAGGAGACAAGCTTTGTCAGATGAAATGAAAGATGAAGTTCTGCCAAAGAATATTTTAATGATTGGGCCAACAGGGGTCGGTAAAACAGAAATTTCCAGAAGGCTTTCAAGATTAGCAGAAGCTCCTTTTATAAAAGTTGAAGCAACTAGATTTACAGAAGTTGGATATGTAGGAAGAGATGTGGAGCAAATTATAAGAGATTTAATTGAAATAGCTATAGCTATGGAAAGAGAAAAGAAAAGAAAAGAAGTCAAAGCTAAAGCAGAATTAAAAGCAGAGGATAAAGTATTAGATGCGCTTGTTGGAAATAAAGCTAGTGTTGCAACTAGAGAAAGTTTTAGAAAAAGATTAAGAACTGGTGACTTAGATAACAATGAAATTGAGATAGAAGTTCAAAATACTTCATCCCCACTTCAAAGTTTTGAAATACCGGGCATGCCTGGAGGAAATGTTGGAATGGTCAACCTTGGAGACATTCTTGGAAAATCAATGGGTGGTAAAAAAGGTAAAAAGAAAAAAATGACCGTAAAAGAGTCCCACGACATATTAGTTGCGCAAGAATCTGATAAAATGATTGAAGAAGATAAAATTATAAAAGAAGCAAAAAGAGCTACAGAGGACAATGGAATAGTTTTTTTAGATGAAATAGATAAAGTTTCAGCTAGAAGCGATAGAGTAGGCGGAGATGTATCAAGAGAAGGTGTACAAAGAGACTTGTTACCGCTTATTGAAGGTACAACAGTAAGTACAAAACACGGGCCAATTAAAACAGATCACATTTTATTTATTGCTTCGGGAGCATTTCAACTAGCTAAGCCCTCAGATTTATTACCAGAGTTACAGGGAAGATTACCTATAAGAGTTGAATTGGATGCTTTAAAAGAAGATGATTTTAAAAGAATTCTAAAGGAACCAGATAATAGTTTAATTAAACAATATAAAGAATTGCTTAACACGGAGAATGTAAATCTTGAATTTACAGATGATGGCATTGATATGCTTGCCAAAATTTCTGCAGAAGTAAATTCGTCAGTTGAAAATATAGGAGCAAGAAGACTTCACACCATAATTGAAAAAGTTTTAGATGAAATAAGCTTTAATGCTACAGATAGAGCCGGGGAAACAATTAAAATAGACAAAAAATACGTACAGGACAATTTAGGTAATCTAGTAAAAGATACTGATTTATCAAAATTTATTTTATAAGCTTTTTAATTTAATTATTATAGCACCCTGACCGCCATCGCTATGATCAGCGTCATTAATAGATACTATAAATTTATTCAAATCATAATTATTTTTTATAAATTCAGGGACAGAGTATTTTAATTTTCCAAGATCCTTGGATACATATGCATCCCTGTCATTAGTAGAATGTAATCCTTTACCAGTAATAAGTAGAAGTTCTTTAAACTTATGTTTAATACAATACTCTACAATCTCTCTAACTTTAATGTTTGCATCATCCAAAGTAAATCCGTGTAAATCGTATTTATATCGTGTTTTTTTTTTATCGTTTTTTTGAATATTTTTATCTTTGTTGTAAATGTCGGAAGGGTTTCTAATATAATCTTCCCAAGCTTTTTTATCTTCTTGGCTTAGTTCTTTTTTTTTTATCACTTATTAATGATTTCAGACAAATACCAATTAGGATCTTTTTGTTTTATATTTCTAGTAAATTTCCAACTATCTGTTACAAATTTTATTTTATCGGGATTACCTTCTATTACTTTTCCATCTTTATCTTTTTTAACAGAAATTACCTCTGCAACAAATTTTACTGTAGCATATAAATTATCTTTGATTTTCTCATATTTTTCAACAGTGGACTCTTTTACTCCAATAAATGTAAACTCAGATTTTATTCCTTCTTTATTTCTAGATTTGATAGCATCCGAAAAATTTGAAAACATATTAGATAATAATAAACTTTTGAGCTTAATCAAATCACCAGTTGCAAAAGAAGTTAGAATACTTTCATAGGCGATTTCGGCTCCTCTTAAAAATTCTTTTTTATCATTTCCCTCTAAAACTTCTAAATTCTTTTTTGTAACTTTGGTCTCTTGCTTTGGCATACTGAATTCTTTTTCAGCAAAGCCGGGGTATATCTTTGATTCATGACCGGTCTTTCTTCCAAGTATACTTCTTAAACGCAAAATGATAAATCCAGCGATCATGCCTAGTAAAATGATGTCTAAATATCCAAAATTGTTACTCATAATTTGATAAATATACATTAATCATATATTTTTGTATCAGACAAATGAACCCATTTTTTTTAATATTTATATGTCTTCCAGCTTTAGAGATATATTTAATGATCAAAATAGGAGGGCAGGTAGGTGCCTTAAATACTGTAGCTTTAATTTTTTTAACAGCGATAATTGGCTTATATTTTGCAAAAAAACAAGGTGTCCAAACTTTAAGATCGGGAGTAATTAATTTATATCAAAATAAGATTCCTATGTATGAGGTTATGTCTGGAGCATCAATTGCGCTTGCAGCCTTATTACTAATTATTCCAGGTTTTTTTACAGATTTTCTTGGTTTCTTACTTTTGGTCCCATTTACTAGAAAACTTTTTTTTTACATGGCTTTTAAAAATAAGACAAAAGTGAATATAAAATCTCAAGATAAAACTATTGATGGTGAAATTGTAGAAAACAAGAAAGATGAATTTTAAAATAATAGGAAAATACATTAAGGAATTGAATTTCAATATTCCTAATCCAAAAACTTTTTTTTTACTATCTAAAGATATATCTAACTATAAGATCAATATTGATATAAGAAGTTCACAAGCAAAAAAAAATATTATTGAAGTTTTAACTAGCTTGAGTCTTTCTCCAACGAAAAATAATTTTGAAACTATAAATACAAAAATAATTTATTCCACATTAATTGAATTGGAAGCAAACAAATTATCTAAAAACGAAATGGAAAGAATTATTCTTGTAGAGGTTCCAAACAAAATTTATTCTGAATTAAGAAGAATATTTGTTTTTATGTTTGAAAACTCAGGTTTCAAAGATGTGAAAATAAGTGAAACAGTTAATTTTGAAGAACTTTATAAAAAGAGAAAGACTCAGTAAAAATTTTTTTTTAATTCAGACTTTAAAAAATCTTTATGCTTTTTTAGTTCACTTTCTGATATTTTTACTATAGTTTTATTATAATCCTTTGCCACATTAGTATTTTGTTCAACATGATTGCTAGAAAGATTAAATTTGGGTTCTTTGACATCAAGTAAATTTATATAAACTTCTCTTAGTAAATCACAATCTAATAAAGCATTGTGCTTTACACGACGTGATAAATCAATGTTAAATCTTTTGCAAAGCGCATCTAGTGAATTAGAGGCTCCAGGAAATTTATTTCTAGCGACTTCTAATGAGTCTATAACAAAATTTTTATCAATTTTATCTTTTTGTATTATCTCTAGTTCTCCATTTAAAAATCCAAGATCAAAAGAAGAATTATGTATAATAATTTTTTTATTTCTGATAAAATTTAAAAATTCATCTGCTATTTGTAAAAAAGTTTCTTTATTTTTTAAGAAATTCTCTGAAAAACCGTGAACTTTAAAAGCTTCTTCTGAAATACTTCTTCCTGGATTTATTAGTTTATGAAAAACTTTTCCTGTAGCGATTAAATCTTTAGTTTCGACACAAGCAATTTCGACTATCTTGTGGCCCTCTTTAAAAGATAAACCTGTTGTTTCAGTATCTAAAAAAACTTCATACATATTTTCTGATTATAGTTGATAAGTTTTTTCTTAAAAACTTAATATTTTTTTCATTAACAACTACATGATCACAAAATTTAACTTTTTTCTTGTAATTTAATTGTTTTTTGTCCAATAAAGTAAATAGTTTTTTATCCCCTGACTTAGATTTAAATCTTTTATACCTTAAATTTTTTTTTGCTTTAATAAATATAATTATATCAAAATATTTCATTAACTTACTTTCGATAAGCAAAGGTATTTCGTAAAAGAGAAACCTGTTTCTTTTATTTTTCGAGGTAAAATTTATCATTTCCTTTCTTACTAGTGGGTGAATAATTTTTTCGAGTTTTTTAATATTTTTTTTATTATCTAGAATAAATATCTTAAGATTTTTTTTTAAATGACTGTTGTTTGGGAGGTTAAACTTTTTGCTCACTATTTTTTTAAAATATCTATTTTTATAGATTTTTTTAACAACTTTATCAGCATCAAAAAGAGGTCCATATTTGTTTGATAAAAATTTACTTGCTGTTGACTTTCCTGATGCTAGAGAACCTGTAATACCAATTTTCATCATTTTAATTTTGAACAAAGTAAATCTATTAATTCATCGTCGATTTCAGGATTAATCTTATTCCATAAATAAAAGGACTTTTGTCCTTGGTAAATAAACATATCAAGTCCGTTGAAAACTTTTTTTCCTTCATCTCTTAAATGCTTGTAAGTTTTTGTCTCTAATGGATTATAAATTGTATCTATAAAAATGACTTCTTTTTTAGTTCCATTGAAATTAAAATTAAAATCTTCTCCATTTTTTAATCCTAAGCTGGTTGCATTGATTATAATGTCAAAATTTTTAATTTCAGATCTTAAATTATCCCAGGGTAAAATTTCTAAATTTTTAAATTTTTTTTTTAAAAATATACATTTTTCCATAGTTCTGTTTGTTATTGATATATTTTTTATACCTGACTTTTGAAGAGAGAAAATAACAGAAGGAGAAACACCGCCAGCGCCAATAACTATAGATTTTTTATTTAAGTTATAATCGATTTCTTTAAGATACGCCGCTTGTAATCCATAAACGTCTGTATTTTCTCCAATAATAGATTGGTCTTTGTCTAAAAAAACAGTATTCACAGAACCTGTAGGTTCTGCATCGTTAACAACTTTATCAACATGATTGAGAATTTTTTGCTTAAAGGGCAAAGTAACATTTATTCCGCTTAGAAAACCATTCTTTAATTTGTTTACTATACTTGGTAAATCTTTTTCGGTAGCCTCAATTATATTATATTCTGCTTTTAAACTGTACTTATTAAACCAATAGTTATGTAATACTGGTGAAAGAGAATGTTTAACGGGATTTCCTACTATTCCAAAAACTTTTTTCATTTTTTTAATTTCTCTATATAACTAATAATTTCTTTTATAGGCAGGCCCATTATTGAGTCCCTGTCTCCTTTGACATACTCGAAAAGCTCTAACCCCTCAGCTTCAATTTGATAAACACCATATGCTAATAAAGTTTTTGTTTCAATTTTATCTAAATAATTTGATAATTCTTTATCTGTTAAATTCTTCATCTTAAGCTCAGAAGAGTCGGAGTGATTCCATATCATTGAACCATTTTTAGAGATGCAAACAGAACTTATTAAATAATGTTTTGAATTATTCAGTCTTTTTAATATTGTGAAAGCTTCTTCCCTAGATTTTGGTTTGTTAATAAGTTTATCGTTAAGAGATATTACACTGTCTGCCCCGATGACTAATCTATCAGGATTTTTATTGCTAACCTTGATGGACTTTATCTCGGCAAGGTTTTTTGAAATTGTTAATGGATTTGCTCCTTCAGATAATAAGGATTTTTTAACTTCTTCCTCATCAACATTTGACACTACTACCTCATTTTCAATTTTAAATTTATCTAAAATTTGTCTTCTTACACCGCTTTTGGATGCTAAAATTACTTTCATTTGTTTTTCTTAATTTCTATAATCTTTAGTATTGATGCGGCTGTTTCTTCAACAGATCTTCGAGTAACATCGATTATTGGCCAACTATTTTTTTTAAACAGGTTTTTTGAGTTTTCTACCTCTTTTTTAATAGATTCTAAATCAGTATATTCTTTTAAGTTTTGATCTTGCATAATTGCTACACGATTCCTTCTAATATCCGAAAGTCTTTCTGGGTCAGCTACTAATCCAACAATGCATGATGTTTTGTTTGTATACAAATCTTCTGGTATTTTTTGATCTAATACTAAAGGAATATTTACTGTTTTATAGCCTCTGTTTGCTAAATAAAT
Source organism: uncultured Pelagibacteraceae bacterium (assembly GCA_902538445.1). Taxonomy (GTDB): domain Bacteria; phylum Pseudomonadota; class Alphaproteobacteria; order Pelagibacterales; family Pelagibacteraceae; genus Pelagilacustribacter. The sequence goes on along the minus strand of CACBFE010000001.1, from coordinate 58,178 downwards.
TGATGTCGGAGTTTTGCTGGTTCTACTAACACCTAATAGTACAACATCAGCGATATTAATATCGTCTATTTTTTTACCGTCGTCATGTGACATCGTAAACTGAATTGCTTCAATCCTTTTATAATAATCTTCATCTAAAACGTGTTGGGCGCTTGGTTTATGAATAGCTTTTTTATTTAAAAGTTTTGAGAAACTTAAAATTAGATTTCCTAGAACTCCAAAACAAGGAACAGAATTATTTTCACTTTTTTTGGCAAGATACTTGGCTAACTTAGTTTCTACGATGGTGTATAGAATAATTGAATTATCAACTTCCTTACACTCATTTATAATTTTATCAATTTGTTGTTCGGTTCTTACAAAAGCATATTCTTTTTTTTCATACTTAAAGTTAGCAAACTGTGATTTCAAAGACAAAAATATTCTATCAAGGGTTTCACCGGTTGAGTCAGACACAAGATATACATTGTATTTTTCGTTCATATCTATGTTAATAAACTATTGATTACTCCATGTTTTACATTTTAGTTTAAGTAGAAAAAAAATAATTAACATTAATCAACATTATTTAAACAGTTTATTGGATGTTGATAATAATGTTTTTTTAGTGTTTATAAAATGAATAAAATCCGATTATTGAGATAATCCTTATGAAGTTATTAGCCATGATATGTATAAATCTTGTAAAAATGGTTATATAACTAATTAACAGAGTCTAAAGCATTAATTAAAGTTATAAACTAATTTATTTAATGAGTAATCTAAAAGAAATTTTAATAAATAAAAACATTTGTAAATCTGTATGGTTTATGAGACAAGCAGGACGATACTTACCTGAATTTAAAAATATTAGGCAACAAAACCAAGATTTTATTCAACTTTGTTTAGATAGCAAATTAAGTACTGAGATAACATTACAACCTATAAAAAGGTTCGATATAGACTCGGCTATTATTTTTTCAGACATTTTGTTAGTTCCTTATGCTCTAGGTCAGAGTGTAAATTTTGTACAAGATACAGGACCAAAATTAGAAAAGTTTGATTATTATAAATTTTTAAATAATGATAAAAATTTATTCAATCAAAAATTAAAACCTGTTTATGATGCTATTCGAAAAACAAGAGAAAAGTTAAATAAAAATAAATCTCTAATTGCATTTATTGGAGCTCCATGGACATTATTAGTTTATATGTTGGATATGAAATTAAAAAAAAATGAAATAGATCACAATAAAATTAAATTAAAGGTCGAGCAGATAAATTTAATATTAGATAACTTAACTAAATTTCTTATTATTCATATTGAAAACCAGATAAACTCTGGAGCAAACGTTATACAAATATTTGATTCTTGGGCAGGTTTTATCAAAGATGAGGACTTTGAAAATTATTGCATAAACCCTAATTTAAAAATAGTTGATTTTTGTAAAAGTAAAAATATCCCAGTTATCTGTTTCCCGAAGGGGATTGGAAAAAAATATAAAAGGTTCAACGAAGTCGTCAAATCACATGGTTTAAATATTGATTATGAGGTTGACCCAGGTTGGGCAAAAGCAAATTTAAAAAATGTAGTTATACAAGGTGGTTTAGACCCCAGAGTCTTATTAAAACCCGAGAAAGAAATGTTTGATAGAGCAAAGAAGTATCTCGATACTTTTAAAAATTCACCCTATGTATTCAATCTTGGCCATGGTTTGCTTCCTGAGACAGATCCAGTTAAAGTTGAGAGATTAATTAAATTTTATAGAGAACATCAATGATGAAAAACGATCATCCAGAAGTTAAATTTGGAAAAACTGGAGTATTGCTAATAAATTTAGGAACACCAGACTCTACCAACTGGTGGGATATTAGAAGATATTTAAAAGAATTTTTATCCGATCGAAGAGTAATAGAGGTAAACCCAATTCTTTGGCAAATTATTTTAAATCTATTTATACTTACATTTAGACCAGCGAAAACTGCACATGCTTACAAAAAAATATGGAGGAAGGAGAGCAATGAGTCGCCTCTATTGTACTTTACTCGAAATCAAGCCCAAAAATTAAAAGATAAAATTGGAAATGAAAAAATTATAGTAGATTTTGCCATGAGATATGGCAATCCTAGCGTTAAATCAAAGTTAAATTTGCTTAAAAACTTGGGATGTGAAAAAATAATTATTTTACCGCTTTATCCTCAATACGCAGCAGCAACTACAGCTACTGTTTGTGATGAGGTTTATCGTTCATTGATGAAAATGAGGTGGCAGCCTAGCTTACAAGTAATACCGCATTATGAGTCTGAACCTGCATATATAAATGCTTTAACAAAGAGCATTGAGAGTAAAATTAAGACAATAAGTTGGAAACCAGATTTAATAATTTCCTCTTACCATGGAATACCCAAAAAATATTTTGATAAAGGCGATCCTTATCACTGCTACTGTCACAAAACAACCAGACTTATGAAAGAACAATATACTTCAATAGATATACAGACTACTTTTCAGTCAAGGTTTGGTCCGCAAGAATGGTTAACTCCTTACACAGACAAAACTTTAGAAGATTTACCTGGTAGAGGGGTTAAAAATTTATTAGTTATTTGCCCAGGTTTTGCGTCAGATTGTGTTGAAACTCTAGAGGAAATTAACATTCAAGGTAGAGAAAGCTTTTTAAAGAATGGTGGGGAAAATTTTGAATTGATACCATGTCTTAATGATAATCCAGATCATATTAATTTATTTGAAACTCTTGTAAAAAAATATATTTAAAATGAACTTATACCTCCTTTTCAAATCTTTACACTTAATTGCTGTAATTTCCTGGATGGCTGGGTTGCTATATTTGCCAAGAATATTTGTATACCACTCAGAAGCGTTTCATGTATCTCAAAAAGACACTTTTAAAATAATGGAAAGAAAACTCTATAATTATATCATGATGCCGGCAATGTTTTTGTCTTGGCTCTTTGGTCTCTTGTTAATTCACAGTTTGGGATTTAGTGTTTTTACTGAGTTATGGATGCAGATAAAAATGTTAGCAGTATTGATTTTGACTTATTACCATTTTTTACTTGGAAAATATCTCAGCGATTTTGCTAGAGATGATAATCTCAAGTCATCTAAATTCTTTAGAATTATCAATGAAATACCTACAATTATATTGATTGTTACTGTGTTTGTTGTTGTTTTTAAACCAATAATATAAGGGGTTGAATTTTTTTAAAAAAGACATATATTTTTAATACATTTCTATTAATCTAAACAATTCCATGAATTTACAAGAACTCAAGCAAAAGAATCCTGCAGAGCTAATCATCGAAGCCGAAAAACTTGGTATCGAAAATCCAAGCACTTTAAGAAAGCAGGAAATACTTTTTGCCATATTAAAAAAATTAGCTGAAAAAAATGAACAGATTACAGCTACAGGCGTACTCGAAGTATTACAGGATGGTTTTGGCTTTCTAAGAGCAATCGAGTCTAATTATTTGCCAGGACCCGATGATATCTATGTTAGCCCCAGCCAAATTAGAAGATTTGGTCTGAGAACAGGAGACTCAGTGGAGGGAGAAATAAGAGGACCAAAAGATGCAGAAAGATACTTTGCGCTCTTAAAAGTAAATAAAATTAACTTTGATGAGACAGATAAAGGAAAAAACAAAATTGCATTTGATAACTTAACACCATTATATCCAAACGAAAGAATAAAGCTAGAAGTCGAAACAAACAAGGTTGAAAAAAAACCTGACAACACTGCAAGACTAATTGATCTAGTGAGCCCCATTGGTAAAGGTCAACGATCTCTTATAGTTTCTCCTCCAAGAGCAGGAAAAACTATAATTCTTCAGAATATAGCACAATCAATTACAGCCAATCATCCAGAATGTTACCTGATGGTTTTATTAATAGACGAGAGACCAGAAGAGGTAACAGATATGCAAAGATCTGTAAAAGGTGAGGTGGTTGCTTCTACTTTCGATGAACCGGCTTCAAGACACGTCGCTGTTGCAGAAATGGTAATAGAGAAAGCCAAGCGTTTAGTTGAGCACAAAAAAGATGTGGTAATACTATTAGACTCAATAACAAGATTAGGAAGAGCTTATAATGCAGTGATACCAAGTTCAGGAAAGGTTTTAACTGGTGGTGTCGACGCAAATGCTCTGCAAAGACCAAAAAGATTTTTTGGTGCGGCACGTAATGTTGAAGAGGGAGGGTCATTAACTATCATTTCAACAGCATTAATTGATACTGGTAGCAGAATGGACGAAGTAATATTTGAGGAGTTTAAAGGAACTGGAAATTCCGAATTAATTCTTGATAGAAAAGTTGCAGATAAAAGAATTTATCCTGCACTAGATATAACAAGGTCAGGCACTAGGAGAGAAGAGCTTTTATTTGAAAAAGATGACCTTGCTAAGATGAATGTTCTTAGAAGAATTATTAGTCCGATGGGAACAATGGATGGAATAGAGTTTTTAATTGCTAAATTAAAAAACACAAAAAATAATGCAGATTTTTTTGTCTCAATGAATAAAACTGCTAACTAATTTTATTGAATTGTCTGATTATTAAAGCTTGAGTCATACAAGTAAAAACTGATAACACTCTCTAAGGTTCTTACCTTATCTTTTATAGAAACCGCCTCTAACATCTTTTGTTTTTCCTCATTTGTAACTGGTGCAATCATAGCTAAAGTATTAATTCTTTGTAATTGATCTAATTTTTCAAATTCTTTCCAATTAAGCAAAAGCCCATTTCTTTTAAAAAATATTTTGGTCTTACTCATCAAAGATTCTGTATCAATTTCAAAAGGTTCATTTTTTACATCACTTTCAAAGTTCTTATAATCAACTTTAAATTCTCTATATAATTTACTGTTGGATACTTCTTCTAATATTTTAAATCTAGAAATCCCAGTTAAATTAATCAAGATTCTTCCATCCCTACTCTTTTGAAAGTCGCTTATTTTTCCTAGACATCCAACTTGATAAACGCTTTTACCCTCTCTTTTTGATTGCACCATCCCCATAAGCTTATCATTTTTGTAGGCGTCAGTGACGAGATTTAAATATCTCTCTTCAAAAATATTAAGTGGAAGATTTGTTTTTGGAAAATAGATAACACCACTCAAAGGAAATACTGGAATTTGATTTGGAAATTTATCTGTCATTATAATCAGTTTTCATAAATAAATTCTTTAAAATTATTTTTATTTTTTAAAATAAAGTCTGGGTAAGATTTGTCAATTTTAATTGTCTCATATTTATATTTTCTATCAAATAAATCTTGCTTATTTTTTAACTTTTTTTCTATGGTTGAAATATTTTTAAATTTTTCATTATTATACTGTTGTTCTGCGTAAGAATTAAGTTTTTTATAAATATTTTTCACAGTTTTTACAGTACTGAAATGCCAGCCACCATCCTCAATAAAAATATCAAACCTAGGTTTATAAAATTTGTAAAAAGGGATTTTTCTAGCTTTAATTTCTCTAAGCCACTGCGGGTTTTTCAAATCTTTTTTTCTACAAATTCTTGTACCGTACCATTTTGGCTCATCTACATTTAAAAGATTAAATTTATAAAGAAAGTTTTTTTGAACAAAACATCCGTATTTATTTTTATTGGTGAATTGTGAAATCTTTAATGGATTTGGAATTTCATCCAAATCCGAGATCATTATTAAATCTTCCGGATTACAATCTTCATATCCTTTTGAAAGCGCATTTCGTTGTAAATTTTCTCTACGCCAAGCAGGACCCCAGTTCTTTTTATAAAAATTATTATGAGCAGGTAAATCTTTTATGAGAATATATTTTATTTTTTTTTCAAATTTTGAAAAATTTTCCATATTAAATTGAGGTTTTCTGAAATTACCTGCATGATCTAAATTTGCTTCAACAATTACAAATTTATCTACAAAATCATTTAATGTATTAAGTCTTATCTCAAGCAAGTGATCCTCATCAAAGTACATAAAACAATCAATAATTTTCATTTTAACTCTTTTTTGAAAAAATAACTTGGTCCAAGGTTTTTTATAAAAATATAATTATTTTGCTGCATAAACCTAAATATATTTTCTTTGTCAGAACAATTTTTTAATATTTCAATACATATTAATATCGGATTATACCTTTTTAAATTAATAGTTCTTAAAATTTCATAATCATGTCCCTCCAAGTCAATATTCAAAAAATCAAAGTCATGATTTATTAAATCTTCAAAAGTCCGTGTTCTCATTTGCTTTTTATCTTTAAGATTCTCATTTTCGGTTAAGCTATTAGCTGCACTCCAATCTTCATAATATACATCTTTTAGAAGACCGTTTGCTTCTCCAATCAAACAACATATATTTTTGTCTTTACTTCGTGCTATATCAAATAAATCAATTGTAATAGGGTTTAAATCAACATTGGTTCCTGACCATCCACTTTTATATAGTAAATATGTATTGCTTAACCTCATTGGATGGAAAGCACCTAAATCTACATATTTGCCCTTTTTTTTATACTCAAAAAATTTTTTTATAAATAAATCTTCCCCAAATTGCGAAAATGTTTTTCTGTTTCGATAGAAAAAATAATATCTGATAAAAATATTAAAATATAAGTATAATTTGTAAGGAACCGACCCTCTTTTGAGTTTTTCTTTTATCATTTTAGGTTTTAATATGTAACATCAAAAACATTATAAGGATAGGCTTTGAACAAAACTACAAAATTTATATAATACAACTCTATGAAAAAAGTTATAAAAATAATATTCTTTTTAAAATTATTCTTAGTGCTCCTTTCTCCTTTAAAATCGGAGGAGATTACAGAAAATACATCTATTATTAAAAAAGTTGAAGAGCTAGGAGAATTTATTGAGCCAAAAAACTATCCACTTGGCATGCAAAATTTATTTATAGCTGGTTGTAATGGATTTTCATGTACGGCAGACAATTTAGCAAAGGAAATGATCATCGCTTTTAATAGAAAAGGGGCTTATTTAGAAAAATACCCCGGCACCCAACTACACGCTATGGCCATGTATGAGGTTTTTTATCAAAAAAAACTTAAAGATAATGAAGATAAAATTAAAGAATTCATCACAAATAAAAACAATAAAAAAGATATAGCATCTTTAATCAAGCTTAATGAAGCGCGAAAAAAGATGAGATCAAGCTTAGGAATGGATTTGAAACTAAGTACGGAGCAGGTCATAGAAAATTATTGGATTATGGGAGACTTTCTCAATCAAGGAGAAACTAAAAAAAATAAAGTAAATAAAGAAATAAAAAAAAGAAAAAAGATTATTAAAAAATATATATCAATTGTAAGTAACTTAAAAACAAGTATTTCAAAGGAAAAAGAAAAAAAATTTTATGATAAATTAATTAAAAAAAAAATTAATTTAGAATTAAATTTAAAAAAAGATCCATATACAAAATTTAAAGATGATTATACAAAGTTAAAAAAAACAGCAGCTTCTTTGCCTGAAGGAAAAATTGCTCAAGCAAAAAATTTCGATAAAGCCATAGTAGAAATTAATAATTTAACAGATTTCATATTATTAAATTCACAAAAAAATAATCAACTACTTAACAACTTAGGTTTAGATGTACTTAAAAATAAATTAACTAGCATTAGCAACAAATTATCAAAAGAATATTCAAACGATCTTTCGAAAGTCGATATTAATAAAATAAGCAAAAATGCTTCTACCGTAATGTCTGGAATAACTCAAAATATAAAAGATAAAAGAGAAAAAGACATTAATAATCTCTTATCAGATATGGCTGAAATTAATAATCAAGGATTAAATATATTTAAATTAAATAGAAACTTAAAGCAATTAGGATTTGAGACTGTTAAATTCGAGGATGTTTCAAAATTTGCTGACAATAAAGTTGTAGCAGTTAAAGAACCAAGTGATAATTTAGTCGAATTACTTCAAAACCGGGTTTCCCTTATAGAGGAATCAATGAGCAAATTAGGCTATAGCACTAATGAAATTAATAAAGAGATAGAGATAATAAAATCAACTGGGATAAATTCAGAATTATCTCAAAATATTTTAACTGCCAGACATATGATGATTTCTGGCGCAGGTGATAAAGAGATTCAAGATGAAATAAATTTGTGGAGCAGTATAAATATTTCAAATCTTCAAAATGATGCATACCTAGTCGCTCTCAATGCTAGGTCACGAGGAATACCAGCTAAAAATGTTAAAAGTAAAATACAGATTACTAATGCAGTAGAAACATATAGAAAGATAGATAAATTGCTAGGCCAAGTAGAAAAACAAATAGATAGATCAAATTTAGCCACTTTGGCTCCTGATGATAATGATCTTGATCAAAATGCTTTTGTATTTGCTCAAGTAGGAGGATCTGGGTATACGAATAATTTCTTTTCAGATGGAAGTAGAAATATGTTCTACGATAAATTTTTAGAAGAACAAAAAAATAAACAAATAGAAGTTTTTCAAAAAAAATTTACCGCAGGAGAAATTTATCAAGAAATTAATACACCGCTGACCGTAGTTTCATTAATAGTTTCACCGTCCCCTCTAAATGTTATAAAATTAGCTAAAATAGCAAAAGAACAAGCAGATGAAAAAAAAGCTAGGGTTTTAGCTGCAGCTAGTTTTGGTACCGGAGAGGATGAATTAGGTGCAGGTGACTATGTTGACCCAAGAATATTTGAAAGAACAATGAAAGTTTTAAACTCAATACAAGTTAAAGATATTCAATCCAAAAATTTAGCAAAGAAATTAAATTATAGTATTAGCCTTATTTCATTAGAGGCAGCAACAAATGAAATAGCAGATCAATCAAATGATGCTGTTAGTGAAGTAATAAAAGAGAATAAAAAGGATTTAGATAATATACCGAAAGAAATTTGTGTAAACGAAGACTGTTTCGTCATTAGTCCACCGGTTAGACCAACTCCGATAAATCCAATTATGCCAATAGACGTATTTATAAAAAAAGCTGAAAAAGTTAAGAAAGTAGAGCTTATTAAAAACTTTCAAACAATGGTCCAAGACAAAAGTATTTCTAATCTAGAAATTTCAAATAGGACTTTGAGTAATAGTAAAGTTATAGATATGCAATTATATTTTGAGGAATTAGGAATATTAGATGCTGCAAATAAGGTTTCAGAGGCATACGCCGCAGTCGGCTTAAGTAATGATGGCATTCCTTCAATTGATGCAATTATGGATCCTTCATTTGATATTGCTGCTCATTTGGATGCAATGGATACAGTGGCTTCAGAAGCTGGTCTACAAGCAGATATTGCTTCTGCGAGTCAAGCAGCGGCCGATGTCCAAGACGCAATTAATTCAGCTGCTGGTGAAATATCAGAGGAATTAGCACAAGCAAATGCAGAGGCACAACAGGCGCTAGCAGACGCACAACGAGCATTAGACGAGTCTAGAGCAGATCCAAATGCAGACGGAGAAGGTGAAGAATGTGGTAACGGTGGAAGAACGTGTTAAGTTAAAAGTTTGTTTGAAACAGTGATATTAACTATCTAGTTTTGCAATTCGTTTAGAAGACAAGCTAATTTACTTAATAAAATTCAATTTCTTGCTTTATAAGTCTTATAAGGTTAAATTAATAATTTAAATTGTGCGGGCATAGCTCAGTGGTAGAGCGTCTCGTTGCCAACGAGAAGGTCGAGGGTTCGAACCCCTTTGCCCGCTCCAGAAATTATGAGTGATTTATCAAAAAAAAAATGTGTGCCATGCGAAGGAAATATTCCACCATTTGACACTAGTGAAATTCACAAATACTTGAAAAAAGTTGATGGCTGGGAAGTAAAAAGTAATGATGATAAAAGCTTTTATTTAATTAAGGATTTTAAATTTAAAAATTTTGAGGAAAGTCAAAAATTTGTAAACAACGTAGGCAATTTAGCTGAAGCAGAAAATCATCACCCAGATATTTCATTTGGTTGGGGCTATTGCAAAATAAAAATTTTTACTCATGCAATCAAAGGACTTGCGGAAAGTGATTTTATATTAGCTGCAAAAATTGATAAAATTAATTAATGATTGAAGTGTCTTATGCCAGTAAAAAACATTTTAATTTTTGCTTTATTAGCTGCATTGATAACCTCCTGGTCTCTAATTGATCCACCCGGTTGAATTATAGTTTTTACTCCAGCCTTTATGAGTATATTTATTGCATCTGCAAAAGGAAAAAAAGCATCTGATGCTGCTATAGAATTTTTAATTTTTGTGGATTGAAACTGCTTTGCTTTTTGTACTGCAATTTTACAGCTATCTAATCGGCTTGACTGTCCTGCACCAATTCCTATTGTTGAAAAATTATTACACAATACTATCGCGTTAGATTTTACATATTTACAGATATTGAAAGCAAATTGAATTTCAGCTATTTCTTTTTTATTAGGCTTTAATTTAGTAACACATCTTAATTTTGTTTTATCTAATACGATATTATTTTTGGATTGTATCAAGAATGATCCATCAAATAATTTAATTGAAGTAGGACTATTATGTTTAAAATTAGAAATATCAATAATACGCAAGTTTTTTTTCCTTTTTAATATTTTTAAAGAATCTTCGTCAAATCCCTTCGCAAGTAAAACTTCTAAAAAATTTTTATTAATTTCGTTAGCAATTTTTTTATTGATCTTATAATTACAAGCAATGACACCACCAAAAGCACTTATTGGATCTGATGCATAAGCATTTTGAAAAGAAATATACGGTAATTTATTTTCTGAAACTCCACACGGATTAGCATGTTTTATTATAACAGTGCCTGTGTTTTTTTTTAACGAATTTAAAATCTCTAATGATGCAAACATATCATTATAATTATTATAACTAAGCTCTTTTCCGTGAACTTGAGTAAAACCCAATTGTTTATCATTATAGTCATTTACATATATAGAGCTTTGTTGGTGCGGGTTCTCTCCGTATCTTAATTTTTGTAATTTTCTTCCAAAAATTGTTTTTCTTTCTGGAAATTCAATTTTGAGTTTTGAATTGAACCAATTTGCAATCATAGCATCATAATATGCAGTTAGACCGAATGCTTTAGAGGACATCAACTCTCTGAATTTTAAAGAAGTTTTTCCTTTTAAGGTTTCTATTTCTTTAATTAGGGACTCATAGTCATTTTTGTTAGTCACTATAGTTACGTTTTTAAAATTTTTTGCAGCAGCTCTAACCATAGTAGGACCACCTATATCTATATTGTCAATTATTTGTTTTGAATTTTTTGTATTAGTTACAATTTTTTGAAATGGATAAAAATTAACCACTATCAAATCAATCGGCGGGAAATTTTGTTTCGACATTTCATTTTTATGTTTTTTATTTTGTCTATCATGAAGAATACCCGCGTGTATTTTGGGATGAAGAGTTTTAACTCTTCCATCCAGCATTTCTTTAAAGCCTGTATATTTTGATAATTCAGTGCATTTGTAACCTAATTTTTTTATATAAGCGTATGTGCCACCCGAACTTATAATATTGATTTTAAATCTATTTAAAGTTTTAAGGAGCGAGACTAAATTTTCTTTATTGGAAACTGATACTAAAGCGTTTTTTACTTTCAAATTCATTGTTAAATATTTTTCCTAATTACCCAATTAAAGATTTTATTTTTATTAACTAAATTACCACTTATTGTTATACAAGCACTATCTATTATTTTTTTTTCACCTAAAAATACACTTTTCTCTATCTCCAAATTTTCATCCTTAATACTAAAGATAAGAGATTTATTTTTAGAGATTTGAATTAAAGCACTATTTCCACTCATAGTTTTGACTACGTTGAGTTTAGGATTTATGTGAAATCGAAATGCGTACCTTATTGGGTATCCATCTTTTGATTTAAATATATGGTCTGTGCCTTTAAGATAATTATTTTCTTTATCTAAATAAACTTCCCTTTTATGAGTGCATCCAAACTTATTTTCATAACCGTTATTTGAAGCAGAGCATCCTATAAGATGACCTTTATCTTTTAAATCTATATCAAAAAACTTAAAACTGTCTTTAATTGAATTTCCAAAAACCTTTATAATTAATTCATTCTTTTCAAATTTTGTTATTGAGGTATCATTAACTGTTAAAGTTGATTGACAAGCTGTAAGCCTGCTGAGTAGTTCTGCTTTTTTTGAAATATGGCATCCAAATCCTGAGTTAGTAATTATCTTTATTCCATCTAAAAAATACTCAAATGATAAAGGCCCAGATTGATATGTTTTTGAAAATTTTTTTTTAGGTGGTTTATCAATATCCATTAGTAAAAAATGATTCTTATGCTTGATCTTAAACAATCCACCCAAGTTATTATTTTTTATATTTGGTTTAAAATTATCTAAATATTTTTCAATTTGATTTAATTTAATAGAAGTGGCCCCATTAAATAAAGGAAGCTGATCATCAGGTGTTTTAATAAAATGAATACAATTAAGATTTTTTTCAACAATATCCTCTAAAAACTCTGGAACGTATTTTTGGCTATCCTTAATTATTTCTTTACAGAACAAGAAATATTTAGTGAAAAAAATTAAATCATTTGGATTTCTTGATGAAGGAAAGCCATCTTTGTCAAAAAAAACTTTTACTAGTGTCTCTAGCTCTTTAATGCCAATATCAAAATTCTCTTTATATTCTTTAAATACAAGACCAGTTAGAATAATTGCTGTTAAGATTTCAATTTTCTTAGAAAGATTTTTTTCAAATCTAATATTTTTTTTTAAGTGATTAGTCTGGCTTATAATACAATTTAAAAAATTTTTTCTAAACTCAAATGTACTATTATTTAAAATAATATCTATATTTAATATCCAACTTATAATTCTTGCACTTAGAGTTGTGGTCTCCCATATTTTTGTTCTATATTTTGAATTCTTTAACATCCATACATAAATAATTTTTTTTATTTTTGTATGGTCTGTTTTTCTATCTATGAGATTAAGCCAAAAAAAATTATGCATTTGCTCGGAGTCTTTTTTTTTGTCTTCCAACCAAAAAATATTAGGATCTAGATCACTAATTTTAAAAGATTGGTTACTGTAAGATGTAATTATAGATAATAAAAAAGGATTGGGGTTATAGTATATTTGTTGAGGAGTTTTAGACTCCAAAGACTTATTGTAATTTTTAGATAAAAAATATAATTTTTTAAAAAATTTAATTAAGGTTATTTGACATGCAATCAAATAAAAGTAGACACTTTTCAGGCCAAACATCAATTAATTGTTTCTGAGAATTTCTATATTTTTTTTAAGGTCACCCTTATTTTCCTTAAAGATTGTAGACCCTGATACAAGTATATTAGCACCTGCATCTTTTGCTTTAGAACAATTTTCGAAATTAATCCCTCCATCTATTTCAACATCTACGTTTAATTTTTTTTCATTAATTAGTCCTCTTATGACTTTTGTTTTTTCTAAAACTTCTGGCATAAATTTTTGCCCTCCAAAACCAGGTTCTACACTCATGATTAAAACCAAATCAATTTGACTTAAATGGTTTTTTATTAATTCAACCTTCGATTTTGGTTTTAAAGAAATGCCAACTTTCACGTTTTGATCTTTTATTAGCTTAATTGTTTGAGAAACGTTAGAAGTAGCTTCTGGATGAAAAGTAATTATATCTGCGCCAGCACTAGCAAAATCTTTAATAAAATTGTCAACTGGCGAAATCATTAAATGAACATCAAATACTTTTTTGGTAAGAGGTCTAATTTTTTTTATAACTTCAGGCCCTATAGTAAGATTTGGAACAAAATGTCCATCCATAACATCAATATGGATATAATCTGCGCCTGCTTTTTCTAAAGAAATAACTTCACTACCTAACTTGCTGAAATCAGCAGACAAAATTGAAGGAGAAATTTTAATTAAACCGCTCATAATTTGTTTATATTTTATACTTAAACTTTGTCAAAAAAAATTAAGGTGTTAGTTGAATAACTGGTAAAGTTGTCTAGAAAAATCACTTTCAAGTGGAAATGCTAACATACCCCAGACATCATAGCCTAAAATATAGGGCATAGCATAAAATCTAAAAAGATAGAAAAACCAGGCAACATACAGAGCTATAAATGGACCGAACAAAAAACTCGGCGTTACAAATTTAAAAAGATTAATAATCGGATTTGTATATTTTACAAAAACTCTCATGAAGAAGAACGTGGAGTCTTCTCTTTGGAAAATATTCATAAAAGCCCGACCTATTAACGTCCACATAATAGTGCCAAGTACGTAATCTAAAACTATTGCCCAAGTAGGTATCATATTTTTAAAATATCATGATTTAGGTAAAAAAAAAGGGGCGAATAAATCGCCCCTTTTAATTTTAAATAATTATATTTTAGTGTTGCTTACCAAGAATAGCCTTACCTGTAGGTATTCTTGTATCGTCTACCATTTTTTGAACAGCTGGACTTGGTTCTTTAGTCATTAAACTAACTACAACCATCACAACTAAACAAATTGGTGCACCGATTAAACCAAATCTTAAGTGGTCGATACCTAAGAATGGAGTATTTACACCACCGAATATTGGCACAGAGAATTTAGGGAACACCCACAATAAGTATAATGTTCCTGAAGCAATTCCTGCTACGATACCGGCGATTGCACCTGCTCTAGTAGCTCTCTTCCACCATACACCAAGTACAAGTGGGAAGAATAAACCAGACATTGCAAAGTCGAATGCCCAGGCAACCGAACCTAAGATACTTGTTAGCCTGAAAGAGGCTATGTAAGCACCAGCAGCTCCGATTATTACTAGAAGTACACGAGCAACTAAAAGTCTTTTAGCTGTATCAGCTTTTGGATCTATGATTTTGTAATAAATATCATGAGATAAAGCATTTGATATCGCTAATACAAGACCGTCAGCAGTTGACATGGCAGCAGCCATACCACCAGCAAACACTAGTCCTGAGATTACGAACGGTAGTCCCGCTACTTCTGGAGTAGCTAATACTACAACATCACCTCTCATGAACCATTCGTTCAACTGAAGTATACCGTCACCATTAAAGTCTGCGATAAATACTTGTTTAACTTCAGACCATCTTTGAACCCATTCTATCGACTGAACTTCAGAAATAGATTTTCCAATAATTCCAGTTGGTAGGTTTGGATCCATTAATGCCAACTTAGACAATGTCGCTAACATAGGCGCTGAAGAGTAAAGTAAGAAAATAAAGAATAGCGACCAAGCTACTGATTTTCTTGCTGCTCTAACAGAAGGAGTTGTAAAGTATCTCATTAAGATATGAGGTAACGATGCAGTTCCCACCATCATACAAATCGCTAAAGATAAGTATTTCCAGACAGCCATTCCACCTTCAGGTACTCCAGAGTGAGTTCCAGAGATGTATTTCAATCCTCCTGGTACCCCAGCTGCTTTCATATCTGCGGCGCTGTTTTTAACTAGTCCAAATTGTTGTTCAAGTTCACCAAGTCTTGCAACTTCATCACCTAACATCAAGTGAGGGAAAATTCCTCCACCAACATTAGAACTAATCCAAAATACTGGTATTAAGTATGCGATGATTAATACAATGTACTGAGCAACCTGAGTCCAAGTTACAGCCCTCATCCCTCCAAGCATTGAACAGATAAGAATACTTATTAATCCTACCCATACACCTGCTTCAAACGGAATTCCAAGAGCTCTAGAAGCAATTGTACCCGTAGCGTTAATTTGTGCAGTTACATAAGTAAATGATGCTATGAAAAGCACGAATACTGCGCAAGCTCTTACGAGATTACCACCATATCGTGTTCCGATAAAATCAGGAACTGTGTAACATCCAAATTTTCTTAGGTATGGAGCCATCAAAGTTGCAACAAGTACGTATCCACCTGTCCAACCTACTAAGAAGGCCATATAAGTATAGCCACCAAAGTAAACTCCACCCGCTAAGGCTACGAATGAAGCACCTGACATCCAGTCAGCTGCTGTTGCCATCCCGTTAAATACGGTAGGCACTTGTCTTCCTGCAACATAGTAGGCATCTACTTGTATGGTTCGTGATAAATAACCAATTAAGGCATAAATCAAAACCGTGAAAGCTACAAACATCACTCCGATGTTTTTAGCCGACACACCAGCTTGTTCCGCAATAGCCATCAATATGATGAATACTATGAAACCACCTGTGTAGGTCCCGTATATTTTAGGAAGGTTTTTTATAAAATCTCCTTTAAACATTAGTCATCCTCTCTTTCTGAGAAACCATGTTCTTCGTCGATTTTTTCTTGTTTATTTGCAGTCCAAAACAAAATTATCACAAAGGCAAGAAGTGAACCCTGCGCAGTCATGTAATATGCTAATGGATAGCCAAGAAAAGACATCGTGTTCAGTTCTGAACCAAACATGAAGATCACTAATGAGAAGAAAGCCCAAAGAACCAATGTTACGATCATATGGTTTTTGGTCTTATTCCAATATGCGTCTTTATTTGACATATTTCCCCCTATTATTTTTAACTTTTTACGTAAAAAGTATTATTAGTTGTAGGAACCTTACCCATTATGAATTTAATTTAAAGAGAAAAAAGGACCCTAAAACCAATATGAAATGCTATAAGTTAAGTAAAATAAGGGTTTTTAAAATACAACGTGAAATTGAATCTTGAAAAACTTAGAATCACTCTAAAAACTATGGGAGAATATTTATTTCCCATAGAAAAGGTAACAAGCTATTTCAAGAGTATTAAATCTAAGAGTGATCTTCAAAAATTTATTCAACAAAGATCAGCTCATGTTACTCAAACAACTTTATACGGATATCTTAAGACCAGAATTGGAGTAAAATATACTGCCATGGTTGATGACGAGGTTTTTTCGAAATCAATAAATATTGCAAAATGGAATATTTACATGATCGCTATCGCTGATTGTGCTTTTTATACTTTTTCTTACTTGATTAGTGAAAAAAATCTTAAAGAAAATGATTGTAAAGAGATTTACTTAGATATTATTGAAAAAGAAAAAGCTAATGGTTTAAGTAATGAGGTGCATCTGAAAGCTAAACAAGAATTTTTAAATCGATATGAAAAAATTAATTTTCAAAAATATTATCTGGACAATCCATTTAAAGAAAGTTGTATGGCACTATATAACTGGGCACCTATAGCGGATGAGTTAAAAATCTTAGATAAAGAAATAGTTTTAAATTCCATGAGATTAAAGTGGAATTTAAAAATTGATGAATTTAAGAAGTTGACAAAAAATTTAAGTTTTAATTAATCTCTGTTTTGTCTATTTTCTACAAGCGAAGTGACAACACTTGGATCAGCTAAAGTTGTAGTGTCTCCAAGATTATCTGGTTCATTGGCTGCAATTTTTCTTAAAATTCTTCTCATGATTTTACCAGATCTTGTTTTAGGTAATCCTGGTGCAAATTGAATTACGTCTGGATAACAAATCGGTCCGATTTGTTTTCTTACCCATTGTTTAAGATCTCTCTCTAAATCACCAGTGGGATTTTCTCCAGCGTTTAATGTCACATAGCAGTATAATCCATTTCCTTTAATGCTATGAGGAAAACCTACCACTGCTGCTTCAGCGACCTTAGGGTGAGCAACAAATGCACTTTCAATTTCTGCTGTTCCAAGATTGTGCCCAGAAACAATAATTACATCATCTACTCTTCCAGTTATCCAATAATAACCATCTTTATCCCTTTTACATCCATCACCAGTAAAGTATTTTCCATCAAATTGAGAAAAGTAAGTATCAATAAATCTTTGATGATCCCCATATACAGTTCTCATTTGTCCCGGCCAAGAACTAGCCATACACAATCTTCCTTGCCCTTCCCCTTTAATTATTTTCCCGTCTTTGTCTACTAGCACGGGTTTAATTCCATAAAAAGGTTTAGTTGCTGAACCCGGTTTTAAATCGATAGCACCAGGCTGAGGAGCTATCAATATTCCCCCTGTTTCTGTTTGCCACCAGGTATCAACTATAGGACATCTAGAGTCACCAACCGTTTTGTAATACCACATCCAAGCTTCAGGGTTGATTGGTTCGCCAACCGTACCTAATAATTTTAAAGACTTTCTGCTTGTTTTTTTAACTGGTCCATCTCCCTCTCTCATCAAAGCTCGAATTGCAGTTGGAGCAGTATAAAATGTATTGACTTTATATTTATCTACGATTTGCCACCATCTTGAATTATCAGGATAGTTTGGAACTCCTTCAAACATTATTGTCGTAGCACCATTAGCAAGTGGACCATAAATAATATAGCTATGACCAGTTACCCAACCAATATCTGCCGTACACCAATAAATATCATTCGGTTTATAATCAAAAATATATTGATGTGTCATTGAGGCATAAACCATGTATCCACCAGTTGTATGCAAAACACCCTTTGGCTTTCCAGTGGATCCTGATGTGTAAAGTATAAATAGAGGATCTTCTGCGCTCATTTCTTCAGGGTCACATTTTGTCGGCACAGAGGAAATTAATTTTTTATATGATACATCTCTTTCATTATTCCAATTGACTTGATTTCCTGTCCTTTCAATAACAACACATTTCTTTACATTGGGACATTGATCTAAAGCTTCATCTGCAATTTTTTTTAATGGAATTATTTTTCCGCCTCTAACTCCTTCATCTGCTGTGATTAAGTACTCGGACTCACAATCTGTAATTCTTGTTGCAATTGAGTCTGGAGAAAAACCACCAAAAATAATCGAGTGAACCGCACCAATTCTTGCACAAGCAAGCATTATATAAGCAAGTTCTGGTATCATAGTTAAGTAAATTGTCACTCGGTCTCCTTTTTGAACACCTAAACTTTTTAATCCGTTAGCAGCTTTGCTTACATTTTGATGTAATTCTTTATATGAAATTTTTTTCGAGTCAGCTGGATCGTCACCTACCCAAATTATTGCAGTTTTGCTTGGATTCTTTTTAAGATGTCTATCAATACAGTTAGCTGAGGCATTTAATGTTCCATCATAAAACCATTTAATTTTTACTTCTTCTTTACTGTATTTAACATCTTTAATTTTTGTATATTTTTTAATCCAAGTAATTCTTTTTCCTTCTTTAGCCCAGAATTTATCATTCTCTTTGATTGAAAGCTTATATTTTTTTTTATATTTAGACTCATTCACATATGCATGATTTGCCCAGCTATCTGACACTTTAATTAAAGATTTTCCATCACCATCTTCAAGGAGTTTTGGTGCCTTAAAATTAAACTTTCTTGGTTTTGCTTTCCTTGATTTTGATTTTTTTCTTTTTTTGGATTTCGATTTTTTTGTTTTTTTTACTTTTCTAGATTTCTTTTTAGATCTAATAATTTTTTTAGACTTTTTCCTTCTAGTCTTTTTTGTCTTTTTAGATTTTTTTTTCTTTTTTTTTCTTTTAGCCACAATTTCTCCTAAATAGATTTTATTTTACCCATCTTATAAATAATTTTCCAGCTTTTATAATCAATCGGCATTACTGATAATCTGCTCTGTTTGATAAGCGGTAAATGAGAAATAGTCTTTATTTTTTTAATCTTTTCAAGTGATATTGGGTATTTTATATACTCTTCGAACCTAACCTGGACGGCTACAAATCTTTTTTTTTTATCAGTTTTATCGATAAATGCCTCTTTAATTACTTTTACTATGCCCACAATTTCTTTTCCAATATTCGAGTGATAAAAAAAGCATAAATCACCTACCTTCATTGCTTTTAAATTATTAGCTGCTTGATAGTTTCTAACACCATCCCAAGCCACTCCTTTTTCCCCAGCTTTCTTTTGTTGTTCTATTGACCAAACATCAGGCTCAGATTTCATTAACCAATATTGCATTATAATTTTAATCCAGGCCCTTTCATGTAAGGAGCGTTTTCATCAAGAGGCCATCTTGATTTTGCTGATACTGTGATATCATCAATTATATTTTTTTTAAATCTTTGTATACCTGTCCAAGCAATCATAGCAGCATTATCACCACAAAATTTTAAATCTGGATAGATAGTTTCAAAACCAATTTCATTAGACAAAATTGATAAATTTTTCCTTATGGACTCGTTGGCTGCAACACCTCCAGCTACTATTAATTGAAAACTTTCTTTTTTTGTTTTCTCTCTAAACATTCGAACAGCAACTTTAGTTTTTTTATAAAGAATTTTATTAATAGTACTTTGAAAAGAGGCTGCTAAATTATATTTCAATTTATCTTGCCCGTTAATCTTTTTTGACTCCCTTAGTACTGCTGTTTTAAGACCAGCAAAGGACAGGTTACAACCTGCTTTATTAATAATTGGCTCAGGTAGTTTAAAAAAATTTTTGTCTCCTAATTTTGAAAATTTTTCAACATTAGGCCCACCAGGGTAACCCAAGTCCAACATTTTTGCTGTTTTATCAAAGGCTTCTCCTAAAGCATCGTCAATAGTTGTTCCTAATTGTTCATATTCATTTACATCTTTAACTATTAAAAATTGTGTATGACCTCCTGAAATTAATAATAATAAGTAAGGAAACTTAATTTTTTTTACTAAGCCAGGGCTTAGCGCATGTCCTTCTAAATGATTCACTCCAATAAAAGGTTTATTAGAAAATGCAGCGATTGATTTTCCAATATTTAAACCAACAGTCAAACAAACAATTAAACCAGGCCCAGCAGTTGCCGCAACACCATCTAATTCATCAATAGAGATTTTACTTTCTTTTAAAGCTGTATCTATAATGTATTCAATATTTTCTAGGTGAGCTCTAGCCGCCAACTCAGGTACAACACCTCCAAATTTCTTATGTTCTTCGATCTGACTTGAAACTATATTGGATAGGATGTCTGCTGTTCCTTTGTCATTTTCTCTTATGACAGCAGCAGCTGTTTCATCGCAACTGGTTTCTATTCCAAGAAATGTTATTTTTTTTGCCATTAAATGTTCAATTATTTAAATAGTATAATTTAGTTCTTTCAAATATATAATCAATTTATGACTAAAATTACAATCGGTGCCAGAGGAAGCAAGCTTTCAACGGCTTATGTTGAAAAAGTGAAAAAGCTTTTAATTCAAAAAAATACTGACTTGAAAGAGGAAAACATAGATTTTAAAGCTATCAAAACTTCTGGTGATATTAATCAAAATATAAAATTATCTGAAATAGGTGGCAAAAATCTATTTTGTAAAGAAATTGAAGAGAAGCTTTTAAAGAAAGAAATTGATATTGCTGTTCACTCCTTAAAAGATATGGAGTCCGTGGAAGATAGCAACCTTATCATTGGCGCATATATAAAGCGAAATGATTATAGAGATGTGATTATAAGCGACAAGATTAAATGCCTAAAAGACCTAAAAGGTAAAATAGTTATTGGCTCAAGTTCTAAAAGAAGAGAATTACAGCTTAAAAAAATTAATAAAAATATTTCTGTAATAAGTTTGAGAGGAAATATTGATACTAGAATTAAAAAACTTAAAGAGAGTAAATTAGATGGAATAATCTTAGCTGCAGCAGGAGTTAAAAGCTTACATTTAAATGATAAAATAGGTCTTTCTTTTAAAACCGAAGACGTTCTACCAGCGGTAGGACAAGGAATTATAGCTGTCCAATGTAATAAAAATGACGACGTAATTAGAAATCTTTTGAGAAATATAAATGATACAGATACTGAAGTATGCGCAAAATCTGAACGCGCAATGCTACGAGCAATCAAAGGTGATTGCGAAACAGCTGTAGGTGGTTTAGCAATAATAGAAAATAATAATCTTAAATTTGTAGCTCAATTATTTTCAGATTCAGGATTGAAAAGTTTTGAGTACGAGATGAAGGGTAAAACTAGTGAAGCAGAAGACATTGGGAAATCAGTAGGGGAAAAATTATTAAAACTTGCAGGATCGGAATTTAAAAAAAAATGAATATTCTAATTACAAGACCTTTAATAGACTCAGAGGATTTAATGGGAAAGTTTTTTTCTCTAGGACATAAGATTATTCACATCCCAACTTTAAAAATCTCAGCAGCCAATGCTATCCCAGTTGACGCAAAAAAATATGATGCGTTTATTTTTACAAGCGCTAATGCTATTAGAAATTTAAATTTAAATAATCAAGATAATAGTAAAATATGTTTTTGTGTGGGCTCCATTACAGAAAAAATTGTAAGGCAAAAAGGATACAATAATACAATTTCTGCAGGTGGAACTGTTAATGCTTTAAAAAATATTATTTTAAACTCAGATCAAATTGATAAAAAAAAATCTATTGCTTATTTTTGCGGGGATAACATTTCTTCTAATCTAGATGTTGAACTTAAAAATGATGGATTTCAGATTGATAAGATTATCAACTATACTTCTGAAAAAATTACTGATCTTAATGAGGAAAACAACAAAATAATTAATAATCATCCTCCTGACATAATTTTTATTTATTCTAAAAGAAGCGCAGAAAGTTTTACTGAAATAGTAAAAAAATACTCTCTTAATGGGTTGATGACAGATTCTAGAGTATTATGTATAAGTGAAAAAGTTTTAAGTATATTTAAAAACTCGGGATGGAAAAAATTAGAAGTTTTCCAACCAGGAGACGAATTAGAAAAATTGAAAGATTAAACATATGGAAGTTCTACAAAATTTTAAAAATTTATTTTTTGATGTATGGAACAAAGGCATATCTGGAATTAATATTTCAGAGATAATAATTGCATTGCTAATTTTTTTATTTTTTTTATTTTTAAGGGGTGTTTTTTCAAAGTTTGTAGTCAAAAGATTAGAAAATTACGTGTCAAAATCTACAAATAATTTTGATAACTCTCTTGTTTTTTCAATGGAAGGGCCAGCAAAGTTCTTTCCAGTGGTTTTAGGATTTTTTGTCTCAACAAGTTATTTAAGTGTTGAAACACAAGCAGCTGAATTTTTAGAAAATATCAATCGATCTTTAATAACTATTTTAATATTTTGGACATTTCATCAAGTCATTGGACCTTTATCAGTGGTTATCAAATCGGTTGGAGGTCTACTTTCAAAAGATTTAATCAATTGGATTATAAAAGCCATAAAAGTTTTAATTTTCATATTGGGAGCCGCAGCTGTTCTCGAACTATGGGGAATAAAAATTGGCCCCATCATTGCTGGTTTAGGTTTATTTGGTGTAGCGGTAGCACTTGGAGCTCAAGATTTATTTAAAAACTTAATCTCAGGCATATTAGTTTTAGTTGAGAGAAGATTTCAAGTTGGTGATTGGATTTACGTAGAGGGAGTAATTGAAGGAACTGTAGAGAGTATCGGCTTTAGATCAACTGTAGTAAGAAGATTTGATAAATCTCTAGCAACGATTCCAAATTTTCAATTTGCTGAGAATGCAGTGATTAACAATACTCAAACAACAAACAGAAGAATTAATTGGATGATTGGTTTAGAATATCGAACTTCTAGCGAACAACTAAAAAATATTAAAAAAGAAATTGAAGACTATATTAAAAAAAATGATGATTTCGTTAAATCTGAGGACACTTTGTTATCAGTTAAAATAGATCAATTTGCTGCAAGCTCTATAGATATTAGACTAATTTGTTTTACAAAAACAAGGCAATTCCAAGAGTGGCTTAATGTAAAAGATACTTTGGCTTTAGAGATTAAAAACATTGTAGAAAAAAATAAAGCTTCATTTGCGTTCCCAAGCACATCGGTTTATGTGGAGAAAAATTCATGAAGTCAGTTTTAATACTGTTTGATAATGTAATTACTCTTTACATTTGGATATTAATCATAAACGCAGTTATAAGTTGGTTAGTTGCATTTAACGTTTTAAACACTGGAAATAGGTTTGTTTATGCAGTTCTTGATTTTTCTTACAGATTAACTGCCCCACCTTTAAACTATATAAGACGATTTCTGCCCAATTTAGGTTCGATAGATATTTCTCCTGTAATATTAATTTTAGCACTAATGTTTTTAAGAAATTTTATTTTTGAAATGTTTGCCCCAAGCTTATTTTAATGATGATTATTGATGGAAAAAAAGAAGCTGAAATTTTAAGACAAGAGATCAAAAAAGAAATTGAGTCATTAAAATCTAAAGATAATAAAGTTCCTGGATTAACCGTCATATTAATTGGTGATTTTGCGCCAAGCCAGATTTATGTTAAGAACAAAGAAAAAAGCGCCAAAGAAGTCGGAATTAATTCAAATGTTGTGAGATACTCCAAAGAAGTTAAAGAAGAAGAAGTTTTAAAAAAGATTGAAGATCTTAATAATGATATCGATGTTTCGGGTATACTAGTTCAGCTACCTTTGCCTCCTCAAATTAATAAGGAAAAAATTATAAATGCTGTAAGTCCTAAAAAAGATGTGGACGGATTTCATCCTATGAATGTTGGCAACCTTTCATCTGGACATCATGCTTTAGTTCCTTGCACGCCTTTAGGATGCTTGTATTTGATAAAAAAAGTTGAAAAAAATTTATCAGGAAAACATGCAGTTATAATTGGTAGATCAAATTTAAATGGTAAACCTATGGCTCAATTACTTTTAAAAGAAAATTGTACTGTTACAATTGTTCATTCAAAAACGAAAGATTTAAAACAAGAGTGTTTAAAGGCTGATATCCTTGTTGCTGCGGTTGGAGTAGCTAAATTAGTAAAAGAAGATTGGGTAAAAAAAAACTCAATAGTTATTGATGTAGGAATAAATAAAGTGGGAGATAAAATTGTAGGGGATGTTGATTTTGATGCTGTAAAAGAAAAATCTAAAGCTATAACTCCGGTTCCTGGTGGGGTAGGACCAATGACCATTGCTTGTTTGCTAAAAAATACCTTGGATTGTTTTAAAGCTCGTTAGATTTTGATTTATCAATTTTTAAGTATTTACTATTTCTAAATCTAATTATTACAGTAGCTAAAGCTACTATTAGAATCGCAACTGAAATGTAAATTAAGTTTGTTGGATCACTTTCTTTATCTTGCAATATAATAAATCGGGCTAAAGCTGTTATTGCAATTACTAAAGGGTAAGTAATTCTAACTGCTCTCGTTTCCCAATAAGATCTAACTAATCCAATAACCTCTATGTAGATGAACATCAAAAGCAGGTCTGCTAAAGTTATATCCCTATTTTCATACATTTCTTTCATCTCTAAAAAGAAAGCAATGATAGTAGAGATTAGGACAACTACAACAGCAACTAGTTGTATATTTCGAATCGAATTATTCATCTAAAAGTATTGTATCAAAAATTTAACCTTTGTTTAACTGTTTAGAATGAAATTTAATAAATTTTTCAACTTTTTTCTTATTGAAGGTTTTATTTTCTTCAAAAGAAACTTTTTTCATTGAATAGGCTTTGTTCTTTGTTCTCCTTGACAGAATTGTTATATTTCCTTTGTACAAGCTTAAAACTATTTCACCAGAAACTTGATTTCTTTTTTTATCAATTATTTTTTGCAGCTTTATTCTTTTTTTTGAAAACCAATATCCATTGTAAACTAATTCAGCATATTCAGGCATTACTCTCTCTTTATCGTGGGTAGTCTTTTTATCTAAGGTCACCGACTCCATCGCTCTATGTGCAACATACAACAAAGTTCCACCTGGTGTTTCGTAAACACCTCTTGATTTAATGCCAATAAATCTATTTTCAACAAGATCTACTCTTCCAACGCCATTTCTACCAGCAAGAATATTCAATTTGTCTAAAAGTCTATCAGGCCTTAATCTTTTTCCATTTACAGCTATTGGGTCACTATTTTTAAATGTAATCTTTACTCTCGTTTTTTTATTTGGAGCTTTCTCCGGTGAAACAGTTCTTTGAAAAATAAGTTCTGGTGCAGAATTTTTTGGATTTTCTAAAACTTTACCCTCGGTAGAGGTATGAAAAATATTATCATCAATAGAGAAAGGTGGAGCACCTTTTTTGTCTTTAGGAATTGGAATATTATTTTTTTTTGCATATTTAATTAAGTCTGCTCTAGATTGTAATTTCCACTCTCTCCAAGGCGCAATAGTTTTAATTTTTTTTCCACCAAAAAAAGCATAACCGAGTTCAAATCTAACCTGATCATTTCCTTTACCTGTAGCTCCATGAGATACTGCGTAAGCTTTAAATTTTTTTGCAATTGCAATTTGTCTTTTAGCTATTAAAGGTCTAGCAATTGATGTGCCAAGTAAATAAATACCTTCATAAACAGCATGTGCTCTTATCATCGGAAATACGTAGTCTTTTACAAAAATATTTTTTAAATCTTCAATTATTATTTTTTTTACTCCGAGATTTTTTGCGTTAGTTATAATTTTTTTTTTATCAATCTCTTGGCCAATATCTGATGTATAAGCAATTACCTCTGCTCTGTAATTTTCTTGCAACCATCTTAAAATAATTGAGGTATCTAATCCACCTGAGTAAGCTAATACAATTTTCTTCATCTAGCCGCAGGATTTTTTTGCGGTGTTATATGCTTTCGTAAATCCCATCATTGAATAATGATCAGTAGTTTCCGCACCTTTTGTTGTTCTAGCTTTAACAATAAGATTTGTTGCTCTTTTCATTAATTTAATAAAATTTCTTTCTTCTTGATCATCTAGTAGCCAAGCAAAATTTTTTTGCGAGAAAAAGGAATACCTTTTTTTTCCTGAGCTAGCTGTAACAGTAGAGCTTTTATAATCGTGGCCACTTGTGACACTAACTTCGTCTTTAATATTCTCACCAGGTCTAAACGTGACAAACAACTTAGATTGCTCTCTTTGAATTGCTCCCGGAGCTCTCTTAGTAGGAACAGTTTGAGCAAAACAAATTTTACCTTTTTCTGTTTCTGCAACAAAACTCTCCCAATTTTTATACTTGCCAGTAGACCTTGGGGTATTAGCAAAAGCGTTAAAAGAAAAAATTGAAAGGATAAATATTATAAAAAATTTTTTGACCATCATAGTTCGCTTTTATACTAAATAAATCTGATTTCAACGCTCGATTAAGGTGATGGATTAGGGTTGTTGTTATGGATTTCATTTACTTTATCCATCATCTCATCCGTAAATTCTATATTAATACTTTCAACATTCTCTTTAAGTTGATCCATAGTTGTTGCCCCAATAATATTACTTGTTACGAATGGTCTAGAATTTACAAAAGACTGAGCTAGCTGAACCATTGTTAAGTTAAAATCTTTGGCAAGTTTAAAATATTTATCATAGGCCTTCATAGCTAAAGGATTTAAATGTCTCTCCCAACCTTTGAAGAGTGCCATTCTTGAGTCTTTAGGCATTTTACCATTCCTATATTTGCCAGAAAGTGCTCCAGCTGCAAGAGGGTAATAAACAAGCAAACCACATTTTTCCCTAATAGAGATTTCTGACATACCTATTTCATAAGTTCTGTTTACCAAGTTGTATGGATTTTGGACAGACATCATCCTTGGAGCGCCTTTATTTTTTGAGATTTCAAGATACCTAGATAACCCGTATGGAGTTTCATTAGACATACCGATATGCCTAATCTTGCCACTTTTAACAAATTTTTCTAAAGCCTCTAGTATATCTTCAAAGCTATTCCAATTTCCTTCTTTATTATTATAAAGAAAATCTCTATTACCAAAATAATTTGTAGATCTTTCAGGCCAGTGTAGTTGATATAAATCAATATAATCAGTTTTTAATCGTTTTAAACTACCATCAATAGCTTCCCCAATTTTTTTTTCATCAAAATTGTTTCCTCCACCTCTTATCCAGCTACATCCTGGTCCAGAAACTTTGGAAGCTAAAATAATTTTATCTCTATTTTTTCTTTTTTGGAACCAATTACCAATCATTATTTCAGTTTTGCCAAAGGACTCCGAAGTTGGTGGAACAGAGTAAAGTTCCGCTGTATCAAAAAAATTTATTCCTTTCGATACCGCGTAGTCCATTTGCTCAAAAGCATCTTTCTCAGTATTTTGAGTTCCCCATGTCATAGTACCCAGACAAATTAAACTCACATCAATGTCTGTAGTTCCGAGTTTTCTAAATTTCATAAAAATTAATATTTACAGCTCTTTTTTAGGTCAATTTTTGACTATTGAAAAGTTTATAAAAAAACATATATATATCCTATGGAATTTAACAAACAAACATCAACAGTAAGATCGTCGGCTTCTGAAGCAATTATAGATCAGGGTT
The DNA here is from genome assembly GCA_902538445.1 of uncultured Pelagibacteraceae bacterium. GTDB lineage: Bacteria > Pseudomonadota > Alphaproteobacteria > Pelagibacterales > Pelagibacteraceae > Pelagilacustribacter. The sequence continues at coordinate 30,085 of CACBFE010000001.1, read as the reverse complement.
TACGTTCTTACATGCTTAAAGTCTATAACTACATGGCTTCAGGTGTTCTATTAACCGGTTTTATAGCTCTCGCATTTTTTAAAATGGCCGTAGTTACTTCTAATGAAGGACAAATAATAGGCTTAACAAATTTTGGAAACGCAATATATGCGTCGGGACTTAAATGGGTCATAATGTTAGCTCCTTTAGCAATAGTTTTTTATATGAGTTTTGGAATTGCAAAAATGTCTGCAGCAAAAGCGCAAACAGCTTTTTGGATCTTTGCGGCATTAATGGGCGCATCACTTTCATCAATTTTTTTAATGTACACAGGAACAAGCATAACAAGAGTTTTTTTCATAACTGCAGGTACATTTGGAGCAATGAGCATATATGGATATACAACTAAGAAAGACCTCACTAAACTAGGATCTTTTCTAATGATGGGTTTATTCGGAATAATAATTGCATCACTGGTAAATATTTTTATGAAATCAACTATGATGTACTTTGTGATTTCAATAATTGGTGTTTTATTTTTTGTAGGATTAACCGCCTATGATACACAGAAAATCAAAAACATGTATTTAGTAAGCGACAGCGGTGAAATGATTGGTAAAAAAGCAGTCATGGGAGCTTTAACGTTGTACTTAGACTTTATAAATTTATTTATAATGCTCTTGAGACTTTTTGGTCAAAGAAGATAACTATTTTACCAGCCTCAACTTATTCCAACTAGTTTTATTGATTAAAAGATTTAAATTTTCAGATTTTTTTAAAATAATACCATTCTTGTCTTTAATTAGATATTTTTCATTTAAGTATTTTGGCTTTAAATTTTTTAAAATTCTTAATACTGGCTTATCGGAGGCTCTTTGATAAACATTAAAAGATACTTCTTTTACTCCAGACGTAAATGAGTAATCTTTCCATGATCCATTTGAAACCATTTTTGCGTACAAGTTTAGAATGCTTTGTAATTCTTTTTTAATAAAAAATTTTTCTTTTTCACTTTTAAAGTGTTCGTTATTTATTATTAGTCTAATATTATTCATATTTTATATTTGTTAATTAGTGGAATCTGTATTGCTGTAAAGATTATCGTGATAGGTAGCATTCCCCAAACTTTAAAATTTACCCAAGTTGTTTCTGGTTGTGTGCGCCAAACAATTTCATTTAATAAAGCTAAAAAAATAAAAAAGTAAGCCCATCTAGAGTTAAGTTTCTCCCACCCTTCTTCGTTTAACTGAAAGGCAGTTTGTAAAAAAAATTTCAAAAAATTTTTGTCAAAAAATGATTTACTTATAAGAAGTGTAGCTGCAAATATTAGATTTACAATCGTAGGCTTCATATAAATAAAAATTGGATTATCAAAATATAATGTTAATCCCCCAAATAGAGAAATAACTATTGCCCCAACTAAGGGCACATAAGGAATTTTCTTATCTACAAAATACATTATTGCAACTGCGACCAAAGTTGAGATAATTAAAGGTGGAATTGCAGCACTTAGGTCATTGCCACTTTTATAGTAAATAATAAAAAAAATTAATAATGGGCCAAAGTCAGTAATAAATTTCAAAAAAGATTTATTCACAAATATTTATTAGCATATAATAAATTTTTTTTAAATTAGTTATTGATTTATGAATAAAAATTACTAATTATTAGGTATGTCCAAAAGTAATACAGCAAAATTCTCAATAGGCGAAGTAGTAAAACATAGGCACTTCGATTTTAGAGGTGTGATATATGATGTTGATTTTGAATTTAATAATTCTGAGGAATGGTACCAATCAATTCCTAAAGAGGTAAGGCCAAGAAAAGACCAACCTTTTTATCATCTGTTAGCTGAAAGTAATGACGTAACATATGAAGCATATGTTTCTGAGCAGAACCTTCTCTTAGATCAATCAAAAGAGCCAGTCAAGCACCCACTTATTGAAGAGATTTTCTTAGGAAAAAAAGGATCTAGTTATCTTAAAATTTCAAATTAATTTTACTGCCTAAAATTTAACAATTTTTATTCAAATACCCGTCACAGAGAGTTTGTAATATGAAAATGTATAATAAGCCCAATTGAGGATATACTTCTTTAGTTGACTCCCTCCTAATTCTCGGTTGGGCCTATAATACATCTTCACATAAAAAAAATATTATAGTAATCAAAGTTAAATGTTTAAAATTTTAAACTTAAGCAATATATTTTTTTGGATTGAGAGATTGATTGGATTTATAAATTCGATCTTTTTTATTTTACTCTTAGTTGCACTTTCTTTTGCCCTAATTTTTTCACCGCCGGATTATTTGCAGGGGGATAGTGTAAGAATAATGTATGTACATGTTCCTTCAGCATGGATTGGTTTAGCTTCTTTTTCCTCAATTTCAATATTGTCCATTGCTTATTTTATTTTTAAAATTAAAAACATTAAATTGATAACTAAGAGTATTGCTCCAATTGGCCTTATGTTTACATGCTTGGCATTAGTTACAGGATCTATTTGGGGCCAACCAACATGGGGAACATGGTGGGCTTGGGATGCTAGAATAACATCAATGTTGATCCTTGCTCTTTTTTATATTGGATTTATCTCAACTCATAAATTTATTGCTGATGAAAACAAAGCAAATAAAATTTCTAGTATTATTGCGATAATAGGTTTAATCAATATTCCTATAATTAAATACTCCGTTGATTGGTGGAACACACTTCATCAACCCGCCAGTATAAAGTTAACTGGAGAGAGCTCAATCCATTCTTCTATGTTAATGCCATTATTGTTAATGTTTTTTGTCTTAATATTGTATTGTGCGCTAATTTTTCTAATGAAATACAAGACAGAAATCATTAGAATAAAGAAGAAAAACTTGAAAAGATTATGATTCAAAATTTTTTATCAATGAATGGTTATGGACTATTTGTATGGGGGTCTTTCGCAATTACCTTTATCGCGTGTGGATTGCTTTACTACAAAACATTCAAAACACTAAAAAAGTATGAAAGAGATTTTGCGAGAGAGATCAACGAGCTTTCATCTGAGAGAAAGAAAATAGTTATCGAGAATTCAAAAATAGCTTCGCAAGTTTTATCCTCATCTAGCAAAACTATTTAAAGCATTTAATGCTCCCAAAAAAAGTAAAAAAAAGAGCATCACTCTTAGCCATAACGTTACTAGTTTCAGTAACAGGAATTTTTTTTATACTTCAATCATTAAGCAAAAATATTTTATATTTTAAATCCCCTACAGATATAAAAAATAATCAAAATATTATTTTTGATAAAAAAATTAGAGTAGGTGGAATGGTTAAAAAAAATTCATTAATTATTAAAGAGGAAGAAATAAAGTTTGTAATCACTGATTTTAATAATGAGCTTAATATTAGCTTTAGCGGCACAGTTCCTAACCTATTTTCAGAGGAAAAAGGTGTTGTCGCTGAAGGAAAGCTACAAGATAAAACTTTTTTTATAGCTGATAGAATTTTAGCAAAACATGATGAAAACTATATGCCCCCAGAATTAAAAGATATGATGAAAAAAAATGCTAAGTAATTTAGGCAATATATTATTATTTTTAAATGTAATCTTAAGTTTAAGTATTATTTATACTGCTAACAGAAATCTAAAAATATCCGGAGGAGTAAATAAAAATATTTTTCAACTAAGTTTAATCCAGAGTACCTCAATAATTGTTTGTTTTTTTGTTTTGATAGCTGCTTTTATTGTCTCAGATTTTTCTTTAATCACCGTTTATCAAAACTCTCATTCTTTGAAGCCTTTATTTTATAAGATTGCAGGAACATGGGGAAATCATGAAGGAAGCTTATTGCTTTGGGCCATCATTCTCTCAATATTTTCTTTTTTATTTTTAGTCCATAACAAAAATCATCCAAAAAAATTTAGACTTTTTACTTTAATAATTCAAAACATATTAATCCTTGGTTTCCTTTTTTTTATTCTTTTCAACTCAAATCCTTTTAGTAAAATTTCTCCAATCCCATTGGAAGGTTTAGGTTTGAATCCAATATTACAAGATCCCGCTTTAGCTATTCATCCTCCGCTTCTTTATATAGGTTTTGTTGGCGCATCTATTTATTTTTCAGCAGCAATAGCATCGTTAATTACGAATTACTCAGAGAAATCATTTTCTCTTTCAATTAAAAATTGGGTTTTAATATCTTGGTGTTTCCAAACACTTGGAATTCTGGTTGGTTCTATATGGGCTTACTATGAATTGGGCTGGGGAGGCTTTTGGTTTTGGGATCCTGTTGAGAATGCTTCTTTGTTACCTTGGTTTGCTATGACTGCTTTATTTCATTCATTAATTGTTTTCGAAAAAAGAAATTTATTTTATTTTTGGGTTATAATCCTCTGTTTAATTACTTTTATTTTAAGTGTTACAGGAACTTTTTTAGTAAGATCTGGTATTTTAAATTCTGTTCATACATTTGCGAGCGATCCAAGTAGGGGGGTCTATATATTAATATTTTTAAGTTTAATGATATTTGGGTCTATTTTTCTCCTCTTTCAAAAGTATAAAAAAGAAAATTATGATTTAAATCGGAACAGTAAAGAAACATTCATTTTAGTTAATAACTGGTTTATGATGTTTTACTTAATTACTGTTCTGCTAGGAACTATTTACCCAATTTTCACTGATGCTATAACAGATAATAAAATTTCGGTAGGCCCACCTTTTTACAATGCAATTATATTTCCAGTAGTTGTTATATTTCTTCTATTTATGGCCTTAGGACCAAGTGCAAAATGGATAAAAAACAAATTCGAAAACATTAGAATTTATTTTTATATATTAGCCGGTGCGATTGGTTTAAATTTAGCAATAATCTTTTTTTTTAAAAGCTATTCCCTGTTATCTAATTTTATTATTATTAGCGCTCTATTTTTGATCATTTCCTCTTTAATGGATATAGCAAAAGCTCTTAAAAGAAATAAATTAGATTTTGCCAGAATTATTTCACATACGTCTTTTGGTTTTTTAGTTTTATTCATAGGGTTGAATGATATTTTTTCATTGGAAAAAGATTATAATATTAAATTAGGGGAAACAAAAAAATTTGAGAATTACTCTATTCAATTACAGAATTTAGATTTAAAAAATTACAAAAATTATCAAGCAGTTATTGGAAAGTTAGAAATAAAAAATATAAATTCAAATCAAACCAATATTTTAAATCCAGAAATAAGAATTTACAACAAGCCCAAAACTTTAACTTATGAAGCAGCTATAAAAACCAGTTTAATAAAAGATTATTATTTAACCATGAGCAATATTGATAGATCAGATTATTACAACATTAAATTTCAAAAAAAACCATTAATGGCTTGGATTTGGATATCGGTAATTATGATTGTTGTTGGTGGTTCTATAAGATTATTTAATAATGCGAAAAATAACTAAGATAATAATTTTATTCATTTTTTTATTTGTAATAGGTATATTTTATATAAGTCTTACAAGAGATACTAATTATAATACCTCAAGTTTAGTAAATAAGGATACGCCTGAATTTAAAATTATTTCTTTTGATGACGAAAATTATTTTACAAGAGATGACATAAAAAAAAATAATTATACACTAATAAATTTTTGGGCATCGTGGTGTGCACCTTGCAGAGTTGAACATCCTATATTAATGAAACTATCTAAAACTAAAAATTTAGTGATACTAGGTATTAATTTTAAGGATAAAGAGCCCCAAGCTAAAACTTTTTTAAGTGAGCTAGGTAATCCTTATGATTTGTTAGCGAAAGACAAAAATGGTAAGCATTCAGTAAAATTTGGTATTTATGGAATTCCAGAAAGTATATTAATAAATAAAGAATTAATGATTATACAAAAATTTGTAGGACCGCTATCAGTTGATGATTATAATAATATTATCAAAATTATAAAGTAATTATGAAATTAAATTTACTTTTAATACTATTTATTTTTTTTTCAAAATTTTCTTTTGCAGCAGAGAAGACTGTTGATCCAAATTTAATTCATAAAAATTTGCGTTGTCTAGTTTGCCAGGGTCAATCTATATCAGACTCAAATTCGGATTTTGCGCAGACAATAAAATTAGTAGTTAAAGATTTAATTGACGAGGGCAAAACAGAGGATGAAATTTATGAATTTATGTCTGATAAATACGGGGATTGGATTGTGTTTAAGCCTCAATTTAATATTCAAAATTCCTTGTTATGGATTTTGCCTTATATAGCACTAATTTTTGGAGGGTTTTTCATTTTCTCTTTTCTAAAAAAAAGACATTAAGGCACTAAAGGAAACTGTACATATTAAACATTTAGTTGTATTTTTTTGTATGAAATTCAAATTGCTAATAAGTTTATTATCTACTTTCATCATTTTTGTTCATGCACAAGCAGAACAAGGAGACGTAGATATCTCATTTTACACTGGTACTTTTGATGTAATAGATAAAGAGGGTGATGATAAGACGAGTTTATTTGGAATTGAACACAAAAATCCAAATTTATTCAGAGATACTTTTCTTGGAAAGTTCAAACCTGTTACCGGAGGATTTATGACAGGAAATAGTTCTGTTTACCTTTATACTGGCATTGAGGGGCAATATGGGATCGGACCCTTAAAAATTTTACCAAGTTTTACTCCAGGTTATTATGAAAAGGGCGATGGAAAAGACTTAGGGAGTGCATTAGAATTTAAAAGTGAAATAAAAGTAGGTTTTAATATTTTTGAAAACTCTAAATTAAGTTATAGCTATAGCCATATTTCAAATAACGACTGGGGTGATTCAAATCCAGGAACAGATAACCAACATATAACATTTTCTAAAAACTTTTAATTATAATGAATCTAAATGATTGTTATAACTTTGAAGATTTCAGAAAATTAGCAAAAAAAAATTTACCAGCACCTATATTTCATTACATCGATGGTGGTTCGGACGATGAAACAACTTTAAAAAGAAATACAGAATCGTTTTTAAAATGTGATTTGGTACCAAATATTCTGGCTAGTGTTGGAGAACCCGATCTCTCAACAACTGTTTTTGGTCAGAAAATTGATATGCCTTTATTTTTAGCACCAACCGCAATGCAAAGGTTGTATCATCACGATGGAGATAAAGCATCTGCGAGAGCTGCAGAAAAATTTGGAACCTTTTATAGCATGTCGACTATGGCAACATCTTCAATTGAGGAAATAGCCAATGCTGCAAGCGGGCCTAAGATGTTTCAACTTTATATTCATAAAGATCAAGGTTTAACAGATAATTTAATAGATAGATGTAAAACAGCAGGATTCAAATCTTTGTGTTTAACTGTTGATACAGTTGTAGCAGGAAATAGAGAAAGAGATCATAAATGGGGTTTTACTACTCCACCAAAATTAACTTTAAAAAGTATTATGAGTTTTGCAATGCATCCTAAATGGGCATTCAATTATTTGACAAATAAAAAATTTGAATTAGCAAATGTTTCTCATTGGACGAAGAAAGGATCTAGTATCGCGAAAGGAGTAATGGATTATATCAACGAACAATACGATCCAGCGATGAGTTGGAAAGATGCTGAGTACGTTGTTAAAAAATGGGGTGGGCCTTTTGCATTAAAAGGCGTGATGTCAGTTGAAGATGCAAAAAGAGCAATCGATATTGGTGCCTCTGCAATCTTATTATCTAACCACGGTGGAAGACAACTGGATGGTTCTAGATCACCTTTTGATCAACTACCGGTAATCAAGGAAGCAGTTGGAGATAAGTTAGAAATTATTTTAGATGGAGGAATAAGAAGAGGCACACATGTTTTAAAAGCATTATCATTAGGTGCAACAGCCTGTAGCTTTGGAAAAGGTTTTTTATTTGCTCTAGGTGCTGGCGGACAGGCTGGCGTGGAGCAAATTTTAAAAAGAATGCGAGAAGAAATAAGGAGAGATATGATATTATTAGGTTGTAAAAGCGTAAAAGAGCTAAATAGCTCTAAAATTGCATATAGATGATGCAAAAAAACTAATATGCAAAAGTGACAATTTATTTTAGGGTTAAAATATGAAACTTGCGAAAAATTTAGAAAGATTGGGTACAGAAACTGCTTTCAGTGTGTTAGCTGAGGCTAAAAAACTTGAGGCACAGGGAAAAGAAATGATCCACCTAGGTTTAGGACAACCCGATTTTAAAACTCCCCAACACATAATGGATGCAGCTAAAAAAGCTATTGATGATGGACATCATGGATATGTTTTGGCGAACGGTATTACAGAATGCAGGCAAGCTGTTTCTAGAAAAATAAAAAGTTTATACAAAAAAGATGTAGATCCTGAGAGAATTATGATTATGCCAGGTGGTAAACCCACAATGTATTATGCAATTCAAATGATTGGGGAACCTGGAGCAGAGATAGTTCACCCAACACCCGGATTCCCAATTTATGAGTCGATGATTAATTATACTGGAGCAAAATCTGTTCCTTATGATTTAACAAAGGAAAAAGATTTAAAGTTTGATCCAGAAAAAATTTTATCTTCAATCACTGACAAAACAAGGTTAGTAATTTTAATTAACCCAAATAATCCAACTGGTAGTTTTGTTGAAAAACCCGCAATAGATTTTCTTGCAGAAGGTTTAAAGAAACATCCACATGTCTACATATTAAGTGATGAAATTTACAGTAGACAAATTTTTGACGGAAAAGAAATGCCAACATTTTTTAATTATCCTGATCTACAAGATAGATTAATAGTCTTAGATGGATGGAGCAAAGCTTACTCCATGACTGGTTGGAGAATGGGCTGGAGTGTTTGGCCTGAGAGTTTAATTTCACATGTAACAAAATTAGCAATAAATAGTTTTTCTTGTGTAAACGCACCATCACAATTTGCAGGGATAGCTGCATTAGATGGTCCTGACGACTCTATTCACCACATGATGGAAAAATTTGATCAAAGAAGAAAATTAATTCACAAAGGTTTAAACGATTTGCCAGGGGTTACTTGTAGTATGCCTGGCGGCGCTTTTTATGCTTTTCCGAATGTTAGCGGAACAGGAATGAGCGGTTCTGAATTTTCAAAAAAATGTATGCATGAGGCTGGTGTGGCAATTGTTCCAGGAACGGCTTTTGGTAAGACATCTGTTGATTTTGTACGTTTTAGCTTTGCAGCTTCTCAGGATAATATTCAAAAAGCACTAGATAAAATATCAAAAATGCTTAAGTAAAGGAACTTATGAGTAGTTTACAAATGCCAAAAATCGATATTTCAATTTTATCAAAAAAAGATAAGATTGTTTCTGATATAGGGAGAATAATAAATCCAAAAAATATTCTTTCACACCCAGATGAATTAAGACCTTTCGAAACTGACGGTTTAACCGCGTATAGACAAATGCCTTTAGTCGTAGTTATGCCTGAGACTGTAGAGGAAGTAAGTAATATATTAAAATATTGTAATGACAATAAAGTTAAAGTAGTTCCAAGAGGAGCTGGAACGGGTTTATCGGGGGGATCATTGCCTTTAGAAGATTGTGTGCTAATGGCAATGGGAAAATTTAATAAAATTATTGAAATCGATTACAAGAATAGATGTGTAGTAACACAACCTTGTGTAACCAATTTAGCAATTACTCACGCCGTTCAAGATAAAGGATTTTACTATGCCCCAGATCCTTCAAGTCAAATTGCATGTTCTATAGGTGGAAATGTAGCTGAAAATTCTGGAGGTGTGCACTCTTTAAAATACGGAGCAACAACAAATAATCTTTTAGGTATTGAAGTTGTGCTCATGGATGGGACAATAACTAAATTTGGTGGTAAGGCAATGGACTCAGAAGGTTACGACTTTTTAGGTTTAATGACTGGATCAGAGGGTTTACTAGGAGTTATAACAGAAGTAACAGTAAAAATTCTTAAGTCACCAGAGATTGTTAAGGCCGCACTCATCGGTTTTCCAACTATTGAAGATGCAGGAAATTGTGTAGCAGAAATAATAGCAGAGGGATGTATACCTGCAGGAATGGAAATTATGGACAAAGCTCTTACAAAAGCGACAAATGATTATTCAAAGGCAGGATATCCAACAGATGCAGAGGCAATGATGATCGTTGAGTTTGATGGAACGCAGCATGAAGTGGAGACCTATATCGAAAAAGCAAAACAAATTGCTGAAAAAAATAATTCATCTAGTTTAAAAGTAAGCAAATCTAATGAAGAGAGATTAAAATTTTGGGCAGGTAGAAAAGCAGCTTTCCCAGCATGTGGAGTTTTAGCACCAGATTATATGTGCATGGATGGTTCAATACCAAGAGGTAAGCTTGCAGAAGTACTTAGAGAAATCACGAGACTATCAAAAAAATATGATTTACCAGTTGCAAATGCTTTCCACGCAGGTGATGGAAATCTACATCCATTAATTATGTTTGATGCTAATGATAAGAACTCACTTAAAAAATGCGAAGACTTTGGAGCTGATATATTAAAATATTGCGTTAAAGTTGGTGGAGCTCTTACAGGTGAACATGGAGTAGGAATAGAGAAAAGAGAATTAATGTGCGAGGCTTTCAACGACAAAGACATTCAGCAACAGCTCACTATAAAAGTGGCTTTAGACCCAAACTCATTATTAAATCCAGGCAAAGTTTATCCAATACTTAGAAAATGCGCTGAGGAAGGGAGAGTTCACGTCCATGGAGGAAAAACAAAATTTCCAGACATCCCTAGATTTTAATCAAAATATTTTTAAACCATCCACTAGAGAAGAAATTGTAGAAATCGTAAAAAATTGTTACAAAAAAAGCACTCCTTTAGAAATAAGCGGTTTACAATCAAAAAACAAAATTGGCAGAAATTTTCAGGCTGAGAAAACTTTAGATCTTTCAAATTATAAAGGCATCATAGATTACAAACCTGAGGAACTTTATATTAAAGTTAAGGCAGGCACCCCTATAAGTGAAATAGAAGAAGTGCTAAAAAAAAATAATCAACAATTAGCATTCGAACCTAATGACTTTGGCTACTTATTTTCAGGTGAGAGCAACAGCGGTTCAATTGGAGGAGTGGTTGCTTGCAATTTTGCTGGATCAAGAAGATTTAAAGTTGGAAGTGTTAGAGACCATCTTCTTGGTTTTCAAGGAGTTAATGGAAAAGGTGAAACTATAAAATCAGGAGGAACAGTTGTAAAAAATGTAACCGGTTACGATTTATGCAAGATATTATCAGGATCTTTTGGAACACTTACAGTTTTAACAGAAATATCAATCAAAGTTTTACCAAAACCAGAAACAAGTAAAACATTAATAATAAAAAATCCTCATGTTAAAAAAGCACTTGATTATTTAGGACAATCTTTATCATCATCAACCGACCCCTCTGGAGGTGTTTTTTATCCTGATTATTTTGGAAAAAATTTCATTTTAAATGATCTTACGCATGATGGTGGCTTAACCGGTATAAGAATAGAAGGTCCCACAAACTCAGTTGACCAGAGGATTGACAGACTTTCAAAAGAACTAGCTCTTATTAATAATGAGTATTCAGTTTTAGATAATGTTCAAACTGAAATTTTTTGGAGTAAAACAAAAAATTTAGAGGTTTTTAAAAATTCAAAAAGTAACCTAATAAGAATAGTTGTGCCTATAAGTGAAACTTTACAAGTTATTCAAAAGCTCAAAAAAGATGATTTAAATTATTTTATCGACTGGGGTGGAAGCCTTATATGGATGGCGTTTGACCACCTAAATTCAAAAATCCTTTCAGAAATAAAGGAAATAACCAAGAATCACCAAGGATATTATACATTAATTAAAATAGAGGATGACTTTAAAGCCTCTGCCGACATTTTTACAATAGATCCAATTAAGTATAAAATCAGTGAAAAAATAAAAAAAAGTTTTGACCCGAAAAGAATTTTTAACCCGGGTAAGATGTATACAGGAATTTAAATGCAGACATCATTTACAGAGAACCAGCTAAAAGACAAAGACAACAAAACCAGTGAAACAATTATAAGAAAATGTGTTCACTGTGGAATGTGTAATGCAACTTGCCCAACTTACGGAATTAATGGAGAAGAATTAGAAGGTCCAAGAGGAAGAATATATTTAATAAAAGATATGTTAGAGAATAAAAAACCTGCTACCAAACAAATTGCAAAACACATTGATAGCTGCTTGTCTTGTTATTCCTGCATGACGACTTGTCCATCAGGCGTAAACTACATGCACCTCATCGATCATGGAAGAAATTATGTTGAAGAAACTTATAGAAGACCTTTGTTCGATAGATTGTTTAGAAATATTCTTTCGTTTGTATTGCCAAGACCAAAAGTATTTTTATTAATGGCTTTGTCTTCTAAAATTATTAAACCTTTTAGTTTTTTATTTCCAAAATTTCTCAAGAACGCGTTAAGTTTAATGCCAGACAAAATACCTTCCAAGAAATTAAAAGAAAAAAAAGTTTATGAAGTTACGAAAGGTAAAAAAATTTCAAGGGTAGCATTATTAACTGGATGTGTTCAAAGAGTAATCTCACCTGAAATAAATGAATCGACAATTAGACTTTTAAATAGACATAATGTTGAAGTGGTTGTGATGCCAGATATCTATTGCTGTGGTTCTTTAAATCATCATTTAGGTAAACAAAAATTGGCACATGAGTCTTTCAAAATAAATATTAATAGTTGGCATGATGAATATCTTAAAAATGGTTTAGATGCGATTATTAGCAATACTTCAGGATGTGGTACAACTTTAAAAGATTACGGGCATATTTTTAAAAATGATAAAGATTTGAAAAAAAAAGCAAAAAAAATTTCTGAATTAACAAAAGATATTACCGAGTATCTTGATGAGAATTTAAAGTTGAATATAAATATAAACACTGAGAAAAAATACAAAATTGCTTATCATTCAGCTTGTTCGATGCAACATGGGCAAAAAGTTCATCAACAACCTAAAGATTTAATTTCAAAAACTGGTAACGAAGTTTTAGAAATACCGGAAGGACATTTATGTTGCGGATCTGCTGGGACCTACAATATTCTTCATCAAAAAATGGCAAAATCGTTATTAAAAAATAAAGTCAAAAATATTGAAAAAATTTCTCCTGATTTTATTTCAACAGGTAATATAGGATGTATGACACAAATTTCTTCTGGAACTAGAATTCCTATCATTCATACAGTTGAATTACTTGATTGGTTCACTGGCGGACCAAAACCATATAAATTAAATAATTTCTAAAATGAAAAAAAAAATTTTTGTTACTAGAAGGCTCCTTAAAGAAAACGAGGAGAAGCTTCAAAACTTATTTGAAGTTAATTTAAATAAAGATGACAAAATTTATAAGCCTCAAGAAATTATTGATGGATCTAAAAATTATGACGGAATCTTAAGTTCGGTTACTGACCCAATTAATGCTGATACTATATCAAAATTATCAAGCTCTATTAAAATTATTGCTAACGGTGCAGTTGGCTTTGGAAATATAGATATTCAAGCTGCTAAAGCAAAAGGAATTACAGTAACAAATACCCCTGATGTTTTAACTGACGCCACAGCTGACATCCAAATATTACTTTTATTAGGAGCGTCTAGGAGAGCTTATGAGGGTCGTATTGCAGCCGAAACTCAAAACTGGAAATGGTCTTTTGATTTTTTATTAGGAAAACAAATGTCAAACAAGAGATTAGGAATTCTTGGAATGGGCAGAATTGGAAGAGCGGTAGCTAAAAGAGCAAAGGCTTTTGGCATGGAAATTCACTATCATAATAGATCTAAACTTTCTTCTGATTTAGAGGATGGTGCGATTTATCATAGAGATATAAAAAGTTTGTTTGAAAAAAGTGAATTTTTATCAATTAATTGTCCAGCCACACCAGAAACAAAAAACCTAATCAATAAAGAGACTTTAAGTTATTTAAAGGAAAATACAGTGATAGGCAACGCAGCAAGAGGTGATGTGGTTGATGATGATGCTATGGTTGAGGCTTTGAAAAATGGGAAAGTGTTTGCTTATGGTTTAGATGTTTACAATGGTGAGCCAAAAATTCATCCTGAATATTTAAAGTTAAAAAATATTTTTTTACTTCCTCATTTAGGAAGTGCTACAAAAAGGACAAGGTGGGATATGGCATATCGAGCTACAAAAAATTTGGAAGATTTTTTCTCAGGAAAAAAACCACAAGATCAGGTAAATTAATACACCTTCAGATTGAATTCAATGAATTTACTTTAAAATAATTCTAAAAATATATGGAGACTCTGATTTGAGTTTGTGCTTAAATCTTTTGGTTAATTAACTAACGGAGGACATATGTCAAAAAAAATAAAAGGAGTAAAAACTCCATCAAGACGTAAGTTCTTTAAAGCAGCAGCAGCTACGGGTGCTGCAGCGGCAGCAACTGTTGCAATGCCAAACATTGCTTTAGGTGCTCCTCAAACTTTAAAGATGCAAGCGGCTTGGCCGTCAGGCGCTAACATTTTCTTTGAAATGGCTGGCGACTACGCAAAAATGGTAGGCGACATGTCTGGAGGTGAATTAAAAATTGATCTTCAGCCAGTTGGAGCTGTAGTTAAGACTTCGGAGATTGGACAAGCAGTAAGTTCAGGTGTACTTGATATGGGACACTGGGTAACAGCTTATTGGTATGGAAAAAATCCAGCAGCTTCTCTATTCGGTACTGGTCCGTCATACGGAATGTCATCTCAAGAAATTATGGGATGGATAGAGTATGGTGGAGGTAGAAAACTTTATGATGAAACACTTGCAAAAGTCGGTTTTGATTATATTGGTTTCTTCCATATGCCAATGCCTGCACAGCCTTTTGGATGGTTCAAAAAGAACGTAACAAAAGTATCTGATGTAAAAGGTATGAAGTACAGAACAGTAGGTTTAGCTACTAACGTATTAACAGCAATGGGAATGGTTGTAAGACAATTACCAGGTGGTGAAATTCAGCCTGCAATGAAGACAGGTTTGATTGAAGCTGCTGAGTTTAACAACCCAACTTCAGACTCTCAGTTTGGTATGCAAGACGTTTCTAAGCATTATCACTTAGGAAGCTTCCACCAATCACAAGAGATGTTTGAAATTCCAGTAAATAAGAAGACATTTAATGGATTATCGCCTAAGCATCAGGCTATTCTAAAAAATGCTGCTTATGCTGCGAACAGTGATAACTACTTTAAAGCATTAGTAAGATACTCTGCTGACTTATCTAAATTGATGAACCAGCACAAAGTAAATGTGTATCAAACATCTGATGCGATCTTAGCTCAACAGTTAAAAGGTTGGGATAAAGTAATTGGAGATTTCAATAAGAAAGATCCATTCTTTAAAAAGATTGTAGACTCACAGAAGAAATACGCTAAGAGGGTTATGAAGTACTTACTCATGAATCAGCCTAATTACAAGTTGGCTTATGAGAATGAGTTCGGCTCAATAGCAAAAGTTAAAATTTAATTATATTTTAAACAAAAAAGGGGGCGTATTTGCGCCCCCTTTTTTTATGGAAATAACAAAAAAATTAGAATAGTTTAAAATTTCATGAGGGGATTTATTCATTTTGCAGATACTTTAAGCACTTCCGTTGGAAAGGCGTTTTCTTGGTGTATAGTAATTTTGATGGGCGGAACTTGCTACGAAGTTATTATGGCATATGCCTTTAATGCCCCTACCTTATGGAATTTTGATTTCAGTTTACAAATGTACGGTGCGATTTTTATGATGGCAGGTGCTTACACTCTTTCTACTGAGGCTCATGTGAGAGGTGATGTAATTTACAGACTTTTTAAACCAAGAACTCAGGGTTACATCGATTTAGTTTTATATTTTATATTTTTCTTTCCAGGTGTGCTTGCTCTAGCGTTTTATGGTTACGAATATGCGTCATTAGCTTGGAAGATTAAAGAAACAAGTTGGAATAGTCCTGCACAAATTCAAATTTATATGGCTAAATCTTTAATTCCTGCTGCGGGAATTTTATTAGTTATTCAAGGTATAAGCGAAGTTTGTAGATCAATAATTTGCATTCAAACTGGTCATTGGCCTGCTCGAATGGTTGTAGCAGAGGAGACAGAAAAAATGTTAATGAGAACTTCACAAGACGAGGATCAAAAAGATGTTATTTAGTTTAACAAATCCTGAAATTGCAATTTTAATGATGGGAATATTCCTTTTTGCAGTGCTACTTGGATTCCCAATAGCATTTACATTAATGGCAATGGGAGTTGGTTTTGGTTATTACGCTTACTTTGATCCGACAAGAATGGAACATCTTTTTGATAATAGAATCTTCCAATTATTCGTTCAAAATACTTATACCGTAATGGATAATACAGTTTTGACTGCGGTCCCACTCTTTTTATTTATGGGGTATTTAGTTGAAAGAGCTGGAATAGTTTCAAGATTATTTTTTGCGATTAGACTAGCTTCTCATAGACTACCAGCTTCAATGGCAGTAGCTGCATTAGTTACATGTGCATTATTTTCTACAGCGACTGGAATTATAGGAGCCGTGGTAACTTTAATGGGGCTTCTTGCTTGGCCGGCGATGATCAGAGCTGGATATGATAAAAAGTTTGCTTCTGGAGTAATTTGTTCTGGAGGTTGTTTGGGTATTTTAATTCCGCCTAGCATTATGTTAATCGTTTATTCTGTAATTGCTCAACTCTCTCCTTTAAGATTATTCGCTGCAGCAATTTTTCCAGGTTTATTATTAGCAGGGCTTTATATTGGTTATGCAGTAACTTTAGCTTATTTTAATCCTTCGATTGCACCTAAACCACCTAAAGAAGATATTCCACCAAGATCAGTAATTCTAAAAGAGGTAATGGTTTCTTTCTTACCGCTTTTCTCTTTAATAATTTTAGTATTAGGAACTATTTTAGGAGGACTAGCAACACCTGCAGAGGCAGCAGCTGTTGGAGCATTTGGAGCATTAATACTTTCATATTTTTATAAAACACTTAAGTGGAAAAATTTTAAAGAGTCTGTATTTTTAACTGCAAAAACGACTGCTATGATTATGTGGTTGTTTATTGGTTCATGGACTTTTGCATCAGTCTTTTCGTATTTAGGTGGCCACGAAGTATTTGAGCATTTCTTTAAATCAATGAACCTACAGCCTTGGCAGTTCTTAGTAATTACGCAAATAATAATTTTCTTACTCGGTTGGCCATTAGAGTGGACTGAGATATTAATTATTTTTGTTCCAATTTTTTTACCTCTAGTAGAATTTTTTGGAGTTAACCCTTACTTTTTTGCAATGCTAATTGCATTAAATTTACAAACCTCATTTTTAACTCCTCCCATGGCGATGTCCGCATACTATTTAAAAGGTGTGCAAACTAAAAATGTGGAGTTAATGGAAATATTCAAAGGCATTATGCCTTTTTTAGGTATAGTTATATTAGCTATGTTTTTAATGTACCTCTTCCCAGGAATAGCGCTTTGGTTGCCAGATGCATTATTTGCTAATTAACAAATTTAAATGATAGACGTTACATCTTTAAGTGCTTACGAATTATCTCAAAAACTTCGTTCAGGTGAAATGTCATCCGTTGATCTCTGCACAGCATATCTGGATAGAATAAAAAAATTTGAAAAGGATGTTCAAGCTTGGCAATTTATAGATAAAAAACTTTTAATAGAAAAAGCTGAAGAAGCAGATACTTACAGAAAATCAGGAAAACCTCTAGGACCACTACATGGGATGCCAGTCGCAATAAAAGATATTATTGGAACTTATGACATGCCAACTGAATGCGGGACAGTTTTTAGAAAAAAAATGTCTAACTCACAAGACTCTGAAATTGTAAACTTACTAAAAAATTCGGGTGCGATTATAATGGGTAAGACTGTCACTTGTGAACTTGCATACATACATCCCTCTAAAACTAAAAATCCCCATGATTACTCAAGAACACCCGGAGGGTCATCAAGTGGATCAGCAGCTGCGGTTTCAGCTCACATGGCGCCTTTATCTGTTGGCTCTCAAACTGGAGGTTCAGTAATTAGGCCAGCATCATATTGTGGAGTTGTTGGTTATAAACCTTCTTATGGACTTATCTCAAGAAACGGTGTCCTTAAAGTTTCAGATAAATTGGATACAGTGGGTGTATTTGGTAAAACAGTGAAAGATGTTGCATTACTTGCTAAGTCATTAATTAGAAAAGATTTACATGATCCCTCAACTGTCTACTTCGCTGCAGAAAAGATGTTGGAGGAATGCGAGAAAGGTCCTGTTTTTGATCCTAAGTTTATTTTTTATAAAACAAAAAATTGGAAAGATATTAATAAAAAATCACAGCAGGCTTTTGAATTTTTAATAAAAAATTTTAAAAAGAATATAGAAGTCTTTGACACACCATCATATTTTGATGATATTCCAAAGTACCATCAAATAATTCATGAAGTTGACATGGCAAATAATTTTCAAGTTTATTATGAAAAAGATAAAACAAAACTTTCCAAAGAAATGAGAGAAGCTATTTCCAGAGGATTAAGATATTCAGCAAAAGAATACGGAGACGCTTCAGATTTTATGAAGCAAAGCTATGAGTCATATAAAGAAGTTTTTGAGGACTATCATGGAATTATAACTCCATCATCAAGCGGTGTTGCTGACAAAGGATTAAAATCTACTGGAAGTGCAGACTTTCAAAAGATTTGGACTTATCTTGGCTTACCTACAATTTCATTACCTTTACTTACAGGAGAAAATGACTTACCATTAGGAGTTCAATTAGTTGGCGATAAACTTGATGACTTGAGATTTTTAGGAACAGCTAACTGGCTTGAAAAAAATTGTAGAGATGAAGGATAAAGTTACAATAATTATTGGAGTTGCGCTCTGTACCTTTTTTTTAATAGGTTTAGCAACAACATTGACTAGATCAATGATGATAGGTTTTTTTGATGTGCTTCCTGTTTATATTTTAATGGGTATGGTAATTGTAATGATGTTCTATGAAGCCTTCATTGACAAAAAATAATCCTTACGCTCCTTATTTACTTTTGTTAATTCAGCCAATTTTTATGGCTACAAATACTATTGTTGCAAGAGGAGGTGTGGAGTTTGTGCCTCCTATTTCTTTAGCGTTTTGGCGATGGTTTACAGTATTCATCATATTATTCCCCTTTTTTTTTAATGAAATTTTAAAATATAAAAAAGAATTTAATAAAGAGTTTTTTAAGCTGTTTTTCTTAGGCTCAATGGGCTGTGGTATATGTGGAGCTTTCCCAAATCTTGCAGGCATGACAACAACAATGGCTAATATTGGTATAATATATACATCTTCACCAGTAATAATAATTTTTTTATCAATTCTATTCTTTAAAGAAAAAATTAGTTTTTTTAGAATATTGGGCTTATTAATTTGTATTACAGGTGTTTTTACAATTATATCTAAAGGTAATTTAGATTTTTTAATTAACCTAAATTTTACATCAGGTGATTTATGGGTTTTGGGAGCAGCCTTAGGCTGGGCTCTTTACTCAATTTATTTATTAAACTGGAAATCAAAATTTAGTTTGATGGCTCGATTTACTTTAATCGCTATGTTTGGATTCATATCACTTTTCCCATTTTTTATTTTAGAAAATACTTACTTTGCAAAGACAAACTATAATCAGACATTTTTGTTCTGGATTATATTTGCAGCAATTTCTCCAAGCATTATAGCTTTTTCCTTGTATACAAGATTACAAAAATACGTAGGCGCATCCTTTGCTGGGTTTACTTTATATTTATTTGCAGTCTATGGATCTATCTTTGGAATTATAATCTTTGAAGAACCTCTTCTCAGTTTTCATTATTTAGGTGGCTTACTGGTCTTTACTGGAGTTTATTTCGCTAGGAAAAAAGTATGAAGTATTTTTATTTAGCTTTGTCATCAATTATATTAGCCTACATTATAATTGTACTTTTCACTTATCTATACCAAAGAAAATTACTTTATCACCCAAGTGAAAATAACTACACTGGAGATGAAATTCAATTTGATTATAAAGAAGTTTTTATTGAGGTTGATAAAGATATAAAACTTAAATCATGGTTTTTGGAAAAAGACTTAAAAAAAAATAAAACTATTCTATACTTTCATGGTAATGCAGGCGATCTAACTAATAGGGTTCATAAGCTTAATGAACTAAATAAACTAGATATAAATATTCTTATAATTTCATGGAGAGGATTTAGTGGTAATCCAGGTAAGCCTACAGAAAAAAATTTATATAATGATGCTAGAAAATCAGTTGAATGGCTTAACAAGGCCGGTGTTATAAATAAAAACATAATTTTATATGGCGAGTCGTTAGGCACAGGTGTAGCTACAGAATTGGGCCAGAATAATTCTTTTGCAGGAATTGTTTTAGAGTCACCTTTTACCTCGATTGCTGATGCGGCAAAAATTTATTACCCTTATTTACCAATCGATTTATTAATAAAAGACAGATACGACTCTTTAAAAAAAATCAAAAATATAAATGTTCCTATCTTGGTGATGCACGGCAAGAAAGATAATGTTGTCCCTTTCAAAATGGGGACAAAATTATTTGAAAATGCCAATCAACCTAAGTTTAGTTATTTTTCTGATATCGATGATCATATGATGGAGTTTAATGATCAACTTTTAAATTCTTTAAAAAAGTTTTTAGTTTTCAATTCCTAACAGAGCTTTTGAATAGTATTCAGCATTAAAGGGTTGTAAGTCATCTTCTTTTTCTCCCATCCCTACTGCAACTATAGGTAAATTATATTTTTTACAAATAGCTAAAACCACACCTCCTTTTGCTGTGCTATCAAGTTTTGTAATTATAAGACCTGTAAGATTGTGAATTTTACTAAATTCTTCAACTTGATTTAATGCATTTTGCCCTGTAGTTGCATCTAAGACAAGAATTACTTCGTTAGGATATGAAGGGTCAATTTTTTTAAGGACATTAATAATTTTTTTGTACTCTTCCATTAAATTCTTTTTATTTTGAAGTCTTCCCGCTGTATCAATCAAAGCTACATCAATCTCATTTTTTTTTGCAAATTCAGCAGTTTTAAAAGCTACAGAGGCTGGATCACTATTGACTTCAGATTTAATAATATCAACTTTGACTTTCGCAGCCCAAACTTGCAGTTGATCTATGGCTGCTGCTCTAAAAGTATCGGCAGCTCCAAAAACAACGGATCTATTATTATCTTTAAAATACTTCCCGAGTTTTCCAATACTAGTAGTTTTTCCAACACCGTTTACACCAGAAACAACAATTACAGCAGACTTTGCATTTCCCATCAGGCTTAGATCTTTTTCGTACTTTTGAAGATTAATTGCTAATTTATCCGCTATCAGTTTTAAAATTTCTTTATGATCTTCTAACTTTTTATCAACTTTGAAGTTCTCAAAATCTTTTCTTAGTTCTTTTGCAACTTCTACTCCCGCATCAGATGTAATTATTAACTCTTCAAATTCTGTAAGAACAGTTTCATCAACTTTTTTTTTGGAAAATATATTTTTAAAACCAGTAGAGAGCCCATCTGAACTTTTACCTAATCCTATTTTAAATTTATCAAATAAACCCATTTAGATTTCAAGGCTAGTATGTTTTATTTCTGAAACTGGACCTCTCATAAATATATTGAGATCTGAATCCACTTTAATATTTAAACTTCCTTCTTTAAATTTAATATTGATATCATTTTTAGTTAACTTCTTGATAAAAGCTGCAACAGCAGTAGCACAAGCAGCTGTTCCACATGCTTTTGTTAATCCCGCACCACGTTCCCAAACATTCATTGAAATATTATTTTCGTCATTTATTTGAGCAAAAGTTACATTAGTTCGATCAGGAAATAATTCATGAGTCTCTATTTTTGGTCCTAATATTTTTAGATCGTATTCAAAACAATCTTTTACAAAAAAAATTATATGAGGGTTCCCCACGTTGAGGCTAAATCCATTGGTGAATTTTTTACCATCAACATCTAGAGTTATATTTTTGTGATCTAACTTTTCTTTTAATGGAATTTTGTTCCACTCAAATACAGGTTTCCCCATTTCCAGTTGAACATCTGACTCTCCAACAATTTTCGCATTTAGTAATCTATTATTTGTTTTTAATTTAATTTCTTTAATATTTAAATCTTTGCTTAATAAGTAAGCAACACACCTACTTCCATTTCCACATGCACTTACCTCGCCTCCATCTGAATTAAAAATGGTTATTGGAAAAGTGTTATTAATTTCTTTTTCAATAAATATAATTTGATCAAATTCAATATTACGATGAAAAGACTTTATATTTCCCAAGTGAATTATTTTTTCTTTAGGTATATTTATGGATTTTTCTCTTCTATCTATGATAATAAATTTATTACCTAAACCATCCATTCTAAAAGCATTAATCAAAGGCATATAAGTAGATTAGTATAATTATTCATTGACTTTTAAAACCCCAAATTGTAGTTTCCTCGAACTTTCCGCAAATACTTAAGTTTTTGCGGTGCTCTTAAACAAGAGTGTCGACACTAGTCAGCGAAGGTTCGCCCACTAGTGCGATAGGTGTTGGACGTTATTAAAATGTTTGAAAATTTAACAAATAAATTAGAAAATATTTTTTCTAAACTAAAAAGTGCTCCTTCTTTAACGGAAGAACAAGTAGATTCTGGTTTGAAAGAAATACGCTTAGCTTTATTAGAGGCTGACGTAGCGCTGCCAGTTGTTAAAGATTTCGTTGAAAATGTAAAACCAAAAGCTATTGGCCAGGAAATCATAAGATCAACTTCACCTGGTCAAATGATAGTAAAGATTGTTTATGATGAACTTGTAAACATACTTGGTTCAAAGAATGAGGAAATTAATCTAAAAGCAGTTCCACCAGTTTCTATATTATTAGTAGGTTTACAAGGGTCAGGAAAAACAACTTCAGCCGCTAAATTAGCTAAGTTAATCGAAAAAAATCATAAAAAAAAAGTTATGCTTGTAAGTCTAGACGTTTACAGACCTGCTGCTCAAGAACAATTAAAATTATTAGCAGAAAAAAACAATATACAAAATTTACCGATTATAGAAAAACAACAACCTATTGATATTACTAAAAGAGCACTCAACGCTGCAAATCTAAGTGGTTCAGACGTTATAATTTTTGATACCGCTGGTCGAACACAAATAGATTTACCAATGATGTCCGAGATTAAACAAATTAAAGATTTAACAAAACCAGCCGAAACTATTCTAGTTGCCGATTCTTTAACTGGTCAAATAGCTGTAAACGTTGCAAAAGAATTTGATACAGCAGTCAACCTTTCATCAATTATTTTAACCAGAGTTGATGGAGATGCGCGAGGTGGAGCTGCGTTGAGCATGAAACACATCACTGGCAAACCTATAAAATATATTGGTGTTGGAGAAAAAGTTTCTGACTTTGAAATGTTTCATCCAAACAGGTTAGCTAACAGAATCCTTGGTATGGGCGATGTAGTTACACTTGTTGAAAAAGCAGCGCAAGATTTAAGTGAAGAAAAAATTAAAGAAACTGAGGAAGAACTTAAACAAGGTATTTTTACAATGGACTCTTATCTCTCACAATTAAGGCAGATGAAAAAAATGGGTGGCATGGAAGGAGTTATGTCGATGTTACCTGGTGTAAATAAAATGAAAGCAAAAATGGATCAAGCTAATATAGATGAGAGAATGCTTATTGAAAATGAGGCCATAATTTTATCTATGACAAAAAATGAAAAAGAAAATCCAAAAATTATAAGCGGTTCTAGAAGAAAAAGAATTTCCCAAGGCGCTGGAGTAGATGTTTCCAAAATAAATAAGTTACTTAAACAATTTAAAATGATGTCAGATATGATGAAAAAAATGTCACAAGGAAAAAAAATTCCATCTGGAATGATTCCGGATGAAATGCTCAACAAACTAAAATGAAAGGTAAAACATGTTAAGAATAAGACTATCAATGGGAGGAGTGAGGAAAAGACCGATATATAAAATAGTTATCGCTGATGGAAGATATCCGCGTGACGGTAAATTTATTGAAAAAATTGGTTCTTATAATCCATTACTTCCAAAAGATAAAAAGGAAAGAATAAAAATAGAAACTGAGAGAGTAAAATATTGGATGAGTAAAGGTGCTCAACCTACACTTAGAGTTTCTAGACTTTTAGGTGAACTCCAAATAATGCCAATGCCGAAGCCAGGAAATAATCCTCAAAAAGCTATTCCTAAAAAGGATAGAAAGAAAAGCGCTGAAGAAAGTAAAGAAACGCCTAAAGCAGATAGTAAAAAAGAAGAACCAAAAGCAGAAGCTAAAAAAGAAGAACTTAAAAAGGAAGAAGCAAAAGCAGAAGCTAAAAAAGAAGAACCTAAAAAGGAAGAAGCAAAAGCAGAAGCTAAAAAGGAAGAGCCAAAAGATAAAAAATAAGGTTATAAAAAATGCTCGAAGTACAAATATTTACTTTGTATCCAGATTTATATCCTGGGCTTTTAGATGTGGGCATCTATAAGAAAGCCAAGGAAAAACAAAAATGGAGTCTCAAAATTATAGATATTAGAGACTATGCTTTTGATGATAATCGGACAGTCGATGACACACCTTTTGGTGGTGGAAGCGGTATGCTATTAAAACCAGATGTAGTAGCATCTGCTTTAGATAAAAATATAAAATCTAAAGAAAAAATAATTTACTTATCTCCTAAAGGCAAAAGGTTAGACCAACGAGAAGTAAAATCTTTGAGTAAGCTTAAAAAAATAAATATTTTATGTGGTCATTTTGAAGGTGTTGACCAAAGACTTTTAGAGACACGAAATATTGAAGAATACAGTATAGGAGATTTTATTTTATCTGGAGGTGAGAGTGCATCATTTGTGTTCGTAGATGCATTAGTTAGACTTCTACCGGGTGTCTTAGGCAACGCAAATTCCGCTAAAGATGAAAGTTTTGAGAATAATCTTTTGGAGTATCCTCAATACACTAAACCAAGAGATTGGGAAGGTAAAAAAGTGCCAGAAGTCTTATTTTCTGGCGATCATGCTAAAATAAAGGGGTGGCGTTTATCTCAATCTGAGGCTATAACACAACGCCAAAGACCTGATCTTTGGAAAAAATACTTAGAGAAAAAAAATGAAAAATATTGAAGATATAAATAAAGCAGCAATTAAAAAAATAACAGCTAACAAGAAAATTACTGAATTTTCTCCAGGAGATACTATTAAAGTTGGTGTTAAAATTGTTGAAGGTAAAAGAGAACGAATTCAGTATTTTGAAGGAGTTTGTATTGCAAGAAAGAACAGAGACTTAAACTCCTCTTTCACAGTAAGAAAAATTTCTTTTGGTGAAGGAGTTGAAAGAACCTTTGCGTTGTATAGCCCGAATGTAGATTCTATTAAAGTAATTCGATCGGGAAAAGTAAGACGAGCCAAACTATATTACTTAAGAGACAGAAAAGGTAAATCTGCTAGAATAGCAGAAAAAATCAAAAAGAAAATTGGTGTTGATGTATCTGTCAAACCAGAAGAACCAAAAGTTGTTTTAGCTGAGCCTGTAAAAGAAGTACCTAAAACTGAAGAATTGAAAAAAGAACACAAAAAAGTCGAAGCTAAAGCTGAAAAGCAAACTAGCGAAAAAAAATAAAATTAAATGTCGAAAACTCTATACGATAAGATATGGGAAAACCATCTTGTTCACGAACAGAATGACGGCACTACATTAATTTATGTAGATCGTCATTTAGTTCACGAAGTTACAAGTCCCCAAGCTTTTGAGGGCCTGAGGTTGCAAAAAAGAAAAGTTAGAAGACCAGAATTAACTTTAGCTGTTCCTGACCATAATGTTCCTACAACTGATAGAACAAAAGGTATTGATGATGAGGAGTCAAGAATACAGGTAGAGACATTAAGAAGTAATTGCAAGGAGTTTGGTGTAAAGCTTTTTGATGTGAACGACAAACGTCAAGGTATCGTTCACATTATAGGTCCTGAGCAAGGATTCACTCAACCTGGAACTGTTATAGTGTGTGGAGATAGTCATACCGCTACTCACGGTGCGTTCGGTGCTTTAGCATTTGGCATTGGAACCTCAGAGGTTGAGCATGTACTTGCTACCCAAACTTTAATTCAAAAAAAATCTAAAAATTTTAGAATAAATGTAAACGGAGAATTACCCAAAGGTGTTACAGCTAAAGATGTAATTCTTAAAATTATAGGAACAATAGGCACAGCTGGTGGGACTGGATATGTTGTAGAATTTGCCGGTGCTGTTATACGCAACCTTAGCATGGAAGAGAGAATGACGGTTTGTAACATGACAATTGAAGCTGGTGCCAGAGCGGGCTTAATAGCTCCGGATGAAAAAACGTTTGATTATTTAAAAAATAAATCTATGTCACCCAAAGGAGAAGATTGGTTAAAAGCAGTAAAATTTTGGAAAACATTATATTCAGATAAGGAATGTAAATTTGATAAAGAAATAAATATTGATGGCAAAGATATTGAGCCATTAGTAACTTGGGGCACTTCTCCACAGGATGTATCGCCTGTAACTGGGGTAGTACCAGATCCCGAAAAAGAAAAAAATGAAGACAGAAAAATGGCCATGAAAAGATCTCTAGAGTATATGGGACTTAAAGCTAATACTAAAATTTCAGATATTAAAATAGATAAAATATTTATTGGAAGTTGCACAAATGGAAGAATTGAAGACCTAAGAGTTGCTGCAGAACTTTTAAGAGGTAAAAAAATTGCAAATAATGTAAGTGCGATGGTTGTTCCTGGATCAGGATTAGTTAAGGAACAAGCTGAAAAAGAGGGGCTAGATAAAATTTTCAAAGAAGCTGGATTTGAATGGAGAGAGCCTGGTTGTTCAATGTGTCTAGGAATGAACCCTGATCAATTAAAACCAAGAGAAAGATGTGCTTCCACATCTAATAGAAATTTTGAGGGTAGACAGGGACGAGGAGGAAGAACTCATTTAGTGAGCCCAGGCATGGCTATTGCAGCTGCGATTAATGGCCATTTAACAGATGTGAGAGAGATATAAAATGGAAAAATTTTCTAATTTAAAATCCATACCATCTTATTTGTCACTTCAGAATATTGATACTGATATGATAATTCCAAAACAGTTCTTAAAAACTATAAAAAGAACAGGATTGGGTAAAAGCTTATTCTATGAGATGAGATATGATGAAAATGGAAAAATCATCAATGATTTTATTTTAAATAAAGAGCCTTATAACAAATCAAAAATTTTACTTGCTGGTAAAAACTTTGGATGCGGGTCTTCAAGAGAGCATGCTCCTTGGGCTTTATCAGATTTTGGCATCAAGTGTGTCATTAGTTCTAGTTTTGCGGATATTTTCTATAACAATTGTTTTAAAAATGGAATTTTACCAATTAAAATTGATAATAAAGTGGTTTTAGAACTTGCTGAATATTCAAAGAGAAAAGATGAAATTGAAATAAATTTAGAAAAGCAAGAAATTAAATATGGAAATAAAGTTATAAAGTTTGAAGTAGATGCTTTTAAAAAGAAATGTTTAATAGAAGGTTTAGACGACATAGCATTGTCAATGGAAAAAATCTTTCAGATAGATAATTTTGAAAAAAAACTTATCAAAGAAAAGCCTTGGCTTTTAAAAAATGATTAAAGTAAAAGATAGAAAACTTTTACTACTTCCGGGCGATGGTATTGGTCCAGAGGTGATAAGAGAAGTAAGAAAAATTATTGAGTGGTTTAATAAAAATAAATCATTAGACTTTAAAATCGAAGAAGGCCTTGTTGGCGGAGCCTCATACGACAAACATAAAAATCCAATTACAGATGAGGTTTTTTATAAGGCGCTGGAGAGTGAAGCAGTAATTTTAGGTGCTGTTGGAGGACCCAAGTACGATAATTTGGAATTCTCTAAGAGACCAGAAAGGGCGTTATTAAAATTAAGAAAAGAATTAAAGTTATTTGCTAATTTACGACCAGCAATATGTTTTAAACAATTAGTAGAAGCATCTTCATTAAAGCCTGAAATAATATCTGGTCTAGATATAATGATTGTAAGAGAACTTACTGGTGGAATTTATTTTGGTGAACCTAGAGGTATTGAACCAATTGAAAATAATGAGAGAAAAGGAATTAATACTCATACTTATACCACTAGTGAAATTCAGCGAGTAGCTAGAGTAGCTTTCGATTTAGCAAAGAAAAGAAAAAATAAAGTAACTTCCTGTGAAAAGTCCAATGTAATGGAGGCAGGTATTCTATGGAGGGAAGAAGTTCAGGCACTTAAAGACAAAGAATACAAAAAAATTGAATTAAGCCATATGCTAGCAGACAATTGTGCAATGCAGTTATTGAGAGACCCAAAGCAATTTGACGTAATTGTTACTGATAATCTATTTGGCGATATTCTTTCAGATGAAGCTGCAATGTTAACTGGTTCCTTGGGTTTACTACCATCAGCCTCCTTAGGA
The DNA here is from genome assembly GCA_902538445.1 of uncultured Pelagibacteraceae bacterium. Taxonomy (GTDB): domain Bacteria; phylum Pseudomonadota; class Alphaproteobacteria; order Pelagibacterales; family Pelagibacteraceae; genus Pelagilacustribacter. Next base: position 1,669 of record CACBFE010000001.1, on the reverse strand, counting down.
ACTAGGGATAAAAAAGGAAAAATAAGATCAATGTATGAACCTGTTCATGGGTCCGCACCAGATATTGCTGGGAAAAATATTGCTAACCCTATCGCTTCAATTTTAAGCTTATCAATGGCATTAAAATATTCTCTCGACTTAGATAAAGAGGCAGAACAATTAGATCAGGCTGTTCAAAGTGTTCTTGATGACGGGTTAAGAACCAAAGATATAATGTCAAAAAATATGAAAGAGGTCTCCACTTCTGTCATGGGTGATGCAATTATAGCAAAATTAAAATAAAGTAATAATTATATGAATTTTGCAATTATCGGAGCATCGGGAAATGTAGGAAGAAAAACAATTGAAATATTAGAGAAATCTAAGATTGCATTTAAAGAACTGTATTTAGTTGCTTCAAAAAAAAGCGCCGGAAAAAAAATTAAATTTCGAGGAAAAGAAATTGTTATTGAAAATTTAGAAAGATACGATTTTTCAAAAGCTCAAATAACTTTTTTTGCTGCAGGCAGCGAAGTCGCAAAAGAGTGGGCCCCTAAAGCTGCAAAGAAAACTATAGTAATTGATAATTCTAGTTATTTCAGAATGCAATCAGATGTTCCTTTAGTTGTACCTGAAGTAAACGTTGAAGCATTAAACAAGCATAATAATATTATCTCAAATCCTAATTGTTCGACAATGCAGATGGTTCTTGCACTTAAACCTTTGCATGATGAATATAAAATTAACAGAGTTGTCGTCTCTACTTATCAAGCAGTATCCGGTGCGGGTAAAGCACAAATGGATGAATTATTTGAGCAAACAAAAGATTATTTAGAAAATAAAAAAATTAAGTCAAATAATTTTACTAAACAAATTGCATTCAATTTAATTCCACATATCGACATTTTCGATAAGGATGGTTACACAAAAGAAGAATTGAAAATGACAAATGAGACAAAAAAAATCCTTGATAAAGACATCGATGTTACCGCAACATGTGTAAGGGTGCCGGTTAAAACTGGACACTCTGAGTCTATTAATATTGAATTTGATAATTTATATGATTTTGAAAATGTTATAAAAATTTTAAGCAATGCACCTGGATGTAAAGTCATCGATGAAAGAAAAGACGGTGGATATATTACGCCCATCGAAGCAGAGGGAGATTATACAACTTATATTTCTCGAATCAGAAAAGACAACTCAAATGTAAAAGCTATTAATATATGGGTTGTGTCTGATAATTTGCTAAAAGGGGCGGCTTTAAACACTGTTCAGATCGCTGAGCACTTAGTGAAAAAATTATAACTTTAGTTTATAAATCTTGTATGGAAGAAAAAAATAATCCTTTAAGCCCTCATCTTCAAATCTATAGATGGCAAATATCTTCTCTGCTTTCAATTACACACAGAATTGTCGGAGTGATAAATATTATTGCTATTACAATAATTTGTTTTTGGAGTTTGTCTTTATTGCTCGGTGCTGAAAACTATTTAAAAATAAACAATTTTTTTCAAAGTTTTTTTGGTAAATTTGTTGCTATTGGTCTTTGTTGGAGTTTTAGCTTTCATATTTTAAATGAACTACGTCATTTAGTTTGGGATTTAGGATATGGTTTTGATTTAAAAATTTCAAAGATCACTGGAGTTTTGGCTTTAGTTGGATCTTTTGCACTTACAGTTTTATTTTA